>JAFSIJ010000023.1 GCA_017439845.1 Clostridia bacterium | reverse complement strand
TCAAGTCCCGAAAGGCTGTTATCGAGGGCGGCTCTGCAAACTGAAGAAAGAGCGGCCCCTGCCGAGCAGGTTAGCATATCCCCATCAACCGAAATCTCATCAAGTGCTAAAAGTGAAATCACCGCTCCCTCAATTCCGTTATCCGAAACGAGCAAATTAGAGCCTTTGCCCAAAATAAAATATGGCACACAAAAATCCTTTGCCTTTTTAATAGCAAGGGTAAGCTCATCTATATTTTTTACCTTTATAAACACATCCGCATCTCCGCCGATTTTAAAGCTTGTGTGGTTCCTCATCGGCTCGCAAAGGAGATAATCTATTTTGTTTTCCTTTAACGAAGCTATAAAGTTATCAAGTTTCATAATCTCACCTAAACATTCATGTATGCGGCACCGATAATTCCTGCATCGTTGCCGAGCCGCGCGGCTAAAATCTTGGTTGCTTTGCCAACCTTCTTTGATGATTTAACATCAGAAAAATAGTTTGCAACGGGATTTATAAGGGCTTCACCCTCTCCCGATATACCTCCGCCGATGCAAAGAACATCGGGCTGAAAAACGCTTATAATATTTGAAACACCTGTTGCGAGATAGGATATATATTCATCAATAGTTTCTTTTCCTGCCTTATCACCCATCCTGTTGGCATCAAATGCAGTTTTGCCGTTAACATTGTTTATATCCTTGCCGCAAAGCTCCCACATAACACTATCGGGATATTTATTCATTTTTGCTATGGTTTGGCGAATAAGGGCGGTCGCCGAAGCATAAGCCTCAAAGCATCCGTGCTTGCCGCATGTGCAATATTCGCCATTCATATTTATAATCATGTGGCCAAGCTCGGCACCCGCGAAGTTAGAGCCTGTGTAAATCTTGCCGCCGATAACTATTCCACCGCCAACACCTGTGCCGAGTGTTATTGCAATAAAATTCTCGGTGCCTTTTCCTGCGCCCGCAATATACTCTCCGTATGCCGCGGCATTGCCATCATTTTCAACTGTGAAATCCTTGCCCAATCTTTCCTTTAACATTTCTTTTAAGTTAACATCAAAAAATTGGAGATTCCCCGCCGATTTTATAATACCGTTTTTAGTATCAACAGATCCCGGTGTTCCAATGCCGAAGGATGCTATATCATCAAGAGAAAGTCCGCTTTCCTCAGCTGCTTCTCTTATCGCTGCGGCTATATCATCACAAACACTTTCGGCTCCTCTTTTAGCATTGGTTTTTCTCTTTGCTCGGCCTATTATATTATAATTTTCATCAACAACACCAACAGCAATATTGGTGCCGCCTAAATCAACGCCTATTCTATACATTAAAACGAAACTCCTCTAATTAAAACGGGTCAACATTCTTCTCAACGCTCTTCACAGGCGCATCATCGGTCATACCAAGGCGCTGGAGCAGGTCTTCCGCCGAGTTATAGCCAAGCTTCTTCTGGCGGTTGTTCATTGCCGCAACCTCGATAATAATTGCAAGATTTCTACCGGGCTTAATCGGTATTGTAACCGAAGGCACTTTAAGGTCTAATATCTCGGTGTATTCATCCTCGAGCCCCATTCGGTTATAAACCTTATTGGCATCCCATTGCTCCATATTTATAACAAGGTCAATTTTCTCGGTTAATTTAACAGCACCTGCACCGAAGATACGACTTGCATTTATAATACCGATACCGCGAAGCTCAATGAAGTGGCGGATATTATCGGGTGCTGTTCCAACGAGAGATTTATTTGATACCCTGCGGATTTCAACCGCATCATCAGCTATGAGTCGGTGGCCACGCTTTACAAGCTCCATCGCAGTTTCACTTTTACCAACGCCGCTCTCACCAAGAAGCAAAATACCCTCACCATAAACTTCAACCAAAACACCGTGGCGTGTTACTCGCGGTGCCAAGTGAAGATTTAAGAAGGCGATTAGCGCCGCTGTGAAATCAGAGGTGCTGTCAGCAGTTCTGAATAGCGGAACACCATATTCCATAGCGATATTAACAAACATATCCGAAACTGCAAGACCTCTCGCAACGATAACCGCAACAGGTTTTTTAGAAAAGAACTCGTGAAGTCGTTGCTCGGCATCGCTATCATTAAAGCCGAGAAGATACCCTTGCTCACTCTTGCCGAAAATTTGCACTCTATCGGCATCAAAAAACTCATAATATCCCGCCATTTGAAGACCAGGGCGGTTAATCTCGGGGATACATATCTTTCTCTCATCTAAATCCTCAGGAACAAAAAGTGTTTCCAGAGAGAACTCCTTTATCATTTTGTTAAGCTCAACTGAATATTTCGTTTTCATAAACTTCCACCTCGAAAGTATAATTATTCAAAATAATTATACTATATATTACTGAAAAAATAAAGTATTTTATATCCTTTTTTCTTCTTTTCCTTGAAATGTCGCTCTTTTGTATGTATAATTGTTTAAGTGATTAAATTTTAAAGGATGAAAACTTATGAAATTAGGTATGGTGGGACTTCCAAATGTTGGAAAATCTACACTCTTTAATGCAATAACAAATGCGGGGGCGCAATCGGCTAACTATCCGTTCGGCACCATTGAGCCGAACGTTGGTATGGTTAGCGTTCCCGATGAGCGACTCGAAAAATTAGCCGAGATTTACAACCCCGATAAATTCACCCCTGCGGTTATAGAATTTGTTGACATTGCGGGTCTTGTTAAAGGTGCCTCAAAGGGTGAAGGCCTCGGCAACAAGTTCCTTTCAAACATTCGCGAGGTTGATGCTATTGTTCACGTTGTTCGCTGTTTTGAAAGCGATGATATTATTCACGTTGAGGGAAGCGTTGACCCAGCACGTGATATTGAAACGATAAACCTTGAGCTTATTTTCTCGGATATTGAAATAGCCACTCGCCGACTCGATAAGGCAAGTAAGGCGCTCAAAGGTGACAAATCTTTCGCAACCGAGGTTGATTTTCTTAAAAGGCTTATCGCTCACCTTGAAAAAGGACTTCCTGCAAGAAGCATTGAAATTCTCGATGAAAGCGAAATCGATATATTAAATACCACTTCCCTTCTCTCAGCAAAGCCTGTTATCTATGCTTGCAATATGAGCGAAAACGATTTTTCGGGCGGTATTGATGATAACACCCATTTCGCAACAGTTAAGGAAATTGCTCTTCGCGAGAAAGCTGAAATTCTTCCTATTTGCGCAGCTCTCGAAGCCGAAATTTCGGGGCTTGATGATGAGGAAAAGGTTTTATTCCTTGAAGAGCTCGGACTTGAGCGTTCGGGACTTGACCGAATGATTCAAAAGTGCTATTCACTTTTAGGTCTTATTTCTTACTTAACTGCGGGTAAACCCGAAGTGAGAGCCTGGACCATCACCAAAGGCACCAAGGCTCCGCAAGCCGCAGGTAAAATTCACACCGATTTTGAACGCGGATTTATTCGCGCCGAGGTTGTGGCTTACGATGACTTTATGGCATGCGGCGGAAATATGGTTGCCGCAAAGGAAAAGGGCCTTGTTAGAAGTGAAGGCAAGGAATATGTTATGAAAGATGGCGACATCGTTCTGTTTAGATTTAATGTTTAAAAATCAGGGTTATCTCTTATTTTTGAGAGATAACCCCTTTTTTGTTTAACTTGAAAATTTAATGAATGAATGTTATATTGAAATAGCTAAAGATTTATTTTACAAGATAGCCTCCCTCTGACGAGGGAGGTGGCAAAACTTCAGTTTTGGCGGAGGGAGAGAATATGAAAAAATATAATAAATCAAATATCCCTCTTGCAAAAGCGCTACGAAAGAATATGACACCGTGGGAGAGAAAACTGTGGTATGAGTTTTTGCGCAATTATACCATTCGCTTTCAAAGACAAAAAGCCATCGGAGACTACATAGTGGATTTCTACTGTGCTAAAGCAAGGCTCGTTATTGAACTCGATGGTGGCGGTCACTATACCGCAGAACAAATAGGAAAAGACAATATTCGCACAAAAGAATTAGAAAGCATGAATTTAACAGTATTGAGAATTTGCAATTTAGATATTGTCCGCAATTTCAATGGTGTGTGCGAACATATAGATTTAGCGGTTAAAAAGTCTCTCCCTCAGTCAGCTTTGCTGACAGCTCCCTCATCAGAGGGAGCCGATGTTATTCATCCAATAAATACTGATTACGAGGTGTAGTTTATGTTTAATGCCTTAAAAGCTCCATTTGAAGTCGGCTCAAAAATTTCTTGGGATGAATATCCGCGCCCTCTCTTAAAGCGTGATTCTTATATTTCGCTTTGCGGAAAATGGGAGCTTATCTTACTCAAAAACGAGAAAGAAACTCCCCTTGGCAGCATAACTGTTCCCTATCCTCCCGAATCGAGAATATCGGGTATTGAGAGGCAGTTAGGAACGGATGAAAAATACATATATCGCCGCTCTTTTTCGCTGCCTGATGGCTTTAACAAGGGCAAGGTTTTGCTTCATTTTGGCGCTGCCGACCAAATTGCAAGAATTTTTATAAACGGAAAATTCGTTTGCGAAAACATAGGCGGTTATCTACCCTTTTGTGCCGATATAACTGCCTTTTTAGAGGATACAAACACGATTCACGTTGAGATTACCGACACACTTGACACCGATATCCCTTGCGGAAAACAAAGAAAAAAACGCGGCGGAATGTGGTATACCCCAATAAGCGGCATTTGGCAGAGTGTTTGGCTTGAAAGTGTTCGAGAAAATTATATTGAAAACATCAAAATAACGCCAACACTTGATAGTGTTAAAATTGAGGTTTTCGGCGGTGAAGATGAGAAAGAGATAACCGTTTTTGCAAATGATAAAGAGCTAAAACACACCTTTAAGGGCAAAGAAACAGTTATAAAAATAGAAAACCCTATCAACTGGTCTCCCGAAAACCCTCACCTTTATAGCTTCACGCTCAAAAGCGGCGAGGATAAGATAGATTCGTATTTTGCCCTTAGAACGATATCCAAGGTAGAGAAAAATGGCAAAGCCTTTATCGCTCTTAATGGAAAGCCATACTTTTTCCATGGAATTTTAGACCAAGGATATTTTTCGGATGGAATATATACTCCCACTTCGCCCGAGGGTTATATCTTTGATATACTCACCATGAAGAGCTTAGGTTTTAACACACTTCGCAAGCATATTAAAATTGAGCCCGATTTATTCTATTATTACTGCGATAAATATGGAATGATTGTTTTTCAGGATATGGTGAATAACGGAAAGTATAGCTTTCTAATTGACACCGCTTTGCCAACAATAGGCTTAAAAAGGGGTATCACACATAGAGCAAGCGAAAAACGCAAGCAGCTTTTTGAAGAAGGCTGCAAAAGCACCCTTTCTCACCTTTATAATCACCCCTCGGTTTGCTATTACACAATATTCAACGAGGGTTGGGGGCAATATGATGCAAATAGGATTTATAAGGAGCTTTCCGCCCTTGATTCAAGCCGAATTTTTGATAGCACTTCGGGGTGGTTTTTTGAAGCATGCAGCGATGTTGAGAGCCATCACATATATTTTAAAAAGCTAAAATTCAAGAAAGGATATACGCGGCCGCTTATTCTATCGGAATTTGGCGGATATTCTTCTAAAATTCTCGAGCATTCCTTTAACACCTCCTCGACCTTTGGTTATAGCAAAAACTTAACAACAAAAGAGTTTGAAAATGCCCTTATAGAGCTTTATGACAAGCAGATTATCCCTGCAATAAAAGAAAATGCGCTTTGCGGCACCATCCTCACCCAGCTCAGCGATGTTGAGGATGAAACAAACGGACTTGTTACTTTTGATAGGCAAATAGTCAAGGTGAGCAAGGAAAAAATGATGCCTCTTGCAAACAGGCTGTTTGATACATTCAGCGAGATTACAAAATAAAAAAATGATGTGTAGATTTTTCTACACATCATTTTTATTTTTCTCTACCAACAAGATAATCTACCGAAACACCGAATAAATCTGCAAGTTTTACAATGATTTCAAGTTTCGGTTCCCTTGTCATCAATTCATAATTTTGGTAAGCCTTTTCGGTGATATCACAATATATCGCAACCTGTGCCTGCGTATACCCCTTAGCTTTTCTACACATTTTAAGTCGTTCAGCAAGAATTTCTCTCATTTATTTAACCTTATCAACCTTAATCAAGTTGGTGTTGCCTGATTTTCCGTTGGTTACTCCACCGGTGATTACTATTCTATCCCCTGAAGAAAGCTTTAGCTTCTCGGTGGTGAGATTAAGCGCAGTATAGAAAAGCACATCGGTTGAGGTGAAATTCTCGCATATTACAGGCTGCACACCCCACGAAAGCGCAAGCTCGCGCCAAGTTTTTTCATCGGTGGTGAGTCCTATTATATCAACAGGTGGGCGGAAGCGGGAAACCATTCGCGCAGTCATACCCGAAAGCGAGCAAACGGTTATCGCCTTGGCGCCTATATCGATAGCCATTCCGCAGGTGGCATGGGATATTGCATCAAGCGTGTTTTTAATATGAAATTCAGTGTTTGCAAAGCGCTTTTCATAGTGAATGCTTTGCTCGGTTTTTTCGGCAATTCTCGCCATAGTTTCAACCGATAAAACGGGATATTTTCCTGCAGCTGTTTCGCCCGAAAGCATGATAGCACTTGTTCCATCATAAACCGCATTGGCAACATCGGATATTTCGGCTCTTGTTGGCCTTGCATTGTGAATCATAGACTCAAGCATTTCGGTTGCGGTTATAGCTCTTTTTCCTAACATTCGACAGGTTGTTATAATCTTCTTTTGAATGGCAGGAAGCTCTTCAAAGGGAATCTCAACACCCATATCGCCACGAGCGACCATTATACCATCCGAAACCTCGCAAATCTCCTCGATATTATCAACACCTGAACGGTTTTCAATTTTTGCTATAAGATCTATTTCTTCGTTTCCGTTTTCCTTAAGGAAATTTCTGACATCCAAAACATCCTGAGCGCAGGAAACAAAAGAGCAAGCGATGAAATCAACATCGTTTTCTATTCCAAAAAGAATATCCTTTTTATCCTGTTCGCTAAGATAAATTTGCTTTAAGGTTTTATTTGGGAAGCTCATACTCTTTCTATCCGAAAGCTCGCCGCCGATAAGCACCTTGCAAATGGTATCGGTTTCGGTGAGTTCAACCACTTCAAAGGTTAAAAGCCCGTTATTAAGAAGAATTTTATCGCCGACTTCGAGATCCTTTGATAGATTTTTATAATTTATGGAAACCCCTTTTTCATCGCCCTCAATATCCTTCGCAGTGAAGGTGAATTCATCGCCTTCATTTAAGAATATCTTGCCATCCTTAAAGGTTTTGATGCGATATTCAGGGCCCTTTGTATCAAGCAAAATTGCTATAGGAAGACCCAATCTTTCTCTAACCCTTTTAACTGCTTCTATCCTCTTTTTGTGGTCTTCGTGAGTATTATGTGAAAAGTTAAGTCTTGCGACATTCATACCCGCCTTACACATCTGCTCAATGGTCTTTTCATCCGAGCAAGCAGGACCCAACGTACATACTATTTTTGTCTTTCTCATTTTCTTCTCCTCCGAGAATTGCAAAATTTTCGCCTTATATATTGTACACCATTTTTTAAGCCTTTACAATGGGCAGTATATAAAAACTTTTTTTACCCATAATATTCACGGGTGGTTATTTTGAACAAAGGAAAAACTAAATTTTTGCTTTTCGGTATCGGAGGGCTAACTTACGGAATAATTGAAATTTTATGGCGAGGACACACCCACCCGAGCATGATTTCAGCGGGTGGAATTTGCTTTGTTATTTTTAGCAAAATAGGCGAAAAAATGCGTAATACTACGCTATTTTTCAAGGCGATTGTGGGCTCCTTTATAATTACATCTATCGAGCTTGTTTTTGGTGTTATTTTCAACATCATTTTAAAGAAAAATGTTTGGGATTACAGCAAAATGCCGCTAAATTTTTTAGGGCAAATTTGCGCGCTCTATTCATTTTTTTGGTTTGTTTTGAGTCTTATAGGCATCCCCTTTGCAATTTTTTGCAAAAGGCAATTGAAAAAATTGAATTAGATGGTATAATATATAATAAGTTATTATGCTTAAATTATATTAAAGGCGGTATGACCTTGGATTTTTTACACAGAACTTGGGCCGAAATAGACCTTTCGGCGCTGAGAAACAACTTTAATGAAATAAGAAAAAGCACCAAGGGTGCTAAGATAATGTCGGTTGTGAAGGCGAATGCTTACGGGCACTCGGTTTATGATGTTGCGCCCGTTCTTGAAAAATGCGGGAGTGACTGTTTTGCAGTTTCCAACATTGATGAGGCTATGCAGCTTCGCGAGATGGGAATAAAGGCCGATATTTTAATTCTTGGATACACACCTGCCGATATGGCCGAAACCCTTGCTAAGCAAAATATAACCCAAACTGTTTATTCGAGCGAATATGCCGCCGCTCTATCCGAAAAAGCCACCAAAAGCGGTGTTAAAATTAAGATACATATTAAGCTTGATACCGGAATGAGCCGCCTCGGGTTTGACTGCCGAGATGAAGACTATCGCGAAATTGAGGATGCTATTGCCGCGGCACAGCTTTCAGGACTTCAGTTTGATGGAATATTCACCCATTTTGCCTCGGCTGACAGAAGCGAAGAAGAGGAAGATGGATTCACCGATATTCAGTACGCTCGTTTTTCAAATGCGGTTAAAAAATTCAAGGAGGCAGGTTTAGAGCCTAATACTTGTCACTGCTGCAATTCTGCGGCATCCTTGCTTGACAATGAAAAACTGCTCGATATGTGCCGCCCGGGAATTGTTCTGTACGGACTCCCCCCATCATCAAATCTAAAGCTTAAAGAAAAGCTTATCCCCGTTATGACCTTAAAATCGGTTGTTTCTATGGTTAAGACCATTAAAAAGGGTGATACAGTTAGCTACGGAAGAACCTTTACTGCCGAAAAAGATATGAAAATTGCCACCGTTGCCGCAGGCTATGCCGATGGTTATCCACGAGCGCTATCAAATAAGGCCTATGTTCTTATAAACGGAACGAAAGCAAATATTATTGGCAGAGTTTGTATGGACCAACTCTCAATTGATGTTAGCGATATAGATGCAAAAATGGGTGATGAGGTAATTCTTTTCGGAAAAGACTTACCCGCTCACACTCTTGCCGATATATGCTCTACCATAAACTATGAAATCGTTTGCGGAATATCTCCGAGAGTTCCGAGAATAATGGTGAACACCGATGAAAAATAAAAAATATATTCTTGCTCTCGATGAGGGAACAACAAGTGCGAGGGCAATTCTTTTTGATAAGGAATTTAATATTATCAATTGTGTTCAACACGAATTTACTCAAATTTATCCAAGGGCATCCTTTGTTGAACATAATCCGCTCGAAATCTATTCGAGCCAATATTCCGCTCTGACCGAGGTTATAACCATGAGCAATATCTCACCTGAAGAGATTGCCGCTATTGGTATCACTAATCAGCGAGAAACCACTATCGTTTGGGATAAAACAACGGGCGAGCCTATTTATAATGCAATAGTTTGGCAATGCCGAAGAACTGCCGATATTTGTGAGCAGTTAAAATCACAAGGCTTGGAGGATTATATCCGAAAGACAACAGGACTTAAAATTGATGCTTATTTTTCGGCAACCAAAATCAAATGGTTGCTCGATAATGTGCCTGAGGCAAGAGATAAGGCTCAAAAGGGTGAACTTCTATTCGGCACCGTTGATACTTGGCTTGTTTGGAAGCTGACAGGCGGCAAGGTGCATATCACCGATTATACAAACGCAAGCCGAACTATGCTTTTTGATATTCATAAGCTATGTTGGGATAAAAAGCTGCTTGATATTTTAGATATTCCCGAAAGTATGCTCCCCGAGGTGCGCTCCAGCAGTGAGATTTACGGGTTTGCCAACATTTTGGGAACCGATATTGCAATATCGGGTATTGCGGGTGACCAACAATCCGCTCTTTTCGGTCAACACTGCTTTAATGCAGGGGATATGAAAAACACATATGGAACAGGCTGTTTCTTACTTATGAACACAGGCGATACACCTTATGACAGCCGAAACGGACTTCTAACCACCATCGCCGCCACAAGAAAAGGCGAAAATACAAAATATGCTCTTGAGGGCAGTGTTTTCATTGGTGGTGCAGTTATTCAGTGGGTACGCGATGAATTGAAGCTTATCGCCTCTTCTGCCGAAAGCGAGGCACTTGCTACCGCTATTGATAGCAGTGAGGGGGTTTATATCGTTCCTGCCTTTGCAGGACTTGGAGCGCCTTATTGGGATATGTATGCAAAAGGCACCATTTGCGGTCTTACAAGGGGAGCCGGCAGAAATCATATTGTCCGCGCGGCTCTCGAATCAATAGCATATCAAACAAATGATTTAATTGAGGCTCTTGCCGCCGATACAGGTCTTAAAATCGGCTCTCTTCGGGCAGATGGCGGAGCCGCTCAAAATAAGTTCTTAATGCAGTTTCAAGCCGATATTTCGAACACTAAGGTTTTGTGTCCAAAATCGGTTGAAGCAACCGCTCTCGGTGCCGCTATGCTTACAGGTCTTGCAGTTGGCTTTTACACCGAAGAGGATATAGGCAAAGCCTCATCCGAAGTATTTTCATTTGAGCCTTCGTTAGATAGTGATGAACGCGCAAGGCTCAAAAACGGATGGAAACGCGCAGTTAAATGCGCAACTACCTTTAGCGAGGAGGAAAAATAATGGGATTTGTAATAAGAAAAGCCGCAACCAAAAGCTCGGACGGCATTCACGACCTTAATGGTGTTTTATACATTCCCGATGGTGAAATAAAAGGACTTTTCCATATTATTCACGGAATGACCGAGCATATGGGAAGATACCACGAAATTATGGAAGCCTTGGCAAACGAAGGTTATCTTGCTTTCGGCTATGATAATTTGGGCCACGGAACCACCGCCGCCGATGAGAGTGAGCTCGGCTTTATTGCAAGCGAAAACGGATGGGAGCATTTGGTTGATGATACCTTCCGCTTTGCAAGTCAGGTTATGGCGCTATATCCCGATAAAAAGCTCACCGTTATGGGACATTCTATGGGCTCGTTTATTGCTCGAATTGCGGCGCTTAAATACGGAAAATATTATAGCAAGCTCATTATTTGCGGCACCGCAGGTCCAAACGTTGCCGCGCCCTTTGGCCTGCTTATAACCGATATACTTAAAAAACTCAAGGGTGAAAGGTATGTTTCACCGCTCACCCAAAAAATCGCCTTTGGAACTTATAACAAGCGATTCGAAAAGGATTCGCCTTATAACTGGCTGACAAAGGATAAGGAAATTATAGAAAAATATGCGGCGGATAAATTCTGCACCTTTAAATTCTGCGTTTGCGCTATGCACGACCTTATTATGCTAATAAGCCTTGCAAACTCAAAAACCTGGTTTAAGGAAATAGACAGCTCTCTTCCCCTTCTTTTGATTTCGGGAGAGGATGACCCTGTTGGCAATTATGGCAAGGGTGTTAAAACAGTTTTCGATAGTTTAAAGAGAAACAGCAAAGAAAACGTTCAGCTAAAGCTCTATAAGAATTGCCGCCACGAAATACTTAACGATACCTGCAAGCAAGAGGTAACGCAAGATATTTTAAACTTTTTAGGAGAAGAATAATGCCACAAATCAACTCTTGGTACAAACGGGGGCTTAAGGATGGAATCCCTATTGCCCTCGGTTATTTTGCAGTTTCGTTCGCACTTGGAATTGCGGCAAAGAACGCGGGACTGACTCCCCTTCAAGCCACGATATCAAGTCTGCTCACGAATGCATCGGCAGGCGAATATGCAGGCTTTGAGCTTATAGCCGCAGGCGCGCCGCTTATCGAACTGATTATTATGGAAATAATCGTTAACGCGAGATATTTGCTTATGTCCTGCGCATTGAGTCAAAAGCTCTCGCCCGATACTTCTATTTGGCATAGGTTACTTATCGGCTTTGATGTTACCGATGAAATTTTTGCTATTTCGGTGACTGTTCCGGGGACACTTAACCCCCTTTATACATACGGAGCGATGAGTGTTTCCATTCCCGGTTGGGCGGCAGGCACCTGCCTTGGCGTTGTGCTTGGTAATTTGTTGCCTGTGAGTATAGTCAACGCTTTGAGTGTTGGACTTTTTGGAATGTTTATTGCTATAATCATCCCCCCTGCAAGAAAAAACAAAATTATTGCTTTCCTTGTTTTTATTGGTATGGCGCTGAGCTTTGCCTTTGCAAAGCTACCCTACCTTTGCAAAATTTCGCAAGGCTTTAGAATAATAATCTTAACGGTTGTTATTTCTCTCGTTGCGGCTATTTTGTTCCCCATAAAAGATGAGGAGGAACAAGAAAATGCAAATTAACCCTTATGTTTATATTCTGACAATGGCGGCAGTAACCGTTCTTATCCGCATTCTACCGCTAACACTTATTCGCAAAAAGATAACCAACATAACACTGCGCTCATTCCTTTACTATGTGCCCTATGTTACCCTCGCTGTTATGACCTTCCCCGCTATTCTTGAAGCAACAGGAAGTGTTTGGTCGGGTCTTGCGGCGCTTATTGTCGGAGTGCTGCTCGCCTACTTCGGTGTTGGACTTTTTGGTGTTTCGGTTAGCTGCTGCGCTATTGTATTTATTTTGGAACTTTTTATTATTTAGGAGAATAAAAATGCAAACTTTAAAAAATCTTGCCGAGCGTTTTTTACCCGGTTATTCTGATGAATTTATATTTGAGCTTATCGAGAGTGAAAACGGAAAGGATGTTTTCGAGTTATCGGGCGATAATGGAAAGGTTGTTCTCAAAGGAAACAACAAGGGCTCCATCGCCGCCGCTCTCGGTTGGTATTTAAAATATACCCTAAAGCAACATATCTCTTGGTGCGGAAAGCGAATTCCCGAAATAAAGGGTGAGCTTCCCCTACCAAAGCCCTATCGCCGAGTGATTGAACAAAAATACCGTTCATATATGAACTACTGCACACATTCCTATAGTGCGCCTTGGTGGGACTGGGAGCGCTGGGAATATGAGATAGATATGATGGCGCTTAACGGTATCAATATGCCGCTTGCCATAACGGGCACCGAGGCAGTTTGGTATGCCACATTAATCGAGCTTGGCTTTACCGATATTGAGGCAAGAAGCTTCCTTGCGGGCCCTGCCTTCCTCGCTTGGCAATGGATGACAAATCTTGAGGGGCACGCAGGCCCCTTACCTATGAGCTGGATAGAGGAGCACAAGAAGCTCGGCAAGAAAATTCTTGCAAGAGAGCTCGAATTTGATATGCACCCCATTCAGCAGGGCTACTCGGGATTCGTTCCAAACCTTATGAAAGAGAAATTCCCGAACAGCAACTTTATGGTTAAGAAAACCTGGAACAATATCGGTCACACAACCGAGCTTGACCCACTTGACCCGCTATTTAAAAAGGTTGGAATGACCTTTATGAAGCATCAACAGGAGATTTTTGGAACATACGGTTTTTATGCTTGCGACCCGTTTCACGAGGGTCATCCTCCCGTTGAGGGAAGCGAATATCTCCATCAGGTTGGAAAAACCATTTCCGAGCTTTATGATGCCTTTGATGAAAATAGCGTTTGGGTTATGCAGGCTTGGTCCATTCGCGAGGATATTGCAAAAGCAGTTCCTAAGGACAAGCTTTTAATTCTCGACCTCAACTCTAAATACCCGATTAAATTTGATGGTTTCTGGGGCTATAACTATGTTCAGGGTGTTCTTCATAACTTTGGCGGAAGAATGAGCAGTTTGCATGGTGATTTGCCCTTAACTGCTAAAAACCGATTTAATGTTGCAAAGGAAACTGCCCCCTCGGCTATCGGAACGGGGCTATTTATGGAGGGCATTGGAACAAACCCTGTTTTCTATGATTTAGCACTCGAGATGCTCACAAGAAGCGACTCGGTTGATATTTATGAATGGATAGAAGAATATATTGAGCGTCGCTATGGTAGAGTGGATGAAAATGCTATAAAGGCTTGGAAATTGCTGATTGATAATGTTTATACAAATGATACCGATTTCGTTGAACGCGGAACTGTTCTGTGCACTCGCCCCTGCTTAAACCTTCGTGGAACAGGTCCGCAGGATAGCTTCTATATTCACTATGACAACAGGCTTTTGTTAAAGGTGATAAGAGAGCTTGAAAAGATGGAGTGTGACACCGAAGGGTATAAATATGACCTTTTGGATTTATGCCGTCAGCTTCTTTCAAACTATGCGCAAAAGCTTTATTTTGAAATTCCGAAGGCATTTTATGCAAAGGATATAACAGCATTCAAAAAGTATAGCGAAGAATTTTTAAAACTACTTGCTGAAATCGATAAAATGCTCGCCCTTCGCCCTGAATGGACACTTCAAAAGTGGATACGCGATGCTCGAAACTTAGGCACAACAAAGGAAGAAAAAGACCTTTACGAATATAACGCAAGAATGCAGATAACCATTTGGGGAAATGAAGAGAATAGCTTACTGTTCGACTATGCTTGGAAGGAGTGGTCGGGTCTTATAGGCACCTATCACCTACCCCGTTGGAAGATGTTCCTTGATTATATTGCAGAAAAGCTCGAAAGAAAAGAAGAATATGATGAGGATAAACTCGATGTGTTCGAAAACCGTATTCGCTTTGGAGCGAGTGAGTTTTATAAGAAAATGGCAAAGTGGGAGGCCGAGTGGTGCCACGATACAAGTGATATCCCATTGCCGACAGTTGACCATTCTTATGTTTTAGAGCTTGTTAATAAATATTCCGCTAAAATTAAAGAAGTAACCGATTATGATAATATGGAAGTTAATACCGATAATGTTATGTTCTTTGGTGAGAGTGAATAGCTTATGAAAACAAAAACATATAAAATAAGCGGTATGGCTTGCGCCGCGTGTTCTTCCTCGGTTGAACGGGTGGTTTCTCGGCTCGAGGGAGTTAGCGAATGCGATGTTAATTTAATAACCGAGAAAATGACCGTTACTTTTGATGAAACGAAAGTTTCGAGCGAGGATTTTTTCAAGGTTGTTGAAAAGGCGGGTTTTGGAATAAGCGAAATAAACTCGCAGGATAAAAGCCCCCGTGAGCCCGAAAAGAAGGAAGGCGGCTTTGCACCGATAATTTGCGCTCTTATTTTATCAGCTTTGATGCTTTATATTTCTATGGGGCAAATGATGTTTGATAACATCCCAACCCTTGCCTTCTTCGATATTGATAAGAACCCCTTCGGCTTTGCGCTGACACAGATTTTGCTCACAGTTCCCGTTATGATTATCGGAAAAAAGTTCTTCACCGTGGGTTTTTCCACACTGTTTAAAGGGCATCCAAATATGGACTCGCTTGTGGCAATAGGTGCCTCGGCATCATTCATATTCAGTATTGTTATGACCTACACTATTCCCCATAACCCCCACGCAGTTCACAAGCTTTATTTTGAATCGGTGGCGGTGGTGATAACCCTTGTTATGTTAGGTAAGCACCTTGAGCACCGCTCAAAGAAAAAAACTGCTTCGGCTATCAAAAAGCTTATGGAGCTAACCCCTGATACTGCACTTGTTGTTAGCGGAAACGATACCTTTAAAACACCCATTGAGGATATCAAAAAAGGAATGATACTCCTTGTGAAACCGGGCGAGAAAATTCCGCTTGATGGTGTTGTTACAAAGGGTGAAAGCAGCGCCGATGAATCAATGCTAACGGGAGAAAGCCTACCTGTTGCAAAGACAGTTGGCAGTGTTGTTACAGGTGGCAGCGTTAATTTAGATGGTGTTTTATATATTGAAGTGACCCACATTGGCAAAGAAACAACACTCTCAAAGATAATAAAATTCGTTGAGGATGCGCAAAACAAAAAAGCTCCCATCTCGGCTGTTGCCGATAAGGTTGCAGGTGTGTTTGTGCCAATCGTTATCGCGATAGCCATTCTCTCGGCTATTATTTGGTTTATTATAAAGGGAGATATTTCCTTTTCTCTTCAAATTTTCACAAGTGTTCTCGTTATTGCCTGCCCTTGTGCATTAGGTCTTGCAACGCCGACCGCTATGATGGTTGGTATGGGGCTTGGCGCAAAAAACGGAATACTCATTAAAAACGGAGAGGCTCTTGAAAGCACTCATAAAATAAAGGTTGCGGTTTTTGATAAAACGGGAACGGTTACCATCGGCAAGCCTTTCGTTACCGATATTATTGCCGAAGATAGCAAATATGCCCTTTCTCTTGCAGTGGCAGCCGAAAAGCTTTCTTCTCATCCGCTTGCAAAGGCAATTTGCTCATATGCCGAGGAAAAGGAAACCGAAACTCTCGAGGTTTCCGATTATAAAAACATTGCGGGCAAGGGTGTTGCCTGCACGCTTGATGGAAAATCACTTTTTGTTGGAAATGCCGCCTTGCTAAATGAAAATAATATAACCGAGAATCCTTATGAAGCCGAGGGAGCAAAGCTTTCGAGTGAAGGAAAATCGGTTATGTTCATAGCGCTTGATAATAAAGTTTTTGGTGTCATCGGCATTGCTGATAAGCTAAAGCCCACCGCCAAAGATGCCTTTGACCGCCTTAAAAAAATGGGGATAAAAACCGTTCTTTTATCGGGCGATAACAAGGCTTGCGCCGAGCATATCGGATTTTCTCTCGGTGCCGATGAGGTTTACTACGAAGTACTCCCAACCGAAAAGGCTGATATAATAGAAACACTCGAAGAAAAATATGGATATTGCTTAATGGTGGGTGATGGCATAAACGATGCCCCTGCCCTTGCGAGCGCAACTGTTGGTTGTGCGATAGGCTCGGGAAGTGATATTGCGATAGAATCGGCGGATATCGTTCTTATGAAGAGTGACCCCATCGATGTTCCAAAAGCGATAAATTTAAGCCGCTTTACCATAACCAATATAAAACAAAACTTATTCTGGGCATTTTGCTATAATACAATTTGCATTCCCGTTGCGGCAGGCGTTCTATATGGCATTGGTGGTTTTCTGCTTAACCCGATGCTTGCAGGTCTTGCGATGTCGCTAAGCTCGGTTTGTGTTGTATCAAATGCATTAAGGCTTGGAGGAAAGAGTAAAAAACTTTAATTGAGGTGAAAGAATATGGAAAAGATAATTCTTGTTGAAGGTATGATGTGTGAGGGTTGCGTTAAGCGAATTTCCGCAGCATTAGAAAACGAAAAACTTAACTTTAAGGTTTCTCTTGATGAGAAGCTGGTTTATATAAACGGATGCGATGAATGTGCCAAAAAAGCGCTTTCGGCTATATCCGATTTAGGCTTTGAGCCTGAGCTTAAAAATTAATTTTCAAAGGTGTTAAAATAATGGGAAAAACGAACACTAAAAAACAAAGGAAAGAGGAAGCTCTTTTAATAAAGCAACAAAAAGAACAAGAAAGGTTAGCGGCGGAAAAACGCCTTAACAGAATAGGCGCTATTGTTACTGCGGTGGCAGTGGCTGTAATTGTGCTTGTTGTCGGTATATACTTCTCAGTAAATGCGCTTCTTGATAACGGATATTTCTTGCGCAAGGATATAGCCTTAACTTCAAATAGTTATGAAATAAACAATGCGCAGTTCTCATATTTCTTATATGAGGAATATAGAGATTTCGTTAATGAGAACTATGAAGATTTATCCACTATGGGACTTGAAGCAGATAAATCGCTAAAAAAGCAAAAGAGTTATTATAAGGATGGCACCTGGTATGACCATTTTTCATCCCTTGCTTCAAAAGACCTTGCTAATACCCTGCTTCTTTGCGAGGCGGCAAAGGAAAACGGTGTTGCGCTCGATGAAGCCGAGATGAAAGAAATTGATTATATCATTGGTGAAATGAAGGCGGATGCCAAGGGCGGCCAGAAAAGTGATACCGAATATTTTAAATATATGTATGGCAGAGGTGTTACTGAGAAGGATATAAGAGAATGTTTACAAATTGAGCTGCTTGCCAAAAAATATAAGGATTCCTTATACGATAACCTTGATATCACCGATAAGGAATATAAGCAAGCCTATAATAAACATAGTGAAAAATACTCGGTTGCAAGCGTTCTTAAATATACCTTTAAATATGAAGAGCTCTATAAGAATTTAAGCGAGGCTTCTTCCCTTAATGATATTGAAAGCGCTCTTTATTCGGATATTATAAAGGATTATAAAGAAAACTATGATACCGAGCTTAACCGCGAGCTTATTGATATGCTTGTTATTTCGAATATGACAGGGAAATACTCCTTTGGCGATGATGAAATCATTGATAAGTTTGCCTTTAATAGCGGTGCTAAGAAGGATGACTTCCATCTTGAAAAAGGCGATAAAGAATGCACAGTTTATATTCTGAAATCTGATATTTCGGTAAATGATGAAAAAACCGCAAACATCAAGGTTATTTATTCCACTAACGCTACTTACGGAAGCGAAGAATATGCCAATAAATTCTTAAGCAGCTTAAAGGAAGAAATCGAAACGAGCGATAACACTTCTCTTCGTTTCGCAACTGCCGCAAATCTTTATAGCGAGGACCTTGAAACAAAGGCTATTTACGGAGCGATGAATAATGTTAGCTCTATGGATTTAGAATCATCCCTTTCCGAGTGGGTTTTCGCAAAAGACAGGAAAAATGGCGACACCGAAATCATTAAAAGCAGTGAGGGGCTATACCTTGTTTTATATGAGGGCGAGGGTCTCCCCACTTATAAGGCTGACATTTTCGAAGAAAAATTCAACGAATATTTTGATGCCGCTATGAAGGAATATGAAACGAAATATTCAGTTAAGATAAACGAGAAAAATATAGGCAAAATTTCACTTTAGGAGTTATTATTTGTGAGCAACTTAAAAAACGAAATTTCACGCAGAAGAACATTTGCGATTATATCCCACCCTGATGCAGGTAAAACAACACTAACTGAAAAGTTTTTGCTTTACGGAGGCGCCATCCAAACCGCAGGCTCGGTTAAAGGAAAGGCAACCGCAAAGCATGCCGTTTCCGACTGGATGGAGCTTGAAAAACAAAGAGGTATTTCCATAACCTCCTCGGTTATGCAGTTTGAATATGATGGCTTTTGCATAAATATACTTGATACCCCTGGTCACCAAGATTTCTCTGAGGATACCTATAGAACACTTATGGCGGCCGATAGCGTTGTTATGGTTATCGATGCGGCAAAGGGTATTGAGGCGCAAACAAGAAAGCTATTCAAGGTTTGCGCTATGCGCCATATCCCGATTTTCACCTTTATCAATAAGCTTGACCGAGAGGCTCGCGACCCATTTGAGCTTCTTGATGAGCTTGAAAAGGAATTTGGTATTGGCACCTATCCTGTTAACTGGCCCATTGGCTGCGGTGTTAGCTTTAAGGGTGTTTTTGACCGTGATAAAAGGCAAATATTGACCTTTAACGAATTTCATAAAGGTCAGGAAAAGCTAACTGCTATCCCCTGCGATATAACCGATACCGAAAAAATGGATGAGCTTATAGGCGAATATCAAAGAGCTGAGCTTGTTGACCAGATAGAGTTGCTTGATGGAGCAAGCTTTGAGTTTGATTTAGAAAAGGTTCAAAAGGGTGAGCTCACTCCCGTTTTCTTCGGCTCGGCACTCACTAACTTTGGTGTTGAGCCATTCCTTGAAAACTTCCTTAAAATGACCACATCTCCCCTGCCTCGCAAATCGGCGGATGGAACCGAGGTTTCTCCATTTGATGAAAACTTCTCGGCATTTGTATTTAAAATTCAAGCCAATATGAATAAAGCCCATAGAGATAGAATTACCTTTATGAGAATTTGTTCAGGCAAGTTTGAGAGAAATCAAGAATACTATCATTTACAGGGCAAAAAGAGTATGCGCCTTTCTCAGCCGCAACAAATGATGGCTGAGGAAAGACAGGTTATAAACGAGGCTTATGCCGGCGATATAATCGGTGTTTTTGACCCGGGTATTTTCTCCATTGGTGATACTATTTGCACCGCAAAAAATCAGGTTGAATTTGAGGGTATACCCACCTTTGCCCCAGAGCATTTTGCTATGATTGAGCAAAAGGACTCGCTCAAAAGAAAACAGTTTGTTAAGGGTGTTGAGCAGATAGCTCAAGAGGGTGCTATTCAGATTTTCCACGAGCCTAATTCAGGTATGGAGAGGGTTATTGTCGGCGTTGTTGGTGTTCTCCAATTCGAGGTGCTCGAATATCGCCTTAAGAACGAATATAACGTTGAGGTTATAAGAAATAATCTTCCTTATCAATATATCCGTTGGATAAGAAATAAGGATATTGATGTTAAGAGCCTTAACCTCACCTCCGATACCAAGTGGGTGCAGGACTTTAAGGGCAACAATATTCTCATTTTCACAAGCGAGTGGAATATAGGTTGGGCGCTTGATAAGAACGAAGGTCTCATTCTTGAGGACTTTAATAAGGATTAGAAAAAATCCCCGATTTTTCGGGGATTTTCTTATTGCATAAACCCATATTTATGGTATAATTAACTTGTCAACCAACAGTTTCTAAGGAGATGTGTTAATTTGGAAAATAAAAATATGTTAGGCGCTATGATTGACTGTTCAAGAAACGGTGTTATGAAGGTTCGGACAGTTAAGAAATATGCCGATTTACTATCAGCGATGGGCTATAATACCCTTATGCTTTATACCGAGGATACCTTTGAGGTTGATAATCAGCCCTTCTTTGGTCATCTTCGCGGAAGATACACAAAGGAAGAAATGAAGGAACTTGATGCATACTGCGAGAAAAAAGGCATTGAGCTTATCCCCTGTATTCAAACACTCGCTCACCTAAACTGCATTTTTAAGTGGTGGGATTCCTATGAAAAGATTCGGGACTGCGATGATATTCTTCTCATCGATGATGAAAACACTCACAAGCTTTTAGAGGATATTTTTGCAACTCTTGCCGAATGCTTTAAGACACGCAAAATTCATATCGGTATGGATGAGGCTTATCGTGTTGGCCTCGGTAAATATCTATCCGAGCATGGTTATTCAAACCGATTTGATTTGATAAACAAGCATCTCCACAAGGTTTGTGAAATTGCAAACAAATATGGCTTTGAGCCGATGATTTGGAGCGATATGTTCTGCAAATTAGCACTTGATAATGATGACTACTATGCTGCCGATAATTTAGAGGAAATAAGAGAAAAAGCGGCTCTCCCTCAAAACGTTTCGCTTGTTTATTGGGATTATTACAGCACCGATGTTGAGCGCTATAAGAGAATGTTTGCTGTTAACAAGGCTTTTGACCGCCCCGTTATTTTCGCTGGCGGTGCTTGGACCTGGAAGGGCTTCGCTCCCGATAACAAGTTCAGCATTGATACCACCATTGCCGCGCTTAAAGGCTGCCGCGAGAGCGATGTGAATGATATACTTATCACCATTTGGGGTGATGATGGAAATGAGTGCTCGCGCTTTGCAGTTCTCCCTGCTCTTTTCTATACAAGCGAGCTTGCTAAAGGCAACGAGGATGAAGCCGATATAAAGGCAAAATTCCAACAATTTACAGGTATCCCCTTTGATGACTTTATGCTTCTTGATGAAGTTAACGGCAAAGAAAGAGAAGGAGTTAACTCGGCTCATAAATATCTTCTTTATGATGATGCCTTTATGGGTATTTATGATTTCAAGGTTGAAGAGGGCACAAATGAATATTACAAGGCATTAAAAGAGAAACTTGAAAAAATAAGTGTACCCGAAGATTATAAGAGAATTTTTGATTACTGCACATATCTTTGCGATGTGCTATCGGTTAAGAGTGAGCTTGGAGTTAAGACAAGGAGTATTTACCGCTTAGGCGATAATAAAGCCCTTAGAGATTTAGCTCTTAATGATTACACACTCGCTATCGAGAAAATCAAGGCCTTCCATAAGGTTTATGAGAACTTTTGGATGTGGGAAAATAAGCCATTCGGCTTTGAGATTCAGGATATGCGCCTTGGAGGACTTATATCTAGACTTGAATCCTGCAAGCAAAGACTTATTGGTTTTTGCGATGGTAAACTTGAAAGAATCGACGAACTTGAAGAGGATATCCTACCTTGTGAATACCATAAAACCTGGGGCAGACTTGTTTCCCCCTCGGTTCTTTCACATCTTGTATAGTAAAAGCACCGTGCATCAAACGATGCACGGTGCTTTTGTGTGATGTGGTAACTTAGGTGTTCTCTTCTTTTAAGTTTAGACTATTTTTATCTAAATGTCAATAGTTAGTTTTTATCTATGATAAAATCTACTCATTGGAGTTGATTTTATGAAATTCGGTGAAAAGCTAAAAGAATTAAGAGAAGATTTCGAGCCAAAACTAACCCAAACAGAATTGGGATTAAAATGCGGTATCACACAGCGTAAAATTTCCTATATTGAAATGGGCAAAACTGAGCCTAACATTGAGGATATAAAGCGCATATGCGAGTTCTTCAAAGTTTCAGCGGATTATATGTTAGGTATAGAAAAGGGTCTTAAATATCCCAAAAGATAAAGAGCAAACATTCTTTCGAATGTTTGCTCTTTTTTATTCTAAAACATATCCAATTATAATTCCGATTACTGCCGAAAGGCAAATGATAATTATCGGGTGGACCTTTTTAATCGCTAAAACAAGCATTGCAAGGAATAATACAAAAAGGAGAATAACATTAAGTGTTATTGAAAAGCCTGAATGAAAAAACACTGTTTTTGCCATTGATATAAATGCCGAGCCGATAAGGCCGACAACTGCAGGTTTTAACCCCGACATAGCACCATCAACTATTTTATTTTCCTTAAACTTTTCAAACAACCTTGCGATTATAAGAATTATTATAAAGGATGGAAGCACAACGCCGAGAGTTGCACAAAATGCACCAAATATTCCACCTAAAATTCCAAACTCTGTTCCCATCACATTTCCGATATAGGTTGAAATATTTATTGCAAATGGGCCGGGAGTTGATTCGCTGACCGCAATAAAATTTATTAACTGCTCCTGTGAAAGCCAGGCGTTAGCAAGCACCTCTTCTTGAATTAATGGTAGCATAGCATATCCGCCGCCGAAGGTGAAAAGTCCTATTTTAAAGAAGGTTAAAAAAAGCTTCAAAAAAATCATTCTTTTCCCTCCTTTTTTGCAAGAAGGCTTGTTGCAATTCCAAAAAGAGCGCAACCGATGATAACAAATATAACATTGATATCGGTGAATGCGGCAAGAATAAAGCTTAAAATCATAACAATATATGCCGCTATATTCTTCTTAACCTTTTTGAACATTGTTATAATCGCCTTGACAAGAAGCGCGAGAACTCCCGCTCTGATACCGTTAAAGGCATACTTTACTGCCTTTATATCCTGAAATTCGGCTAACACAAAGGATATGGCAAGAATGATAATAAACGAAGGGAGCACAACGCCGAGGGTTGCAAAAAATGAACCCCAAAAGCCGCACACCTTAAATCCTACAAAGGTTGCCGAATTTATTGCAATAGGACCGGGGGTTGACTCGGCTATCGCGATAACCTCTAAAATATCCTCATCACTTATCCACTTATTAGTTTCAACCGTTTCGCGCTGGATAAGTGGAATCATAGCGTATCCACCGCCAAAGGTGAACGCGCCTATTTTAAAGAAGGTTATGAAAAGTTTTAAACAAAGTAAAAATTTTTGCTTCATTTTATTCTCCTAAAATCGTGTTGCGAAGCCACATTTTTTACATAGCTCTTCGCTCGGCTTTCGCTGAGAAAAGCCGCATCGCATATCTTCCGCTCTTTTAGAGCTTAAAATATCCTCTATATTTTGTGTGAAGATATTTCCAAGATTTATTATACCATCACTGTCAAGACAGCAGGGCACAACCGTTCCATCAACCAAAACGCCAAACTGGTCCTTAAGTGCATAACAGTATATATTATTGGTTATTTCCTTTATATTTATATCAGGCCAAGAAAATCTTTCGCCAAATTCAAGATAAAACTTATCTGCAATTTTAAAGCCTTTGCTCACCATTTCGAGCTCGCCGAACTTTTCTTCAATAAGGCGCAAAACGGTTTCATTTTTGCCGCTATCAAACCCCTTGTTCCAAAGCCGCAAAACTGTTAAAATTCCGTTTTTTGAAGCTTTTTCACAAAAGGAAATACAATTATTCACATAATAGAAAAACTCGCCCGTTTCTTCACCCTCAAAGCTATGGAGCGAAACGCTTATTTTATATGGCTTTGCAAAAATCAGTGCCTCACCCTTTTCGGCAAGCAGACTTCCGTTAGTTGTAATCGCAGGCTTAAAGCCTTTTTGCTTTGCAAGAGAAATAAATTTCTCTATTTGTGGGTGAAGAAGCGGTTCACCCATCAAATGAAAATAGACATATTCGGTTTTTCCCTTGATTTTATCGAGAACAAATGAAAATTCATCCTCGCTCATAAACTTAGGCGGTCTTTTCGTTCCCTTGCAAAAGGAGCAAGCCTTATTGCAAACATTAGTTATCTCAACATAAACCTTTTTATACATATCTCACCAAAAAAGGTCGGCAGAGCCGACCTTTCACTTTGTTAATATTAGTAAGCAACGCCCTGTGCTATCATAGCATCAGCAACCTTTTCGAAGCCTGCGATGTTTGCACCTGCAACGAGGTCGCCCTCCATACCGTACTTCTTGGCAGCTTCCCAAGAATTCTTATAGATGTTAGTCATAATCTGATGGAGCTTAGCATCAACCTCTTCAGCAGTCCAGCTGTAACGCATTGAGTTCTGGCTCATTTCAAGACCCGAAACTGCAACGCCGCCTGCGTTAACTGCCTTAGAAGGAGCGATAACAACCTTGTTTGCTTTAAGAAGTGCAATAGCCTCATCAGTTGTGGGCATATTAGCAACCTCAACATAGTATTTAACACCGTTAGCAACGATGTTCTTAGCATCCTCAAGGCCAACCTCATTCTGAGTTGCGCAAGGCATAATAACATCAACCTTTTGCTCCCAAGGACGCTTGCCCTCAAAGTAAGGAACTCCGAACTTATCAGCATATTCCTTAACCTTATCTCTACCCGATGCTCTCATCTCAAGCATAAAGTTAATCTTTTCTTCGGTTGAAACGCCATCCTCATCATATATGTAACCATCAGGACCGGAAATGGTAACAACCTTACCGCCAAGCTCGGTAATCTTCTTAACAGTACCCCAAGCAACGTTACCAAAGCCCGATACTGCAAAGGTCTTTCCTTTGATATCTTCGCCGAAGGTCTTAAGCATTTCAACTGCATAGTAAACAGCGCCGAAGCCTGTTGCTTCAGGGCGGATAAGAGAACCGCCATAAGAAAGACCTTTACCGGTAAGAACGCCGGTAAACTCGTTACGGAGCCTCTTATACTGGCCAAACAAATAACCAACCTCACGGGCACCAACACCAATATCACCTGCAGGAACGTCGGTATTAGGACCGATATGCTTTGCGAGTTCAGTCATAAAGCTCTGGCAGAAGCGCATTACTTCACCGTCAGATTTGCCCTGAGGGTCGAAGTCAGAACCACCCTTACCGCCGCCCATAGGCAAAGTGGTAAGTGAATTCTTAAAGGTCTGCTCAAATCCCAAGAACTTCATAATACTCTCGTTAACGGTGGGATGGAAACGAAGACCGCCCTTGTAAGGACCGATAGCAGAGTTGAACTGAACTCTGAAACCACGGTTAACCTGAACCTGGCCGTTATCATCAACCCAAGATACGCGGAATTTAATAAGTCTCTCAGGCTCAACCATTCTGCCCACGATATCAAGCTTCTCATACTCGGGATGTGCATCTACAACCGGCTCGATAGACTCAAGAACCTCTTTTACGGTCTGGTGAAATTCAACCTCACCGGGATTACGCTTTTCCATATCAGCGTAAACCTTTTTCAAATATGTATTTTTAATCATTTTAAATACCTCCATTAGGTTTTAAATTAAATATTATTATATACAAAATTCGACGCTCTGTCAATCAACGATTTAATTCGTTAAAGTATTCAACATATTATTAGGTGTAAAATTTGGTATATACTGTCGAACCGCTTATTTAATTAAGAAAATCAGGTATTTTCCTAATTAAATAAAGCCGGCTATTGTTTTAGAGCGTTTTTATACCCGCTTTCTTAATATTATGAAAAACATTGAAAATTTATAATATTAATCTAACTCTTTAAGTCCGGTATAAAGCTCGTAGTATCTTGCCTTTAACTGTAACAGTTCGTCGTGAGTTCCACGCTCGATTATCTCTCCTTTTTCCAAAACCATAATCGCATCAGCATTACGAACCGTCGACAGTCTGTGTGCAATAACAAAGGTTGTGCGGTTTTTCATAAGTCTATCCATACCATGTTCAATATGACGCTCAGTACGAGTATCAACCGAGCTTGTCGCCTCGTCAAGAACAATAATGGGTGCCTTAGAAATAGCTGCACGGGCAATATTAAGCAGCTGTCTTTGACCCTGCGACAGGTTAGCACCATCACCCTCAATAACTGTATTATATCGGTCAGACAGTCTCATAATAAATGAATGCGCACTAGCAGTTTTGGCAGCAGCAATCACCTCATCGTCGGTAGCATCAAGTCGACCGTAGCGGATGTTCTCCATAATTGTTCCGCTGAAAAGATGTGTATCCTGCAAAACCATCGCAATATTTTGCCGCAGCTCATCGCGTTTATAATCTCTTATATCTAC
>JAFSIJ010000002.1 GCA_017439845.1 Clostridia bacterium | reverse complement strand
TGTTTTTGAAAGTGTCATAGTGGGTTACATACTTTGAGAATGGTAAATACTTGCCGAAAATAAAGAATATCTTTCTCGGCAGGTAAAGTGATATTGCAAACTATCGTTTGCAGTGATATTTTTGCCTTGCAGCAAAAGTGATATTGTATTCGCCCATTTAACTGTCCGAAGGACAATATCACTATGCGTAGCATAATATAACTGCGAAGCAATATCACTCGCCTTTGGCGAATATAACTGAGGCACACTTCCTTACGTAGTGTGCCTCAAGAGAGGTTTGTTTTTTACATTGTTATAACAATTTCGTTTGTTTCTTTTAAGATTTCTTCGGAAATAAATTTGCCCTCAATTTCTTTTCCGTTAACTGTTAACTTCTTTATTCCCTTTTGATTTCCATCGGGATTGTTAACGCTAACGCAAAGCTTTTTATTTCTGAATAGCTTTTCAAAGGTGAAATGCTTCCAATCGCTCGGGATACAAGGCTCGATAACAATTCCGTGAGCCGAGGGCTTAATGCCTAAAATACCCTCAACGCTTGCCACCATAACGGTTGAAGCAGTACCTGTAAGCCAATGAACGTGCGCTCTGCCTGAAAAGGGGCTTGAGCTTCCCTCAATGAACTGTCCGTGAACATAGGGCTCCATTGTGCGAAGCTCGGCTCTGTCATTGTAAGCGGCAGGGCAGGCGGCTTGATAGTATTTATATGCTCTATCGCCATTGCCGAGCAAGGTTTCGGCAAGAATTAACCAACCTTGCGGTTGTGAGAATATACCACCGTTTTCCTTGGTGGTCTTGTTTCCCCAAGAGCCACCGGTTAAGGTTTTACCCTCGTGAGGAGGAGCCATAAGGTGAGCGCCAAACTCGCAAGCAAGCTCGCGTTCAACGCTATCCATAGCTTTCTTTGCCTTTTCACTATCGGCAACACCCGAAATAA
This sequence comes from Clostridia bacterium, assembly GCA_017439845.1. Classification (GTDB taxonomy): domain Bacteria; phylum Bacillota; class Clostridia; order Oscillospirales; family Acutalibacteraceae; genus UBA737. The sequence continues at coordinate 23,497 of JAFSIJ010000002.1, read as the reverse complement.
TCGACCAGCTTTGCGGATTTAACCACATAGAAGCGGTTTTGTTTGTGCGTTCGCCGATAACCTCACCGTTTTCGTGATAAGCGCGGATATATCTATCCTCGTTCCAGAGGGCTTCGGTCTTTTCGGTGAGCTCTGCAATTAGCTCATCTAAATATTTGATATATTCGGTATCGCTCTTTTCTTCGGCGTATTCCTTTAAAATCTTTGCGGCATATATGGTTTGGAAAGCAACAAAGGAGGTTTCACCCCTCATACCGATAACAAGTGAATCGTTCCAGTCGCTAAGGCGGTTTATTGGTAGTCCGTGAGCACCGCGTTCGGAAACTGTGAACTCGAGCGCCTTTTTAAGATGCTCGTAAACACTCGCGCTCTCATCAATCTCTGCCCAGGAAATTTGCTTATCTAAGAATGCGGCATTTCCGCTTTCCGAGATATATTTATAAACAGTGGGGAAGAGCCATAAAACATCATCGCCGCGGTAGTGCGGATGGGCAGTTTCGCGAACATATGAGTCATCATCAGGGGTGTCTTCATGGCCCGGGTTGTGTGTATACTTAACAAGCGGCAGACCTGCGCCCTTGCTCGTTTGAGCTGAAAGCATAAATTCAATCTGCTCGCGAGCCATTTCAGGCTCTAAATGGATAATACCCTGAATATCCTGAACTGTATCACGATAGCCGAAGCCGTTGCGAAGTCCGCAGTAAACGAGCGAAGCCGCTCTTGACCAAATAAATGTCATAAAGCAGTTATATGCGTTCCAAACATTAACCATCGTGTTAAAGTTTTCATCAGGGGTGTTAACGGTTAGTCCGTTAAGGCGGTTGTGCCAAACTGCCTTAAGCTCGGCAAGCTGTTCTCTTGCTCTAACCGAGGTTTTATATGTATCTAAAATCTTTATTGCATCTTCTTCCATGTGTTGACCGAGAACAAAGGTGAAGGTCTTGCTCTCACCCGATTTTAGAGTTATATCGCTCTGCAAAGCGCCAACCGAGTTCATGCAGTAGTTGGTCTCGTTGCCGAGTCCTTCTTCAACGCCCTTCGGGTTGTTATAGCCTCTGTAAAGACCGAGAAAATCATCCCTGCTTCCGCAAAATGCGGTAACGCCGCCCTCGGCAAACCCAAAAAAGCGTTCCTTTGGCTCTTGGCCTTTTATGTAGTTATGCATTTGGTGAACATAGTTTTTTCCAAAGCGTGAGCGGGTTAAGAAAAGGGTGCATTGTAAATCAATTTGGTCATCAATAGCCGAATTGTGATTAACCAATTCGCAAGCGCCGAAAACCGAAAGATTTCTTTCTTCACTTGAAAGGTTGGTAACAACGCATTGCCAAACCTCATAGGTTGCACCGAGCGGAACAAAATATGTTGTTTCGGTTTTTATGCCCTTATATTCGGAAGAAATAACGGTATAGCCTGTTCCGTGGCGGCATTCGCTCTTGTATTCATCAAGACTCTTGCAAACGGGAGCCCATGAGCCCGACCAATATTCCTTTGTTTCGTTATCCTTTATATATATGTATCTTCCGGGGGCATCGCTTGACATTGTGTTAAAACGATGGCGGATAATTCTTCCCTTTGCGCCTGATTTTTGGAAGCTATATCCCGTTGCATTGTTGGATATAATTGCGCCATATTCGGGCGAGCCCAAATAGTTTGCCCAAGGAGCAGGTGTATCGGGTTTTGTTATAACATATTCCTTGTTTTTATCATCGAAATATCCGTATTTCATATTATTTTATCCTTTCGCCTTTTTGGAAAACTGCTATCACATTAAATTCTTTATCAAGAATTATTATATCGGCTCTCATTCCCGTTTTTAATTCGCCTCTATCGGTAACACCTGCCGCGCGAGCGGGGTTAACACAAGCCATAGTGGCAATCTCACTTGGGGAAAAGCCCAAATCAAACATATTTTTTGCTCCAACTGCTAAACTGCAAGCGCTTCCGCAAATTGTTCCGTCGGGCAAACGGGCAAAGCCATCCTTAACAGTAAGGTTGCCATAAGCTCCTTCGGGAAGCCCCTCAAGAAATAAACTGTCGCTAATCATTGTTATGTTCTCGGCACCCTTTGCCTTAACAGCGAGTTTAATAGCTGCGGCGGATACATGGTGCAAATCGCAAATAAGCTCACAGTTCACTCGGCTATCGGTAAGAGCAAAGCCTAAAACACCGGGGTCTCGGTGGCTGAACGGTCTCATCGCATTGTATGTATGGGTGAGTCGAGTGTAGCCCTTGTTGACCGCTTCTTGCGCCTCTTCAAAGGTTGTATCGGTATGACCGAGAGATAGAGCGATATTGTTTTTATTGCAATAATCTATAACCTTGTCGGCTCCATCGAGCTCGGGCGCCATAGTCAAGATTTTGAGAAGTCCGTTTGAAGCCTCATTCATTATTTTAATTGTTTCCAATGAAGGCAGCTGAAGTCTATCGGGGTTCATTCCGCCCTTGCGAACAGGGTTAACAAAAGGGCCCTCGGCGTGAATGCCGATTATCCTATCATCGTTTGCAGCTACAATTCTCTCAAAGTCGGATTTTAATTCCTCGGGGGAATTAGTTGCGGTAGTTGGCATAATGCTCGTAACACCGCAAGAGGATAGGTAATCCAGCGCCTTTTTAATGTCACCTCTGTGGTCGGCGGAGAAGGAAAAATCAATATCGCAAGAACCGTGAATATGGGTATCGATAAAACCGGGTAGGACATAACAATCGGTAGCATCATATTCTCCATTTAAGGAATTTTCGGTTATAATTCCATCTTCAAAGCAAAGGTCTTTTTTTGTCATTGTTTTATTTTCGTCGAAAACAAGTCCGTTTTTAATTTTCATTATAATCACCTATATCAAATCAGAAAGTGTCCATAAAAATCTTGAAGCGGGGTGCACCCAAACTTCATAATATGTTGCGTGAACGGTGGAGGGCATTGAGGGAACATCCTCATCCTCATAGGCCTTTATTCCAACCGGAATTGCACCAACTGTATCACGCGAGAACCAACAACTCATATATTGGAAGTCGTAACCCTCGCCATAGATATATGAACGGGCGAACGGGTTGCAGCCAACTATCCATTCAAGCTGTTTGTTTGCAATAGATATAAGTTCTTTATCATTTAAGAATTTGCCGAGTGCCGAAACCGCTTTTGCTCGGGAGAGCACAACGCCAAAATGTCCGCAAAATCTTTTTTGCATCGGCATTCTTCGAAGAACGGTGGTATCAGAGAGCCTTATTCCGTTTGCGAATTGTTTTTTTGCGTGTTCATCGGTAAAATAAACTTTTTTATGGTCGCCACTTCCCGTTAGTGAGCAGGGATATTCGCTTGAATAAATTCCTGCGGGAAGCAATCCGTAGGGGAGAGAGAATTCATTTATTTTAAGGATAAATTCTCTATATAAATCTAATGAGTTTTTCCAAAGCGGAGCTTTAGAATGTTCAGGTTTTAGTTTTAAAAGCTCGATAAGTGCCATAATCATAATTTGTTCGTGACCTCGGTGGTCATAAACCACAGGGGTCTCTTTTTTTGCATCCTCATAGAAGAAGCCGTGAATGGGAATATCCCAAGCGGGCAATTCGGTTTGTTGGCAAGATAGAACATAGTCGGCATATTCTATCGCTTTTTCTATGTATTTTTCTTCGCCTGTTACCTCGTAAAGAGCCGATGCCGCAAAACAGCCTTCGGCAAACATCTGAACCGCAATAACCGAAGAATTTGCATAATCTATTAAATTTTCAGGTGTGAACGAGAAGTCTTCTATTGCCGATTTTAGAGCGTATTCGGCAAAATCGGGATGAGTTTCCTTAAATGACTTATACATAGCCACTTCGGCGGCAATAGCACAAAAGGCTTCAAAAGGCTTATCGTTTTCGGCAGTGGTGAGAGCGCACTCATCGGCACCTTCGCCAAGTTTGCCCGAAGTCCAACGGGAAAAACCGTGCCAAACACAACGGTAACCATCACCAAAGCGAGTTTTCAGCACCCACTGTGCTCCCCAAAAAGCTTCTTCACGAAGTGAGGCTGCAAGGTCGGGGTTTCTTTTTTCTATGCTATCAGCCAAATTTAACAACGTATGAACGCCCTCGGCGGTGTTGCAAAGACCTTGAGATAAATCGGCAGCATCGTGCCAACCGCCGCACACTTGGATTTTTTCCTCGGTTTTGGGGTGCTTCACGAAAACATTTTGGTGGCAGGGTGTGTGAACGCCCTCAAGATAGTCGCCGCAACGCTCACTTTTAAAGAAGCTGCGAAGCTTATCTATCGCACTATCCCAATGACTTTCGCTTATTTTAAAGGGGAGTGTTTTAATTCCTGCGTATTCAATTATATATTCGCCCTCGTTTGTGAGAGTGGAAAAGTCGAGAAGATAGAAGTCGCCCTTATCGGTGTTTTTCTTTTCGGCATTACCGGTAAGAACACACTCGTTTGTGTTGGCATCAAGAATTTTAAAGGTATCGCCCTCGAGTGAACAGCAGGCCATCTTTTCGGCATTTGCAAAGTATCCCGAATGGCAAAATGCGATTTTACCATCGGTATCCCATCCGTAATATTTATCGGCACCAACCGTTTCAACCTTTAAGTCGCTTAAATAAAAATCGGTATAAGGGTCCATACCGGGCTGCAAGCCGCCACCCTGAAAGTTTATTTGAATAAGCGTTATATTATCTCTAAAAAATTCGGGGAATTCCCAAATAACATGGTTCCACCTATCTGCATCAAGATTAAAGGAGTGAACTCCCTCCATATATCCCTCGGTTTTTTCTCGGGGATAGGCGTTTTCGCCCTCGTTGAGCATTTCAATGCAACCATCGAAATTTATTGAAAATCCGTTTTTAACGGGGTAAATCCAAAATGAGAGGCGGTCGTATTTTTCGAGGTTCATCCCATCAAGATGAACCCTTATTCGTGAACAAATAGGTTGACCTATATCCATAATTGTCGGGTCTTCCTTTTCGCAAGGGTTGTGAAGCTTTAGGGTGTGTTTACCCTCAAAAAGCTTTTCATCGGTAATCTCAACGGTACCCTCGCCAACCGTTGTGATATTATCAAGATTATCAAGGGAGTGGATAAGCAAACTATCCTTTACTTCCTTATCTAACATACGGTTAATTGCTGAATGTGTGAGAATTGAACGCATAACTGTCACCCTTTATTTTTTATCTTCCCGCTCTCTTAAAGCTTTTTGCTCGGGCGAGTAATAATTCTTATCAAAAATGAAATCATAAATATCGGCCTTTGCCTGCTCTAAATCGAGCCAATAATACCAAACACCCGAAATGATTTTGCCTCTTGAATCAATGTTATCGTTAGGAATGCTTATCTCTTCAAACTGAAGTCCGCGAGATAGAGCAAAGGTGCCGAGAGAAACGATATCGTTTGTTGAAAGCGAGGTTTCGCATTCCGAAAGGAACATATCGGCAAGGGTTGGAAGCTTGGTGATATTAACGCTCTTCATTTCTTCAAAAACTGCCGAGATAACTTCCTTTTGCCTGTTTCCGCGCATAATATCGCTATCGGTCTTTCTTATTCTCGCATAACAAAGGGCTTGTGCACCTGAAAGGCGTTGAAGTCCGGTGCCTTTTATCTTTTCACCCTTGATTCCCATTTCATCGAGATAGGGGATAATGTTTTTGTTCATCTCGTTCATTTCTTTTTTATCAACATCGATGTTAACACCGCCGATATAATCAATAATATGAACGAATTGAAAGAAGTTCATTGTAACATAATCGGTGATTTCGAGTCCAAAATTCTCATTGAGCGTTTTAACCGCTAATTGCGATTTACCCTTTGCATAAGCGTGGGTTAATTTATCATAACCATGACCTGAAATCTCAACATAGCTGTCTCTTGCGATGGAGATAAGCTTAATATTGCTGCTCTTTTTATTTATTGAAAGAACAACAACCGCATCAGACCTTCCCGAAGAATTGTTCTTTCTCGAATCGGTTCCGAGAAGCGCGATGTTTTTAATACCATCGTATTCGCTTGTTGTGATTCCAAGGTCGCTCTCATCAAGCTCGGCCTTTGGAATTGAATTTATGAGCGAATAACCATAGATAAAAAAGCCGATTATAGAAGCAAGCACAACACAAAGAACAACAATTAAAATACGAAGAGGCTTATTTTTTCTTTTCTTCTTTTTATATTTTTTTTCTTTTTTTGATGAGGAGGAAATATCCTCAAAACCCGAAGATATATCCTCGTATTCATCCATTTTTATTATATCAAAATCATTAGTCGTTTTAGCCATAATGTAAATATACTTCCTTTCTTTGCAAGTATAATATAGTATGTGTAAAAGAAAGTCAAGTGTTATATTTATATATATAACAAAAAAACTTGGCAAAAAAGGATATTTTATTATAAATTTCATTTTTTTGTTGACAAGCGGGGCAAGTTTTTGGTATAATCTAAAATCGTAAGGTTATGTATAAGGGAAAATATCCCCCCAAGAAGAGCATACCAATTTAATGAGATACTATTAAGGAGGGTTTAAAGTGAAAAGAACATATCAGCCTAAAAAACTTCATCGTAAGAAAGAGCACGGTTTCTTAAAGAGAATGGCAACTGCTAACGGCCGCAAGGTGCTTGCACGTCGTAGAGCAAAGGGAAGAAAGCAGTTAACATACTAATTAAAGGAATTTAATGCCACACAAATTTTATTGCGTGGCTTTTCCTTTTTTGTGAGCCAAAATGAAGTATTTAAAACTCAAAGAAAATCGTGAGTTTCGCCGTGCCTATAACAAGGGGGAGGCTTTGGTTTCCCCGTATTTTGTTGCCTATGCGTTTAAAACCAAGGGAACAAAGCTGCGGCTCGGAATCACGGTTAGTAAGAAGCTTGGCTGCGCGGTAAAGAGAAACCGCGCAAAGCGAGTAATAACTGCGGCATTCAGAGAGGTTTCGCCGCAAATTTCGGGCGGCTATGATTTTGTTATCGTTGCGAGAAGTAAGATTCTTTCTGTCAAGAGTTATGAGGTTGTCCGAGTTTTGAAAAAACAGTTAAAAAAAGTCGGAATTTTATATGATTAGAGAGTGGCCTAAAAAAATTCTCATTTCTCTTGTGAGATTTTATCAAAAGGCAATATCACCGCTAAAATTGCCTTGCTGCAGGTTTTCACCAACCTGCTCTAAATATGCGATAGAGGCGATAGAGGTTCACGGTGCGATAAAGGGATTGGGCTTGGCTATTTGGCGAGTTCTTCGCTGCAATCCTTTTTGTAAGGGCGGCTATGACCCCGTTCCACCGAAAAAAGAGAAAAAATAACTTTAAAAATTCCACATAGGGTGTCACCCTAAGGACGGTGTTTATAGATGCAAGCATTATTTAACATTATCAATAAACCGCTCGGTTTAGTTCTTGAAAATCTTGCCGTTTTATTCGGCGGAAACTTTGCAGCAGCGGTTTTCTTCTTCACACTTATTATCAACTTGATTTTTATACCTTTAAGTATAAAGAGTCAAAAGTCATCAATGCAGCAGGCAAGAATCAAACCCAAGCTTGATGAACTGAAAGCCAAGTATGGCGATGATAAGCAAAAGTATAGCGTGGCTATGCAGGAGCTTTATCAGCAAGAAGGCGTTTCTATGTCGGGCGGCTGCCTGCCTATGATTTTGCGCCTTGTATTTATGATGAGTATTTATTATCTCATTATGGAGCCGATTACCTATCTTATGCATATTGATGCCGAAACAGTTAAAAATGTTGCGGAAGCTTTAGGCGTTGCAACTACTAAGGGCGGCTATCAGCTTCAAATCATCGAGGGAATTTTAGCAAACCCGGATAAATTCCCCGAGCTTATTGATGCCATAAGAAGCATTGATTTTAACTTCTTTGGTATCAATTTAACAGGTAAGCCTGTGTTTAACATTGATATTATCCATCACTTTAACAAACTTTGGATAATGCCTTTGCTTGCCTTTGCGGCGCAAATGCTCACAAGCTACATTTCACTTATTATGCAAAAGAAAACAAACCCTGATGCTCCAAGTATGGCAGGAATGATGTTAACAATGCCGTTGTTGTCGCTCTTCATCGGCTTCACCCTTCCCGGCGGTGTTACATTCTATTGGGCTTGTTCCTCGCTTATAGGTGGCTTTATCCAGGTGGCGCTTCAGATTTTTTATGGCCCGCAAAAAATGTTAGCAAAGGAACGCGCAAAGGAGCTTGCAAAGCAGTGCGACCTCGAGAATGCACAGCTTAAGAGCGCGCAAGCAAAACAAGAAAACTAACTCAAGAGAACTAAAGGAGAGAAATGCCTTGATTAAAGAAGCAACCGGATACGGTTTAACCGTAGAGGAAGCTAAGGAAAATGCCATAGTTCTTCTTGGCGCCGATGAGGGAGCAGACATTCAGTTTGATGTTGTTGCAACACCTAAAAAGAAAACCCTCGGTTTGTTTGGCGGAAGAAGAGCAGAGGTTAGAGCATTTATAGAGCTTCCCGATGAAAAGCCAAAAAAGAAAACAGCAAAAAAAGAAGATAAAGCAAACAAGAAAACTGCTAAATCGGTAGAAAAAACCGAAAAGAAGGCAGTTAAAGAAGAGAAAAAAGAGCAAAAGAAAGCAGATACAAAGCCGAGCATTTATGAAGGCTATTCCGAACTCGTTAGCGAAGATAAGCTCGAAGAAAACAGCGCTCCTGCAAGAGCGGTTAAGTATATAAGAACAATTCTTGCTTCTCTTAACTGTGGTGAGGTTAAAATCACTGTGGGTGAAAAGGAGAATGCCGCTCTCGTTTGCTTGGAGGGCGATGACCTTGGAATTATAATCGGCAGAAGAGGCGAAACCCTTGATGCTATTCAGTATCTTGCAAGCCTTGCCGCAAATAACGGTGGCGGATATTATAAGGTAACCCTTAATATCGGTGATTACCGTGAAAAGCGCGAAGAGGCCCTTGTTAGCCTTGCAAAGCGTGTTTGCGCTCAAGTTCTTAAAACAGGCAGAAGCCGCAGCCTTGAGCCAATGAATCCTTATGAGAGAAGAATCATCCACACCGCTGTTCAGGAAATAGAAGGCGTTGTGTCTAATTCCTTCGGTGAGGGCGAAAACAGAAGAGTTGTTATCGCTGTTGAGGGTGGAGATATGAGACCTCCTCGTATGGATAACCGCCGCAGAGGTGATAGAAGCCGCGGTCGTGACCGCAAGCCTTCTGCAACTGTTAAGGCTCCCGAAAGAGAGCCAAAGCGCGATAGCGATATTCCGCTTTACGGAAAGGTTAACTAAAAAGAAATTAAAGACCGAACGATTTCGTTCGGTCTTTTTTACTTTTATTGCATTTAAAAATTGACAAATGTGGGAAATTATAATATACTATATATTGTGAAATTTTATGCCATACCTCGTAATTTCTTGGGCATACTATTTGAAAGAATAATTTAAAAAGAAAATGATAGGGAGGGAAAGTGCATGGAAAAGTTTGTCATAAGCGGCGGAAAAGCCCTTAAAGGAACTGTCCGCATAAGCGGAGCAAAGAATGCCGCAGTGGCTATTCTTCCCGCAGTATTGCTTGCTGATGAACCCTGCACAGTTGAAAACCTCCCCAATATATCTGATGTTTCAACAATTTTAAAGGCGATGCGAGAGCTCGGCGCCGAGGTTAAGCTTGTTAACAAAACAACCGTTTGGATAGACCCAAGGGGTGTTGATTCGTATATCGTAACAAAGCAAATGGCTGAGGGAATGAGAGCTTCGAGCTACTTTATGGGAGCGCTCCTCGGCAGAATGAACAGAGCCCGTGTTGCGCCTCCCGGAGGTTGTGACTTTGGTGTTAGACCTATCGACCAGCATATAAAGGGCTTTGAGGCCTTGGGCGCAAAGGTTACCATTGAAAACGGAATGGTTGATGCGAAGGCTATGGAGCTTCGCGGTGCATCAATTTATCTTGATGTTGTTTCGGTTGGAGCAACAATAAATATTATGCTTGCCGCAACCAAGGTTAAAGGCTTAACGGTTATCGAAAATGCCGCAAGAGAGCCGCATATCGTTGACCTTGCAAACTTCCTTAATTCTATGGGTGCCGATATTATGGGTGCCGGAACAGGTATGATAAAAATTCGCGGTGTTGAGCATCTTCGCGGAACGGATTATAGTATAATTCCCGACCAGATAGAAGCGGGAACATATATGGTTGCCGCCGCGGCAACTATGGGCGATGTTGTTATAGATAATGTAACACCAAAGCACCTTGAATCAATAGCTGCAAAGCTAAAGGAAATGGGTGCAACAGTTGAAGAGGGCGAAGAGTCGGTTCGCGTTTGTATGAGTGAGAGACCTAAGAGATGCAACGTTAAAACAATGCCGCATCCCGGTTTCCCAACCGATATGCAGCCCCAAATAGCAACCATCCTTGCAATAGCGGATGGGACAAGCATTGTAACCGAGGGTGTTTGGGATAGCCGCTTCAGGTATGTTGAGCAGTTAACCCTTATGGGCGCAGATATTCAGGTTGATGGCAAAATGGCGGTTGTAACAGGCGTTAAGGAATTGCGCTCGGCTCCCGTTAAGGCGGTTGACCTTAGAGCAGGCGCGGCTATGATTATAGCGGGTCTTATGGCCGAGGGTATCACCGAAATTGAGGAAATAGACCATATTGACAGAGGCTACGAAGAGGTTGTTGAAAAGTTCTCGGCTTTGGGCGCTGATATAAAAAGGGTTTATTATCCCGACAATACAACGGTATTAAAACAAGCGTAAATAAAAGACTGCCGTTATTTTCGGCGGTCTTTCTTCTTTAGGAGGAATTTCAATGTTTGATTATCATGTTCATAGCTTGGTTTCATCGGATGGCGAGTCGAGTGGGCTCGATATCGCCCTTGCCGCCAAGGAAAAAGGTTTAAAAGAAATTTGTTTTACCGATCATTTTGATTATAATAGTATTCCTGATGTTATAGGCTGCGGCCAGTTTAAGATGGAGGACTATAAAAAGGCTTATGATAACCTTTCTGTCCCGGGAATAACGATAAAACGCGGCGTTGAATTTGGAATTGCTGTTTGGAATAAGCATAAGCTTGAAGAGCTGCTTTCACAGTATGATTTCGATTTTGTTATCGGCTCAGCCCATTTTGCTGATGGTTTTGATCCTTATCATCACGGATATTGGGAGAAGGTTTCGAGCAAGAGAGAGGCATTTGCAAAGTTTCTTCTCAATGAGCTTGAATGTGTTAAGATTCACGATAACTTCGATGTGTTAGGTCATCTTACATATGTTTGCAAATCGGTGTATAACCCCGATAAAAAGCCGCTTTATTATAAGGATTATTCCGATATATGCGATGAGATAATGAAAGAGCTCGCGAAAAAGGGAATGGGAATGGAGATAAACACAAGCGGTGTTGATAGAGCGGGCGCATTTCTTCCATCAAAAGAGTTCTTTGTGAGGTTTAAGGAACTCGGCGGCGAAATTGTAACGGTCGGCTCGGATGCTCACGGTGTTTCAAGAATTGGGCAGTATAATGCCGAGGCGCTCGAAATCTTAAAGGATACATTCGGTTATGTATGTACCTTTGAAAAAAGAAAACCGATATTTAATAAACTTTAATTTGGAGATAAAAGATGGCAAAGTTTTGTCCCTTTTTCAGTAGTTCCGAGGGAAATTCCTCGTACATAGAGTGCCGAGAAGGCGCGATTTTGGTGGATGCAGGTGTGTCCTTTAAAAAGCTTCTTGCTGCCGCGCGGGCGGTGGGGGGCTTAGAAAGGGTGCGCGCTGTTGCGATTACCCATACCCACAATGACCATACGGTTGGTCTTCATCCGCTCCTTGCAAAGCTTAAAATTCCCGTTATAGCAACCGAGCAAACAGCAAGCGTGTTGGCACAAGAAAATAAGTTTTTGCCCGATACTAAGGTGATTATCGCAAATGAGGATAAGCAGGATGTTTTTGGAATAGAGATAAAAAGCTTTTCAACCAGCCACGATGCCGAGGGCTCCTGCGGATATTCCTTCTATCTTCCTGAGGGCAAAAAGATATCGGTTTGTACCGACCTCGGTGTTGTAACCGACAGCGTTCGCGCGGCTATAGAAAAAAGTGACCTTTTGCTTTTTGAATCAAATCACGATATTGAAATGCTCAAAAAAGGCCCCTATCCGCCACACCTCAAGGTGAGGATCCTTTCGGATAACGGGCATATATCAAACAATGCCTGTTCGGCTGAGCTCGGCTCCCTTTTGCAAAAGGGAACAACAAGGTTCATTTTGGGACATTTAAGTCAGCATAACAATATCCCGATGTTAGCAAAGAAAACTGCCGAGGCAGCTCTTATAGATATCGGTGCCGAGAATGAAAAGGACTATAAGCTTTCGATTGCGGCTCCATTTGGTAACGGGGTGAGCATTATATGATTAGAGTAACTGTTATTGCCCTTGCTAAGCTTAAAGAGAAATATCTCAAAGACGCAGTGGCAGAATATGAGAAAAGACTTTCTCGCTATGCAAAGCTTGATATAATAGAGCTTGAGCCCGTAAGGCTCCCCGAAAACCCGAGTGATGCTCAGATTAAGGATGCGCTTGAAAAAGAGGCGCAGGAAGTATTAAGGAAAATACCGAGCGGCGCAAGAAGTGTTGCTATGTGCATCGAAGGCAAGCAAATGCCAAGCGAGGAGATAGCAAGGCTTTTAAGTGATGCTGAAATGAGCGCAGGCTCAATAGCCTTTATAATCGGTTCCTCTTATGGCCTTTCGGAACCATTGAAAAAGCAGTGCGATATGCGGCTCTCGGTTTCACCGATGACCTTTCCGCATCAGCTTTTCAGGGTTATGCTGCTCGAGCAAATTTATAGAGGGTTTAAAATCAACGAGGGCTCGGCTTATCACAAGTAAACAGAAAAGCCATAATTTGTGCAACTGTGGTATTCTTGACAAAAAAATATGTTATGTTATAATACTTTGTGGGTTTTGATGTAAAATTGCAAAACCTAACAAAATTCGACAAAATTTTCAAAGGCGGATAAAGAATGGAAGTATTATGTAATTCTTACGAAGAAGAAAGAATTTTGTATGACAAATGGGCAGAAATCGAGGTAAACGGTGAAAAATTCAAATTTCGTCTTGCTGATGCGAAAAATATTTTAGAGTTAACTAGCAAAGCCGATTATCATATCGATTATATGCCGATTGAACTTCATAGTAGAATTTATTATTTATTTACAAGGGGCAAAAAGCTTTATATCACACCTAAAATAAACAAGGTGTGGAGAAGAAAAGCGAATCTTCACTGTCGCACAACCAAGAAATATATTGTTTTTAGTGGAAAGTATACCGATATTTCTAAAACCTTCCCGGATTGCGATAATGTTTATTTGGGCGATGAAATTGTAACTAAAATTCATAGACCTTTTAAGTTTGATTTGCTTAAAGACTACGCTGTTATTAAAATTCCTTATGAATCAATTAAGAAGGCAGGGCAGGTTCACTGTCAGGTGTTCATCGGTGATTCAAAGGGAAACAAGATGAGCGTTAACCTTAATAAAAAGCACAAGGGAATAAATTATTTCGCCCGAAAAGCAGTAGGGGAGGATTTCTTCCTTGTGAGAAGTGTTATTTCTTCGGCAAAGGTGAGAATAGTGAACATTCCTATGTCTGCCGAATATAAACCGATAAATTTATTTAAGAATGCAGTTGCACACATCCTCAGCAAAATTATTGGACACACCAATTCAGCTCTCCTTTTTGAAAAAGAAACGAGAAAAGCAAACGAATCTGGATATTATGTGTTTGAAGAGATAATGCGTAGAAAAAACATTAAATCGAAGGTCTTTTTTGTTATCGATAAAGAGTCTCCTGATTTTGAGAAGGTTTATTCAACCTATCCGAATAACACTCTTATCAAATATTCGTTTAAGCACTATCTTTATATCTATATTTCGAAATATTTTATTTCTTCAGAGCTTTCAAACCATGTTATAAATCCGAGACTTTATATAAGAAGCATAAACAAGGAAATAGCAAGAAAACCGCTTGTTTTCTTGCAACATGGTGTTATGTTTGCGAAGCCGGTTGATAATCCTGCGGCAGCAGGCTTTAAGAAGAGTAATTCGGCTATAAATTTCTTCAAGTGTGTTGTGTCTTCGGATCTTGAGGCAACGCAGTTCCATATATTAGGCTTCAATAACAGCGATCTTATTAAATGTGGTCTTCCTAAATTTGATATAAGTAAAATGGATGAGAAGGCAGATAAGATTCTTGTTATGCTCACCTATCGTTATTGGGAAGAGGCTTTGGTTATGAATCCCGAAACAATAACCGAAACCACCTATTATAACGCATATATGGAAATTCTTAATGCGCTTGAAAAGGAAGGCTTGCTTGATAGAGTTCTCATCTCTTGCCATCCGAAATTTGCGGAATGTATTATCAAAGCGGCTCCGAAATATGAAGCTTTGGTTGAAAAGGATATAAATAAGGCGCTTGAAAATGCAAAGATTTTCATAACCGACTATTCTTCTGCATCGTATGATGCGCATTATCGCGGAGCCTATGTTATTTATAACTGGAAGGAAAGAGATTATCTTATCGAAAATTACAAGGCAATTCCTCCTGTTAATGAAAACAACTGTGATGGTGTTCCAACATTCAGTGTTGAGGAATTGGTGAGCGAGGTCAAAAAGGCTATTGCTAACAACTATGTTATGGATCCAATGTATGAAGAGAGGTATCGCAAGATAAACGAATTCCACGATGGCAAAAACGGTGAGCGTTTGGTAGATGCGCTTATTGAATTAAACGTTATCTGAGGTGTGAAAAAATGAAAAAAATCAAGGTTATGAGTGTTTTTGGCACAAGGCCTGAGGCTATAAAGATGGCTCCGCTTGTAAAGGAGCTTGAAAAAAGAGAGGAAACCGAAAGCATCGTTTGTGTTACAGCGCAGCACAGACAAATGCTCGACCAGGTGCTTGAAACATTCGAAATAACCCCGGACTATGACCTTAATATAATGTCGCAGGGCCAAACGCTTAGTGATATCACCACTCGTGCCCTTAAAGGCCTTGAAGGTGTTATAAAAGAGGTTGAACCCGATATCGTGCTTGTTCATGGTGATACAACAACTACCTTTGCCGGCGCTCTTGCTGCTTTTTATAATCAAGTTGCAGTAGGCCACGTTGAAGCAGGTCTTAGAACTTATAATAAATATAGTCCGTTCCCCGAGGAAATGAATAGACAGTTTGTTGACTGTGTAACGGATATGTATTTTGCGCCCACGGATTTAAGCCGCGATAATCTTTTAAAAGAAAATGTTGCCGATGAGAAGATTTATATCACCGGTAACACCGCAATTGATGCGATGGCAACAACTGTTAAGGAAGATTATTCGCATAAAGAGCTTGAATGGATAGGCGAAAACGAAAAGCTTATACTCTTAACCGCTCATCGCCGAGAAAATCTTGGTGAGCCTATGCGCCATATCTTTAAGGCGATAAGAAAAATTGTTGATGAGTTCAGTGATATCAAGGTTATCTATCCTATTCACCTCAATCCTCGCGTGCGCGAGGTTGCAAATGAGGTGTTCGAGGGCTGCGATAGATTAAAGCTTATTGAACCTCTTGAGGTTTTTGATTTCCATAACTTTATCAATAAGGCACACTTGATTCTAACCGATAGCGGTGGAATTCAAGAGGAGGCCCCGGGCCTTGGCAAGCCTGTGCTCGTTTTGAGAGATACGACCGAGCGCCCCGAAGGAATAAAGGCGGGAACGCTTAAGCTTGTCGGAACGAATGAAGAGGCTATCTACACCGAAACAAAGCGTTTATTAACCGATGCTTGCGAGTATGAAAAAATGAGCAAGGCATCGAATCCTTATGGCGATGGCCATGCGAGCGAATATATCGTTAATGCGATAATTGAAAAGTTCGGGAAATAAGTTATGTTAGGGCAAGAGCAAAAACTTTACTCTTGCCTTTTATTTCAGCAATAAAATGCTTGACTTTGCAGGGGTGGTATGGTATAATAGCACTACCTCTGCAAAGGTTCTTTTTTTTTGCATAAGAACCGGTTTTGAGGCTGTTTTACAGATGTTGTATAGTGCTTTCGAGGCTTTAACAATATGTTGAGTTTCGTGCAACAAAGTGAGGCGGCTGATAACCGAGGGAGGCAATACTTTTGCGGGTAATCGCAAAAGCAAAAAATATTTCCGTAAAGCGGGAGGTGCCGTTATGAGAGTTAAAATCACACTCGCTTGCACAGAATGCAAGCAGCGCAACTACAACACTATGAAGAACAAGAAGAATGACCCTGATAGACTTGAAATGAACAAGTACTGTAGGTTCTGTAAGAAGCACACCCTACACAAGGAAACTAAGTAGGAGGCTGGCAGAATGAAAATAGTTAATAGAATTTGTCAAATTCTAGCGCTTGTTTTCGGTCTTGCAACCGTAGCCCTCTTCTTCTTCGACTTCGCAACACTTGTTACCGGTGGTAACAGCGTGAACTTTATCGCCGCGCAGTTAGGCTTCGGCAGTAAGGTAGAGGTTGCAGGAAGCACAGTGGATATGGCAAGAAGCGCAGATATTCTTTTCTGCTTCTGGATGGCCGTTATTTCTTTAGTGTTAAGCGCATTCTCCTTTAAAGCAAAGGGACTTCGTTATGCCGCACCCGGATTTGGTATTGTAACCGCAATTTATTTGTTGGTTATCGCCCTTTCGAGTGAATGGAAGTTTATCGATACCCGTCCTTTAAAGGATGTTACAAGTGCTACCTACACACCGGTTGCACTTATCATGGCAATTGCAGCATTCCTTTTTGTTATCGCAGCAGTTGCATATTTGCTCATTGATGATTACATTGAGGTTAGCCAGGCTAAAAACGGAGCGCTTACAATTCCGAAGAGATTAGTTCGTTTCTTCAGAGATTATAAGAGCGAAGTTAAGAAAATTGTTTGGCCAAGCTTTAAAGAGGTTCTCAGAAACACTGTAATCGTGCTCATTATGTGCGCAATCATCGGTGTTATCATCTGGCTCGTTGATTTTGGACTTGGACAATTATTAGAGCTCATTTTGGGGGCGTAATAAATGGCTGAAACACAAGCAAAATGGTATGTAGTTCATACCTATTCGGGATATGAAAACAAGGTAGCTTCTGACCTTGCCAAGATGGTGGAAAGCCGCGGAATGCAGGATTTGATTCATGATATCAAAATCCCAACCGAAACGGTAACCGAAATCAAGGAAGATAAAAAGCGCGAGGTTGAGCGCAAAATATTCCCCGGATATGTTCTCATCAAAATGATAGTTACGGATGACAGTTGGTTTGTTGTAAGAAACATTCGCGGCTGTACGGGATTCGTTGGTCCCGCTTCAAAGCCCGTTCCTCTAACCGAGGAAGAGGTTGCTGCATTAGGTGTTGAAAAGCACGATACCCAAAGCAAAAGCGTTGAAGTATCCTATGCCGAAGGCGACCGTGTTAAGATTATCAGCGGTCCGCTTGAGAGTTACAGCGGTGTTGTTCGCGAGGTTAATCTCGAGGGCGGCAGTGTATGCGTTGTTCTTTCTATGTTCGGTAAAGAAACACCGGTTGAGTTAGGACTCGACCAAATAGCATTAGAAGATTAGTAGGCACGAAAGTGTTTATTAACCCCGACACTAAAATTTTTAAGTGTCACGGTGGGAGGAGCGGTAATATGAACCGTTCCGCCAAGGTGTTATAAAACACCGCTACCACGAATTTTGGAGGTGCAAATAAATGGCTCAGAAAATCACAGGTTACATTAAACTGCAGATTCCTGCAGGAAAGGCAACACCGGCTCCCCCGGTAGGCCCTGCTCTCGGTCAGCACGGCGTTAATATTATGTCTTTTACTAAGGAGTTCAATGAAAGAACAAAGAATGATGCAGGTCTTATCATTCCGGTTGTAATCACCGTTTATGCAGACCGCTCTTTCAGCTTCATCACTAAGACTCCTCCGGCAGCTGTTCTTATCAAGAAGGCTTGCGGAATAGAGAGTGCTTCCGGCACACCTAACAAGACAAAGGTCGCAAAGATAACCAGAGAGCAAATTAAGAAAATTGCTGAAACAAAAATGCCCGACTTAAATGCTGCTAACATCGAATCAGCTATGAGTATGATAGCTGGAACTGCTCGCAGTATGGGTATTGAAGTAGTTGACTAATTCTCTCTCGTGGGAGGAAAATTCCGATTTAACCACTTATTGGGAGGTAAATAATGAAACACGGTAAAAAGTATAATGAAAGCGCAAAGCTTATAGAAACCGGTAAGCTTTACGATGTAGATGAGGCAGTTGCTGTTGCAGTTAAAACAGGCACTGCTAAATTCGATGAAACGGTTGAAATTCATGTAAGACTTGGTGTTGACTCCCGTCACGCTGACCAGCAGGTTAGAGGTGCGGTTGTTCTTCCTAACGGAACAGGTAAAACCGTTAGAACACTCGTTTTCGCTAAGGGTGACAAGGCAGATGCTGCTAAAGAAGCAGGTTCTGATTTCGTAGGTGCTGAAGAGCTCGTAACAAAGATTCAGAACGAAAACTGGCTTGATTTCGATGTTGTTATCGCAACACCTGATATGATGGGCGTTGTTGGTCGTCTTGGTAAGTTCTTAGGACCGAGAGGTCTTATGCCAACTCCTAAGGCAGGCACAGTAACTCCTGATGTTGCTAAGGCTGTAACCGAGGCAAAGGCAGGTAAGATTGAGTATCGTCTTGATAAGACAAATATCATTCACTGCCCCATCGGTAAGGTTTCCTTCGGTGCTGAAAAGCTCCAGGAGAACTTTGAAGCTCTTATGGGAGCTATCATCAAGGCTAAGCCTGCTGCAACCAAGGGTCAGTACATTAAGTCCTGCGTTATCGCCACAACAATGGGCCCCGGCGTTAAGCTTAATGTTGCTAAATTCGGCGCATAATTTAATTTGAATAAAAGAATAAAACAAGACGGTGAGTATTCACCGTCTTGTTTTATTTAGTGTGGCAACGAACGAGGGTATTTCTCTCTACAAAAACAATAATAACACAAAAATGTGTTTTTGTCAACACGTTTTTGTGTTATTGTGTAAAATTGTTTCAGAGGTGATTTCTTTGGAATATATTTATCATAGAATTCGCGATTTGAGAGAAGACCGCGATATAACACAGGCTGAAATGGCAAAGATATTGCATATTCACACTACGCAATACAGAAGATGGGAAACAGGCGAAACCGAAATACCAACACACAAGATAATTGAGCTTTGTAAATTCTATAAGGTTTCGGCTGATTATATATTGGGTTTAACTAACATTCTTTAACTGCAACAACATAGATAACACAGGGAACGGTTCTATGTGTTGACAGAGCGCGTTTTCAATTAGAATTTATCATAATTAAAGAAAGGTTGAGATTTTCTCAACCTTTCTTATTTTATCGAAAAATATTGTCTTTTCCTACAACGAGGCAATATTGGAATATCGTAGGGGAGGGGTCGCCCCTCCCGTTTAATCCCAACAAATATTATCGGGAGGCGGAGTCTCGGCTGCCGCCTCGGTCGGTGCTTCTGCTTCGCAGAGGTGTCCACCGGACACCCGCACCTTCCCCTACAAGTGACAATATGGTTGGGGTATAAATGCCCGGTTTTGCATTATTTAAAAATTGTTTGAACGCCATCAACAAGGTCGCCGACTGATTTCATAATTTTAGCCGAGCCCTTTGAAACATTGTGCTTTTCGCTCATCATAACCTTGCCGACTGCGAGCGCCGCCGCGCCTGCAATCATTCCTGCGCCCATTCCCTTTAAAAATGATGTATAACTTTTTTGCATAATAAAAAACCTTCCTTTCAGGATTATTTTAACCGAGAGGAAGGCTTTTATTAAAATTTGAGATGTTTTTCAATTCTTTTAAAGGTTAAAAGTGAAATTGTGCCGATAAAGGCACCGCTGATAAGCCCCGCTAAAATTAAAAATGGGAGATAATATAAAACTCCCGCGCCGAGCAAGAGATATGCGGTAACGCTCTGGCAAATGTTATGAATAACACCGCCTGCGATACTGATTCCTATCAGACTCACCTTATCAGTTTTATATAAAAGATAGGAGAAAACAAGCGAGATTATTCCTGCGGGGAGCGAAAAACAAAGCGAGAAGAGATTGGAGAATAGAAGGGCGGATATTAAAATTCTCGCAACATTAACTAATAACGCTCCCTTAAAATCTCTCTTTGCAACGAGCAGGAGTGCCACCGCGTTAGAAAGTCCGAGCTTGATTCCCGGCGCTATGAACGAAAGCGAGAAAAGAGATTCGATATATCCGCATATAAGACAAGCCGAGCAAAAAAGCGCATAGAAGGTTATTTTCTTTGCCATCATTCCACCTCCACCAAAACCTTGTTTGGTAAACAGGTTATGCTTTCGCCCTTTTTAGATATCTTTTTATGATTAACGCATATTTGATTTTTGCAGGTTGCATCCTTCATATAAACTGCGCCACTGTTGATAACAATGGTGTTTGTGCCGAGTGTTATCTCGTTATCGGTGTTTATGTTGCCGCTATAAACGACCTTGTTATTTTGGCTCACCGTAACACTCGTTGCCGCCGAGCCAAAAAGCGAAAAGGCTAAAATGCCGCTTAAAATAACCGAAGCTATTGCTACTGCAATAATTATATAGTCGCCTTTTTTCAAGATAACACCTCCGCTCTTTAGGTTTAACAATATTTTATCATATCTTTACAAAAAAAGAAAGAGAATGTATAATATAAAGTATGAAAAAAAGTATTTGTGCTTTTCTTGTTTTGAGTGTTTTGCTCGTTTCTTGCGGCGAGCAAAAAAATAAGGATACCCGCTTCCTTTTGGATACCATTGTCACCCTCACTGCCGAGTGTGATAACGAAACTCTCGAAGGGGCTTTTTCGCTATGCGAGGATTTAGAGAGTCTGCTTAGCCGAACGGTTGAAACAAGTGAGGTTTCTCGCCTTAATGCAGGCGAAACCTTAACCGCAAGCGAGCATACAAGAAAAATTATTGAGCGCTCTCTTTACTACTCCGACCTTACAAGCGGAAAATTTGATATAACTATTTGCTCGGTATCGAGCCTTTGGAATTTTAACGAGGAGATTATCCCCGAAAAAAAGGAAATCGCCGAGGCGCTCAAGAGCGTTGACTATGAGAGCATTCTCTTCGGAGAAACAAAGGTTAGATTGGATGGTTCAAAAATCGACCTCGGCGGAATAGCCAAGGGCTATATTGCCGATGAAATAACCGAGTATTTCAAGCAAAAGGGCGTAGAAAACGGAATAGTTAACCTTGGCGGAAACATCAAGGTTTTCGGAAAAGAATATACTATCGGAATAAAAAGTCCTTTCGAAACGGAGGATGTTATCGCAAAAATAAAGCTTTCCGATATGAGCGCGGTCACATCGGGCATCTATGAACGCTCATTTGAAAAGGATGGAAAGCTTTATCACCATATTTTAGATACTAAAACAGGATATCCGATTGAAAATTCGCTCGCAAGTGTTACTGTTATTGGCGAAAGCTCGCTTGACTGTGATGCCCTTTCCACCGTTTGTATGGTGTTGGGTGTCGATGCTGCGGTTGATTTCATAAATAATCAAACCGAATGCGAAGCGGTGCTTATAGAAAAGGATGGAACTATCATTCTTTCCAAAGGTCTTTATATGGAAAAAAATGAGATTTTCTTTAAGTAATACTTTATTTATTAACAAATAAAGAGTAAAATAAATATATTATGTTTTTTAAAGGTGAAATTTATGGGTTTATTTAAAGCGCTTTTCGGAAATTACAGCGAAAAGGAAATAAAAAGAATACTTCCCTTGCAACAAAAGGTTTTAAACCTTGAAGAAGAATACAGGGCTTTAAGCGATGAGCAGTTAAGGGCAAAAACTGCTGAATTTAAGGAAAGATTAGGTGCAGGAGAAACACTTGATGATATTCTCCCCGAGGCTTTTGCCGCTTGTCGAGAAGCGGGAGACCGCGTTCTTAATATGCGCCATTTCCCCGTTCAGATTCTTGGTGGTATCATTCTCCATCAGGGAAGAATAAGCGAAATGAAAACAGGTGAGGGTAAAACCCTCGTTGCAACACTTCCTGCATACCTGAATGCACTTTCGGGTAAGGGTGTTCATATCGTAACGGTCAACGATTATCTTGCCAAGCGTGACTCCGAGTGGATGGGCAAGCTCTATCGTTTTATGGGCCTTTCGGTTGGTCTTATCATTCACGGAATGACCAATGAAGAGAAGAGAGAGGCTTATAATGCCGATATAACCTACTGCACAAATAACGAATTAGGCTTTGATTATCTTCGTGATAATATGGTTATTTATAAAGAGGATAAGGTTCAAAGAGAGCATAACTTTGCCATTGTCGATGAGGTGGACTCTATCTTAATCGATGAGGCGAGAACTCCGCTTATCATTTCGGGTCAGGGCGATAAATCAACAGACCTTTATCTTTCAGCAAACCGCTTTGCGCGCTCACTTAAAATGTGCAAGGTTAAGGAAATGAACGATAAGGAAACTGATGAAAGCAACAACTATGATGGAGATTATGTTGTTGATGAAAAGGCTCGCAGTGTAACCTTAACACCATCGGGTGTTAAAAAGGCGGAGGAATATTTTAAGATAGATAACCTTAACGATACTGAAAATATCTCCATCGCTCACCACGTTAATCAGGCTATCCGCGCTTACGGTATAATGAAGCGTGATGTTGACTATGTTGTTAAGGATGGCGAGGTAATCATCGTTGATGAGTTCACGGGTCGCCTTATGTATGGCCGCCGCTATAATGAGGGACTTCATCAGGCTATCGAGGCAAAAGAGGGGGTTAAGGTGGCAAGAGAGTCAAAAACGCTCGCAACCATCACCTTCCAGAACTTTTTCAGACTTTATAGCAAGCTCTCGGGTATGACAGGTACTGCGATGACCGAGGAGGCAGAATTCCGCGAGATTTATAAGCTTGATGTTATCGAAATTCCAACAAATAAGCCGTTAGCACGTATTGATGAAAACGATGTTGTTTATAAAACTGAAAAGGCAAAGTTCGGCGCTGTTATAGAAAAGATAATCGAATGTAACAGCAAGGGTCAGCCTGTCCTTGTAGGTACAGTTACCATTGAAAAGAGTGAACTTTTATCCGCTATGCTTAAAAGGCGCGGTGTTAAACATAATGTTCTAAATGCAAAGCACCACGAAAAAGAGGCGGAAATTATCGCTCAGGCAGGTAAGCTTGGCGCAGTTACCATCGCAACCAATATGGCAGGTCGTGGAACCGATATTATGCTTGGAGGTAATGCCGAGTATTTGGCAAAGGCTTCGCTTCGCCATGATGGACTAAGCGAGGAAATGATAACCGAGGCAACAGGCTTTGCCGAAACAAGCGATGAGGCAATTTTAAGCGCAAGAGCAAAATTCAAGGAATATTATGATAAATACAAGGCGGAAATCGCACCCGAGGCTCAGGCTGTAAGAGAAGCGGGCGGACTTTGTATTATAGGCACCGAGCGCCATGAATCGAGAAGAATTGATAATCAGCTTCGCGGTCGTGCAGGTCGTCAAGGTGACCCAGGTAATACCC
>JAFSIJ010000022.1 GCA_017439845.1 Clostridia bacterium | reverse complement strand
TTCACGCTGACCGTAATCTTATCATCAAAGGCTTCAACATAAAGATTTTGCCACTCGCCCGGTTTATCAAGATAATTGCAATCCGCCTTAGCAACAACATTACCGTTTGCATAACCCTCTTTTGAACGGTAGCGGCGGTATATTCTAACCTCTTTACCACCATAGAGTGTTACACCATAGTCATACATTCCAAGGTATCCAACCTCATAGTGCCTTACAAATAAGGTGAACTGGTTGGTTTGCTCGGGGTCGCAATTCTCGGTGAACCTAACATCAACGCTTGCGCTATAATCGGTCCATTCAAAATTGCCGACATAATCGGTTGAGGTAACAAAGTTTTTAGCTAAAACTCGGTTGTTATCCTCATCGAGCGTTATATCTCCGCTACTGCTTCGCCAAATCGGGTTTGTTATATCGTTTTGCTCTTTTCCGTTATCGTTTATCATACTGCCATCAGTAAAGGTTTCGGACAAAAGAACATCATCGGCAACGGGAGCATCCTCCCACTCCGGCCAAACATTTTCAGGCTCGCTTGAAGTGGTATCATCCTCGCCGCTTCCTTCGGGATTATATGTTCCTGAGCCGACCGCTTTATACCCTGTGAACTGCGCATTTACATATTCGTTAGGGCCAAGGCAGGCATGTGCTGCAAATCCTCCAAGCACGGGACCTTGAATGTTGGAACCGCAAACCGCTATTTTAACATAATTTTTCATATTGGCATTTTTATAATAGCAGGTATACTGTGTGCCGACCTTTTCAATTTTTAATGAAACAGGATATATAGGTGAAACTCCTGCATATTTAACAGTTGTGCCTCCACCTTGCTGTGAACGATAAACTATTGCAATTGTATCTCTGCAATGCAAGAACACATGGGGTGAGCCGGGGTCCAAGCTCTGTCTTAACATAAGACCTGTTGATGCAGTTGGATATTCCGTTCCGCTAAAGGTTCTTGAATCAATTTGTGTTTCAACCGTTATAACATCATTTTTGGTGCCGCCAATATCATATTGCCTATAAGCAAATGCGATATCATCACTATGTTGCCAGGCAGTATAAGCATCGGTTGAAATTTTATAAACACCGTTCTTTCCCGAAAAGGTGCCTTTACAATCATAAAGGTCTTTATTAGAAACAATTTTTTCGGCTTCACCGTTTATAAGCTCAAACTTAAAATCAGGATTTTCTTCATTATACTCCAGAGCCTTTGTGGTTGGTGCATTATCAAGCACAAGCGCAAGGACAAGCGCACATACACACAAAACCGAAAGCAGAGAAATAACTATTTTTTTGCTAAGTATCTTTTTCATAGCGATTCCTCCCCCTTTGCTTCTTTTTTGCGGGTGAAGTAAGCTATAAAGGCTGCCGCTAATGCGCTTACCGAAATTGCAAATATTATTATCGACCATATCACCATTGGGTGAATGTTTCTCGTTAAATATTTTGTATCGGTTTTAACCTGTGTTTCACCCGGAACCTCAACCGTTTCGGTGATGGTGGAATTAACCTCAACTATTTCGGTTTTTATAACTTCCTTTTCAACCTCTTTTTCAACCGTTTCGGTTTCCACGATAACCTTGGCTTCCTCTTCCTTGTAGAAAAGCTCTTCGCTTACCGTTAAAAGCTTATTGAGCTTTTCATCAACATCGGGAAGAAGTGCTTTTGCCTCATCACTCAAATTTTCATAATATGAAAGTGCTACCGAAAGGGTTATATAATCATCGGCGGTTGCATCCTTTTCATCTAAAGCCAATAACCAACCATATTTTTCATTAAAGGCTTCAACCTCGGCGCGTTCGGGGTGAGCCCCCTCCTCCGCTCTTATCTGCTCTATTTTATCTCTCAGTTTTTCGAGCAGTGCCTTTTCTTTCTTTAGTTCATCCTGAACATAGGTGTTCACAAACTGATAGTTTTCAATTTCACTGAGCGCTGAGCTAACGCCCATACTATCCTCAGCGGTAACCGTTTTCTCGGTTAAGGAGAGAACACCTTTATAATACTCGCGGAACTGTTTTGCGAGCTCCTTAGCTTCTGCCTTCAGAGCCGCCTCCGCCTTTTCATCCTCGGCAATCTTTTTAAGCTCTTCAACCCTTTGAGCTAAAACGCGAAGCAGGTTTTTCTCCTTTGTGAGCATTCCCTTGACATCGGCCGAGCTGATTTTGTTCCATTCCTCACTCGCCGCTTTTATTTGCGACTCGTTGGAAAGCTTAACAGTATCCTTCGTTAGCGAAAGAACCTTTTTATATTTTTCTCGAAACGCATCGGCTTGCGCCTTGTTTTCAGATTTTTCCTTTTCGGATTTTAATCTGTTATAAGTATCATAAGCCGCTGTTAAAACATCGTAATTACTTACTTGATTTTTTTGAATAGTTGTCAATGCATTGTAAGCGAAAAAGGCTTCGTTGATAAGGGTTTTGCAAGCATCGGTTGCCTCAACCGTTCCTATTGCGGTTATTTTTTCTTCAACTGCTGTTATCTTAGCATCGGTAACCCCGATTACAACTGTAAAAGAACCGCTTTGTGTAGCTGCGATAACCGAAGTATATCCCGCATCATCAAGATACATCTCATATAAATGTAAATTGAATTTTGCCTCGCCATCCTGTGCATTTGATAACACTTCAAACTGATAAGACACGATGTTACTATCGAGTGTTATTCCCTTTTGTGCTTCATAGACAAAGTATATCTTTCCATCCTTAGATTTATCGGGTGTTAAATCTTTTTCGGAAATTTCATTATCTAAAACAGTGCG
>JAFSIJ010000021.1 GCA_017439845.1 Clostridia bacterium | reverse complement strand
ATGTCGATAATTCGTTCAAAAGTCATGAGTGTTTCAAGTCTTCTCTTTTGCGCAAGTAGACCGAGCGAGGTATCGGCCGAGCCAATATGTATGTCTGCACAGTGTATAATCTTAACCATATCTAAAGTAAACCCCCGATATAATTTACATAGTAATATAATTTTAACATTTTTTGATGTATGATTCAAGTATAATATTGTTTAAAACTATAAGGAAATAATGGTTGCTTTTGGCCGTCTATTGCGATATAATATATATTGTATAATTATGCGGAGGTGTGAAATGAATATATCGGTTGGAGAAAAACTCGTTATGAAGAAAAAGCATCCTTGCGGATGTGATACTTTCAGTGTTCTTCGTGTTGGTATGGATTTTCGCATCCGTTGTGATGGCTGTGGCAGGGAGGTTATGCTGCCGCGAGTTAAGGTTGAAAAAGGCATTAAAAAGGTAATTGGAGAGAATAAGTAATGTTTGATAAATTGAAAGCGGTTGAAAGTCGTTATGAGCAAATAGGTGTTGAGTTAACTCGCCCTGAGGTTGTTTCCGATAACGAGCAGTTTAGAAAACTGATGAAGGAGCATAGCGAATTAACCCCTATTGTTGAAAAATACAGAGAGTATACAAAGGCGAAGGAGAGCGAAGAAGAAGCTCTTGCATTGCTCGAAGAAGGCGGTCTTGATAAGGAATTTAAGGAACTCGTTGAAGAAGAACTTCGCGAGGCGAAGAGCAATATAGAAGTCTTTGCTGATGAGCTTAAAATTCTTTTGCTTCCAAAAGACCCTAATGATGAAAAGAACGTAATAGTGGAAATTCGCGGCGGTGCTGGCGGAGAAGAGGCAGCTCTTTTCGCAGGCTCACTTTTCAGAATGTATAGTATGTTTGCTGAGTCCAAGCGCTTTAAGGTTGAGGTTATGAATGCCAATGAAACCGAACTTGGCGGCTTTAAGGAAATCAGCTTTATGATAGAGGGTAGCGGAGCATATTCTAAGTTTAAGTATGAGAGCGGAGTTCACCGTGTTCAGCGTGTTCCCGATACCGAAACACAAGGCAGAATTCACACCTCAACCGTTACAGTTGCGGTGCTTCCCGAAGCGGATGAGGTTGAGCTTGAAATCAACCCTGCCGACCTTAAGATAGATACCTTCCGTTCCTCAGGTGCAGGCGGTCAGCATATCAATAAAACATCCTCGGCAATTCGTGTTACCCATATTCCAACGGGAACTGTTGTTGAATGTCAGGATGAGCGAAGCCAGTTTAAGAATAAGGATAAGGCTCTTAAAATTCTTCGTTCAAGGCTTTATGATGTTGCTCAGCGAGAGCACGATGAGGCAATAGCATCTGATCGTAAATCTCAGGTTGGAACGGGAGATAGAAGCGAAAGAATAAGAACATATAACTATCCTCAAGGAAGAATAACCGACCATAGAATAGGCCTTACTATCTATAAGTTAGAACAAACCTTAAATGGTGACCTTGATGAAGTTGTTGATGCTCTTATAACCTATTATAGAGCCGAAGCCCTTAAATCACAGGAAGATGGAAACTGATTTTATGATTACCAAAAAATACGAAGTTTCAAATGATGTGTATGATAAAAGCATAGTTGAAGCCGCAAATATTTTAAAGAGCGGCGGCACTGTTGCCATACCCACTGAAACCGTTTATGGCCTTGCAGCATCCGCTTTTTGTGATGATGCTATTGCTAAGATTTTTATTGCTAAAGGTAGACCTCAGGATAACCCGTTGATTGTCCATATCGCCGACATAAGTCAGTTAGGAGAGGTAGCAGCGGAAATACCCGATGAAGCCTATAAATTAGCCGAAAAATTTTGGCCCGGGCCATTCACAATGGTACTAAAAAAAGGCGAAAGGGTTTCAAACAGTGTTTGCGGTGGCCTCGATACAGTTGCAGTTCGTATGCCAAATAATGATATTGCGAGAGATATTATTAGAAACAGTGTTCCTCTTGCGGCACCATCGGCTAATATTTCGGGCAAACCGAGTCCAACAACTGCTAACCACGTTATCGATGATTTGAGCGGAAAAATTGATGCGGTTATTATGGCGGGCGGGTGTTCGGTCGGCGTTGAGTCAACCGTTATAACCCTTTGCACAAATCCACCAAAGCTTCTTCGCCCCGGCGCTGTAACAGCCGAGCAAATAAGGGAAATATTGCCCGATTTGGTTATTGACAATGCAGTGCTGAATCAACTCGGTAAGGATGAAAAAGCGGCTTCGCCAGGTATGAAATATAAGCATTATGCCCCCGAAACCGAGGTTGTTCTCGTTGAAGCTGATAGCAAATCCTTTGTGAGCTATGTAAATGCTCAAGAAAACTGTTGTGCGGTTTGTTTTAGCGAAGAAGAAGCCTTAATAGATGTCAAGAAAATTTGTTACGGAAGTATAACAAGTGAAGAAAGCCTTGCAAAAAATGTTTTTTCAACACTTCGCAAGGTTGATGATTTAGGCGTTAAAACTGTTTATATCCATGCGCCCGAAAAGAATGGTGTTGGACTTGCAGTTTATAACCGACTAATTCGCGCAGCCGCTTTCAAGGTGATGAAGTTATGAGAAAAATAGTTGGACTTACGGGACCCACGGGTTCGGGAAAAACAACCTTTAGTAAATTAGCGCAGGATATGGGTATAGAGGTTATAAACTGTGACCTTTATGCGAGAAAAGCGGTAGAAAAGTCAAGTGAGGGACTTTTAGCCCTTGTTAAAGCTTTCGGGGAAGATATATTGTTGAAAGATGGAAGTCTTTGCCGAAAAACACTTGCAAAAAAGGCTTTTTCAAGCAAGGAAAACACCGAGCTTTTAAACAAGACCTTGCTTCCGTTTATATCGGAGCTTATCTTGTCTGATATAAAAACCGAGAATGTTTTACTCGATGCGCCAACGCTTTTTGAGAGCGGAATGAATGAAATTTGTTATAAAACCATAGCGGTTTTAAGTGAAAAAGAAATTCGCATAAAAAGAATAACGAGTAGGGATGACCTATCGATTTCGGATGCGCTTCTTCGGATAAACGCTGGCAAAAGTGATGAATTTTTTATAAATAATGCCGACTATGTGATTTATAATAATGATAAAGAAAATAATTTTTTAAGCGAGGGAAAAGCCTTGCTTGATGGGATATTTGGAGGGAATATCAATGAGTGATGTTAAAAGTTTGAAGGAACAGCTTTTCTACAATAAAAAGAACGGTAGAAAGATTGTTGATGAGAGTGTTCTTTTAAAGGCACAGGAATATTGTGAAGGCTATAAGGCATTCCTTGATGCCTCAAAAACCGAGCGAGAGGCTGCAAAAAATGCTCTTGCTATGGCAAAGCAAAAGGGCTTTAAGGAGTTTAAGGTTGGCGAAAAATATAAGGCTGGAGATAAGCTTTTTGTTAACAACCGCGGCAAGACTGTTGCCTTTATCGTGGTAGGTGAAGAAGCGGTTGAAAACGGTGTTAATATCACCGCCGCTCATATTGATTCACCTCGCCTTGATTTAAAGCAAAATCCGCTTTATGAAGAGATTGAATTAGCTCTCTTTAAAACCCACTATTATGGCGGCATAAGAAAGTATCAGTGGACAGCTGTTCCGCTTGCTCTCCACGGTGTTTTTGCATTAAAGGATGGTAGCGTAATCGAGGTTTCTTTAGGTGAAAAGGATGATGAGCCAAAGTTCGTTGTTAACGACCTTTTGCCCCACCTTGCAGCCGAACAAAATAAGCGCACTTTAGCCGAAGGAATAAAGGGCGAGGAGCTTAATGTTCTCGTTGGAAGTCATCCCTTTAAGGATGATGATGCAAGCGAGCTTGTTAAGCTTAATATCCTCAAAATTCTCAACGAAAAATATGGTATTACTGAGGAAGATTTCTTGTCGGCAGAGCTTGAACTTGTTCCTGCGCACAAGGCAAGTGATATTGGTTTTGATAGGTCACTTATCGGCTCCTATGGTCAGGATGACAGGGTTTGCGCATATCCCGCTTTAACCGCTATTTTAGAGGTTGAAAGCCCGAAGAAAACTGCTATCGCAATCCTCACCGATAAGGAGGAAATCGGTTCTGACGGTAATACAGGTCTTAACTCCGATTTCTTGCGTTATGTAGTAACCGATTTGGCGAATATGCAGGGTGGAGATGGAACTGTTGCGCTCCGCAATTCGAAGTGCCTTTCTGCCGATGTTAATGCAGGTCTCGACCCAACCTTCCAGGAT
>JAFSIJ010000020.1 GCA_017439845.1 Clostridia bacterium | reverse complement strand
TTATTTATCATTAAGTGCTGCAATACCTGGAAGCTCTTTACCCTCAAGGAATTCGAGAGAAGCGCCGCCGCCTGTTGAGATATGGGTCATCTTATCGCCAAAGCCCATAATGTTTACAGCTGCAGCCGAGTCACCACCACCGATAACTGTTACAGCATCGGTTTCAGCAAGGCTCTTAGCAACTGCCATAGTTCCCTTTGCAAGTGTTGGGTTTTCGAAAACGCCCATAGGACCGTTCCAAACAACAGTCTTAGCATTCTTAACCTCATTTGCATAGAGTTCAGCAGTTTTTGTGCCGATATCAAGACTCATATAGTCAGCAGGAATCTTATCAGCATCAACAACGCTGATTTCGATAGGAGCATCAATTGGGTCCGGGAATTCCTTAGCGATGGTGCAATCAACGGGAAGAAGAATCTTAACGCCCTTCTCCTCGGCTTTTGCCATCATTTCGCGGCAATAATCAATCTTTGATTCATCAATAAGTGAAGTTCCAACGCCGAAGCCCTTTGCTGCAAGGAAGGTATAAGCCATACCGCCGCCGATAATAAGTGTATCAGCCTTGGTGAGAAGATTTTCAATAACTGGGAGTTTGCTGTCAACCTTAGCACCGCCCAAAATACAAACGAAGGGGCGAACAGGGGTTTCAACTGCGTTGCCAAGATACTTAAGCTCTTTACCGATAAGATAGCCTGCAACAGCTTCCTTAACGTGAGCAACAACACCAACTGTTGAGCAGTGAGCTCTGTGAGCGGTGCCGAAAGCATCATTTACAAATATATCAGCAAGGCTGCCGAGTTCAGCCGAGAAAGCCTCGCCATTCTTGGTTTCTTCAGCGCGATAACGGGTGTTCTCCAAAAGGACAACATCGCCATCGTTCATAGCTGCAACTGCTGCCTTTGCATTTTCGCCAACAACATTATCATCAGCCGCAAACTTAACCTGCTTGCCGAGCTTTTCGGAAAGAGCCTTAGCAACAGGAGCTAAAGAGAGCTCAGGCTTGGGCTCACCCTTCGGCTTGCCAAGGTGAGAGCAAAGGATAACCTTGCCGCCATCTTCGATTAACTTTTTAATTGTGGGGAGTGCTGCGTTGATACGGTTTTCATCAGTAATAACTCCGTTCTTTAGCGGAACATTGAAGTCACAACGAACGAGAACCTTTTGACCTTTAACGTTAATATCGTCTACAGTCTTCTTGTTAAGAGCGTTCATTTAATTTCATCTTTTCAGATTGTTAAATTTTCTACATACTTAATTTTACCACAAATTTTTAAATTTTCAATACCAATTTTTATTTTCTATTATATATTATATAATCGCATCGGTTTCCCAACGATAATTGTGCAATTCACCCTCATTTTCGAGCGTTGGATAATCCCACTGGCGCAAAACCTCATAAACCGCTATTGCAACACTGTTGGATAAATTAAGGCTTCTGATTTCACCCTGCATTGGAATTCGAACGCAAGTTTCGGGGTTTTTAAGCAAAAGCTCTTCGGGCAGCCCCTTTGTTTCCTTGCCGAAAAGCAAATAACAGTTATCGGGGTATTCTATATCCGAGTGGGTATGCCTTGCCTTAGTGGTATAAAAATAGAATTTACCATCTTTATTTTTCTCGAAAAATTCATCAAGGCTTTCATAATAGGTAATATCCAAATACTGCCAATAATCAAGACCTGCTCGTTTAAGCTTCTTATCATCGATTTTAAAACCCATAGGGCCAACAAGATGGAGCCTTGCACCTGTTGCGGCGCAGGTTCTTGCAACGTTACCTGTGTTTTGCGGTATTTCAGGTTCAACCATAACTATATTTATAACTGACATATTATCACCGCTAAACATTATCCAACAAAACGGGTAAAATGTCAACTTTTAATGTGCTTAATCAAGGTTTTTATGGTTCCCAATAAAACTGTTATTTTTACAAGCACACAGGCGAAATATATGAAATACGAAAAGCCATCCATACGGGAAAAGAGATAGCCCACCGTTACGGTGCTTATCGCCGAGGCATAAGGAAAACTAAGCTCTCCTGAAACCTCGGCACCAAAGAGCAAAAGCGTGTTCAAAAGGGGGAGCGCTAAAAATATTCCGCCAAGGCAAAAGCCGATTATACTCGCCTTTTTATTAACCTCCCCTATCTCCCCTTTTTGCCATAAAAACACTATCGGCAAAGGAAGGAATATTCCAATTAAGCAATAATAGATTTGCGATACAAGTTCGCTTATATCGGGGAATGAAAGCAAGAATATATTCTCGGCTCTATATTCCTTTGAAGAGAGAATAAAGAAAATAATTATAAGAATTGCAACTATTAAAAAAGAAAAAAGAGAAAACTTCAAAATAACGCTGTTATGCTTTAAAAAGGTGTATATAACACATAGCAAGAACACAGCCCCGATAATGAATGCCGATACACTCGGCAGAATTATTTCGCTTGCGAATTTCACAAACAAAGCAAAGCTCCTAAGCACCTCAAATAACACTAAAAGAATCAGCGCACAATATAGGAATTTGAAAAATATTTTATTTGAAAAATCTCTCTTATTAAGAAAAGAAACGATAAAAACATTTGCCGCAAGGGATATAAAAAAGGCGAGTATAAAGCCTAAAAAGGTTTTATCATCCGCACTGTTAAATGGAAGTGTTATTATAGCATTTGAAAGGGTGAAAACAGCAGTAAGAAATGCTATATGAAGAGAATAATTTGTTTTAGCTTTCATATATCCTCCAAAGCAATACTAATATGCGCATTTTTTATAAACTCTTTTTCTTTACTGACTATTTTCTTCCACACCTTTTGGTTTTTTCTATATATCCTATTGGAAAATGCGAAAATATCACTATCAAAAAAGAGATTTAATGTGTTTGCGGTTTGTTCTAATTCTTCTAAAAGCTTTTCTCTGCTTCCCTTCTCAATTTGCGCCTTGATTCTTAAATCAATATAGAGCTTTTCATCCTTTATAGAACTATCAAAAAAGCATTTTGCAGATGCAATTTTATATTCTGAAAAAGCGCCGTGTGAGTAGGTATCGGTTATAAGGCAGTAAAGAGCAGTTTGTTCGTTAGTAAGGCGAGCCTTTCTTTCAAATGAGGAATAAACCTCACTTCCCGAAATGGTATATTCCTCGCCCACCGCCTCAAAGCTTGGCAAAAGAAAAGTGTTGCTCTTTTTTAAAACATTTGCCTTGACCTCATAAAATCGATTAAAGAATTTTATTCCATAAAGTGACTGCGCTCTATCTATCACACCGATTATATCATAACCAACCGTTAATGCCGCCATAGGCTTTAGGGATAAAAGCTTTTCTATATCATCGCTATGAACGATATATGCCGCAAGGTTGATTTGCTTGTTTTCTTCGCAGTAGGAAAGAACCTTTTCAACCTCTTCTCGATTTAATGTTGCATCGGTTAGGATAACACCGCAATGGTCAAAAAGCAGTGGTTTTGAAAGCTTGGCAGCAAGATCGAGCACACTTTCAGCAGGTGTTGCTCCCTCGCCTTCAAGCAAAACACGTTCAACGCTTTGCTCGGTGCTTTCGGCATTAACTGCAACCGCCTCGGCAACTGCCCTTATTCTGCCGCTTTTATTGAGAAAACCGATAGCCGACACTATATACTGCTGGTCGGCTTGGGTGTAAACATTACCCGAGCATCCCGAAAGGCAAAAAAGCAATATAAGCACTAAAAAAAGTGATAATATCTTTTTAATCCTCATCCTTTTCATCCCTTGCTCTAATGATATTTTTATTAAAAACAGGTCTTGTTTTCATATACTCCCAAGGAGCTCTGAAAAAGGTATCCTTTAAGTGCTCAAAGTCGGGGTTTCTTATAGAGGCAGTATAGTCAACACCAAAGCTTTTTATACTGAACACCCGAACAACGAAGATGCTCATAAGCGCTATAAAGCCATAAAGTCCTAAAAGTGAGGATACCAAAACCGCCGCCACTCTTAAATAAAAGACAACACCTTTAAGTCTCGGTATCATAAGTCCCGAAATTCCGCTTAGCGCAACCGCAATCAGCATTGGTGCGCTGACAATCCTTGCCTCAACTGCCGCCTGACCCACAACAAGACCACCGACAATGCTTAATGCGTGACCGAGGCTTTGAGGCATACGCAGACCTGTTTCTTTTAGGATTTCAAAAACAAAAATTAAGAGCAAACATTCAATAAGCGCCGAAAAAGGAACTCCCCCTCGAAGCTGTGCTACCGATAGCGCAAACGATGTTGGAAGCAACTGCTTATGAAAGGTGGTTAACGCAACAAAGATAGCCGGTGCGCTAACAGCGAGAAAAAAGCAAACAAACCGAAGAAATCTTCCAACACTTGCAACAAAGAAGTTAAGATAATAATCCTCATCAGATTGAAAGTTCTCGGAAAAGAGATAAGGCAATGTCAGAACAACAGGTGTTCCATCAACTATAACCGCAATTCTTCCCTCTAAAAGCCTTGCGGCAACAACATCGGGGCGCTCGGTGGTTCCCGTTGTTTTAAGGAGAGAAAATCGGTGCGGTCTTATATATTCGGCGATATAGTTGGTATCAAGAATTCCATCTATATCAATTTTTTCTATTTTCTTTTTTAGTTCCTTAACACATTGCTTATCGGCAAGGCTTTCAAGATAGCAAATAAAAACTATTGTTTCGCTCCTTCTCCCCACTCTCAGCATTTCGGCGCAAAGGTCGGGGGTTAAAAGCTTTCGCCTTAGCATTGCAAGATTAAACATTGCCGCCTCATCAAAGCCCTCGCGAGGGCCTTGCAAAACTCTTTCCTCCTGAGGCTCGGAAATACCTCTTGTTCGCCAACCCTTTGTGTTAAGTGAGAGCGCAACACTGCTGCCCGA
Source organism: Clostridia bacterium (assembly GCA_017439845.1). Classification (GTDB taxonomy): domain Bacteria; phylum Bacillota; class Clostridia; order Oscillospirales; family Acutalibacteraceae; genus UBA737. The sequence continues at coordinate 1,640 of JAFSIJ010000020.1, read as the reverse complement.
AACCAACAAAATAGTATCACCATAAAGTATTGCTCTTAGCATATCGGCAACAGTTTTCGCCTTATTAGCATCATTAACAAAGAGGATTTTTGAGGATATTTCTTCTATTTTCCCTTTTTCGCCAATATCCACCGCCGCAGTTATAAGAGGCCGCACAACCGAATCGTTTAAAACCTCGTTGTTTATCATACCATCTATATAGATAATCGCACATTCGTTAACATTGTCTTTCAGTTTTATTCGGCGGATGCGAAGTGTTGAGTCCTTTTTGAATATTTCCTTTATGATTTTAATATTTTCATCCAAATTCTCGGTTAAGTAAACACTTGAATAATCTTTTGTAAGCGGCGCCATTTCCCCACACCTTTTTCATTTTTTCATATTATTTCCTTTTCCCACTTTAAGTATGCAAAAAAAGAGCCCGTTCATAAGAACGGACTCTTTTAATTATTTCATTTCTTCAAGCTGTTTGATGCTCTCGTTAATCATATCAATTTTATCGAGAACCTTTTTGAGTGATTCCTTTTGCTGCTCAACGAGTGCCGCAGGAGCTTTTGCAAGGAAGCCTTGATTATTGAGCTTTCTCTCAAAGAACTCTTTATCCTCAAGCGCTTTCTTCATATCCTTTTCGAGTCTTGCAAGCTCGGCGGTTACATCAACTAATTCCCTCATTGGCATATAAACTGTTGCCGAATCGGTAATAACGCGAACTGCACCCTCGCTATCGAAGTTTTCGCCTGTTTCGACCTCGCTCGCATAAGCCAAGCGACAAATATATGCCGCACCTTCGTTAAAGGTATCCGAGAAAGCGGAAGCAATTTGCACCTTTGCTTTCTTTGAGGGCGGAACATTCATTTCGGCTCTTCTGTTACGAATAGCACGGATAACTGCCATAATTCTCTCGAATTCGGTTTCCTCGGTTTCGAAGGATAGTTCATCGCCGAACTTCGGCCACTCGGCAATCATAATTGATTCACCTGAATGCGGAAGTGACTGCCAAACCTCTTCGGTTATAAATGGCATAAAGGGATGAAGAAGTTTTAATGTGTTGGAGAACACATAAATCAACACGCTTCTTGCAGTATCCTTCGCCTTTTTATCCTCACCGTTTAAGCGAGATTTGCAAATTTCGATATACCAATCGCAGAATATATCCCAAATGAAATCATAAAGCTTTTGAACTGCAAGACCAAGTTCATACTTATCAAGATTTTCGGTTACCTCTGCAATTAGGTTATTATACTTCGAAAGTATCCACTTATCCTCAAGGGCAAGTGCTGACAAATCAAGCGGTATTTCCTCATCGCTTTCAAGATTCATCAAAATAAATCTTGCGGCATTCCAAATCTTATTAGCAAAGTTTCGGCTTGCCTCAACTCTTTCGGGAATATAACGCATATCGTTACCGGGGCTGTTACCCGTTGCAAGTGAGAATCGAAGCGCATCGGCACCATACTGCGAGATTACTTCAAGCGGGTCAACACCATTGCCTAATGACTTCGACATTTTTCTTCCCTGCGGGTCGCGAACAAGTCCGTGAATAAGAACGGTATCAAAAGGAACCTCGCCTGTTTGCTCGATACCTGAGAACATCATTCTCATAACCCAGAAAGGAATAATATCATAGCCTGTTACCAAGG
>JAFSIJ010000019.1 GCA_017439845.1 Clostridia bacterium | reverse complement strand
CGAGACAGGTTCTGTTGTTCTCACCGAAATAAATGAAAAGGCTGCTGCTAAGGATACAGCTAAGAAGCTTGAAGAAGTTAAGGCTAAGCTCCTTGATGGTTCTATCAATGTATTTGACACCGCTAACTTCACAGTAGGCGGCAAGAAGCTTGATACTTATCTTGCTGATGTTGATACAGATGCAGAGTTTGCTAAGGATACCGAGGCTATCGAGAACGGCGTGTTCTACGAGTCAAAGCATCGTTCAGCTCCTTACTTCGATGTTGAAATCGATGGCATCACTCTTCTTGACAGAAATTACGGCTAATATTATAGTTGATAATATCTAAAATTTAATGTTTGAGGCGAGGGGGCTCCCTCGCCTTAAACTGATTTTGAAGAGATTATTTTCAGGAAAAATGATTTGTTCAAAACCATTAGAACGGAGGTTTAATGTGGAAAAACAACCTGCTATTGAATTAAAAAATATAACCAAGGTGTTCGGCAAGGTGGTTGCAAACAAGGATATTAACCTGACTGCAAACCGCGGTGAAATTCTCTCCATCCTCGGCGAGAACGGAAGCGGAAAAACCACACTTATGAATATGATTTCGGGCATCTATTTCCCAGATGAAGGTCAAATCTTTATTGATGGGGAAGAGGCGGTTATAACCTCGCCTAAGGATGCGTTCCAGTATAAAATCGGTATGATTCATCAACACTTTAAGCTTGTTGATGTATTCACCGCTGCCGAAAATATTGTGCTTGGTCTTGATGAAGGCAAGTATAATCTCAAGGCTTCCACCGAGAAGATAACTGCTATCAGCTCGCAATATGGCTTTGACCTTGAGCCAGAGAAAAAGATTTATACAATGAGCGTTTCTGAAAAGCAAACCGTTGAGATAATCAAGGTGCTTTATCGTGGCGCAGATATTCTTATTCTCGATGAGCCAACCGCAGTGTTAACCCCTCAGGAAACCGAGAAGCTGTTTAATGTGCTTAGAAGAATGAGGGATGATGGCAAGTGTATCATCATAATAACCCATAAGCTTCACGAGGTTTTATCCCTTTCTGATAGAGTTGCGGTTCTTCGTAAGGGTGAATATGTTGGAACGGTTGAAACCGCTAAAACAAACGAAGCAGAGCTGACCGAAATGATGGTTGGTAAAAAGATTTCGCTTAATATTGATAGAAGTGAACCCGTGAATGTTGAACCGAGACTTGTTGTTGAGGATATGGAATGCATTGATAGAAACGGTGTCAAGATTCTCGATGATATAAGCTTCACTGCAAACGCAGGTGAGATTTTGGGCATCGCAGGTATTGCGGGTTCAGGTCAGCGAGAGCTTCTTGAGGCTATCGCAGGTCTCCAACAGGTACAATTCGGTAATATTACTTATAATGACCCCAAAACAGGCGAAAAGGAAGACCTTAGAAACAAAACTCCTTTACAGATAAGAGAGCTTGGTGTTCGCCTTTCCTTCGTTCCTGAGGATAGGCTTGGTATGGGTCTTGTCGGAAATATGGATATCGTTGATAATATGATGTTGAGGTCTTACCGCAAGGGTAAAACTGCTTTCCTTGAAAGAAAAGAGCCAAAGGATTTGGCTCAACATATTATTGAGGACCTTGAGGTTGTAACACCCGGAGCAACAACCCCCGTTAGAAGACTTTCAGGCGGTAATGTTCAAAAGGTGTTGGTTGGTAGAGAAATTGCCGCTTCGCCAACAGTGCTTATGGCGGCATACCCCGTTAGAGGTCTTGATATCAACTCCTCATATCTTATATATAATCTTTTGAATGAGCAAAAGAAAAAGGGTGTTGCAGTTATCTTCGTTGGCGAGGACCTTGATGTTCTAACCGAGCTTTGCGATAGAATTTTGGTTATCGGCTCGGGAAGAATAACCGGTATCGTTGATGGCAGAACAACAACCAAAGAAGAAATCGGTCTTCTTATGACAAAATCAAAACAGCAAGGAGATGAGAATAATGGCTAAAGAGTCGGCGGTTAAAACCGCACACGAACCGCTTTTCCACGTTGTTAAGCGTGATGATATGTCGGCAGGCAAGGCTTGGCTTATCCGCGTTGCAACTATAGTTATAGCCTTTATCCTTGTTGGTTTGCTCTCGGTGCTTGTAACAGGTCAGGAATTCGGCAAAACCTATGAAATAATGTTTTCGGGTGTTTTTGGCAGACTCTTTGAGGGACATACCACAATGCTCTGGAAGTATTTGCAGGAAATTGCCATTCTCCTTTCGCTTGCCCTCGCATTAACCCCCGCATTTAAAATGAAGTTTTGGAACTGCGGCGCCGAGGGTCAGGCTCTTATGGGCGGTCTTGCTTCTATTATTTGTATGATAGAGCTCGGCAATAAGCTTCCTTATCCTGTGCTTTTAGTAGTAATTTTCTTAACAAGTATTCTTGCAGGCGCTATTTGGGGCGTTATCCCCGCAGTGTTCAAGGCTCTCTTTAATACCAATGAAACCTTGTTCACCCTTATGATGAACTATATTGCAACACAAATTATTGCATATTATGTTTATATCAAGGGCGGCGGCTCGAACGTTATCAACCCTGTGGCAGAAGGAAATCTTCCAACTATCGCAGGAAATGATTATTTGGTTAACGTTCTTGTTGTTACGGTTATCACCATTGTAATGTATGTTTACTTAAAGCATAGTAAGCAGGGATATGAAATATCGGTTGTTGGCGAAAGCCAGAACACAGCGAGATATATCGGTATAAATGTTAAAAAGGTTATTATCCGTACAATGATTATATCGGGCGCCCTTTGCGGTATAACAGGTATGCTCCTCGTTGCAGGAACCGACCATAGCATAAATATAAACAGCGTTGGCGGTCAGGGCTTCACAGCGATTCTTATGTCCTGGCTCGGTCAGTTTAATCCATTTATAATGGTTGTTATGACTGCGATTGTTGTTTTCTTGAATCTCGGCGTTGCAAAAGTTGCGGATACAGCGCTTCTCAACTCCTCCTTCTCGGAAATTATGGTTGGCGTTGTAATACTGATGCTCGTTGGTTGTGAATTCTTTATTCACTATTCAATTAAGTTTAAGCATAAGAGGGAGGTAGCCGAATAATGATTATTCAGTTTATTTGTCGTGCAATTCTTCTCGGCGTGCCGCTTCTTTATGGTTCAACAGGTGAAATTGTAACCGAAAAAGCAGGTCACTTAAATCTCGGTATCCCCGGTATTATGTATGTTGGCGCTATAAGCGGTGTTGTTGGCTCCTTCCTTTATGAGAATTCTTGCGGAAACGATATCGCTAATATGAACCCCATTCTTGCGGTGCTTATTCCGCTTGCCTGCACCCTTGTTGGTTCAATGCTTATGGGTCTTATTTATAGCTTCCTTACTGTTACACTTCACGCAAATCAAAACGTAACAGGTCTTGCTCTTACCACCTTTGGTATCGGTCTTGGAAACTTCCTTGGCGCATCGCTTATCAATATTACCAAGAGTGAGCTTCCTTCAATTGCTCTCACCAAAACAAGCTCATTCTTTGCTGCAAAGCTTCCCTTTGCGGATAGCCTTGGCGCAGTTGGTAAACTTCTTTTCTCCCACGATTTTCTAACATATCTCGCAATAATAATTGCGCTTATTGTTTCGTTTATTTTAAAGAAAACGCGCGTGGGTCTTAACCTTCGTTCAGTGGGCGAAAACCCTGCAACAGCCGATGCGGCAGGTATAAATGTAACAAAGTATAAGTATGTTGCAACCTGTATCGGCAGCGCAATAGCAGGCCTTGGTGGACTTCAGTATGTTATGGCTTATGCAAGCGGTGTTTGGTCTAATAATGCATTCGGCGATAGAGGTTGGATGGCAATCGCGCTCGTTATATTCGCACTTTGGAATCCGAGTATTGCAATTCTTGGCTCGTTCCTCTTTGGTGCACTTTGTAATGCAAATAACTACATTCAAGGTCTTGGCACAGAAACACAGGAGCTTTTCAAGATGCTTCCTTATGTTGTAACCATTATCGTTCTTATCATAACAAGTATGCGTAAGAAGAGAGAGCATCAGCCTCCGCAAAGCCTCGGCCTTTCCTACTTCCGAGAGGAAAGATAAAATAACAGTAAAAAAAGAGAAGATTCATTTTGAATCTTCTCTTTTTGCATTTGATATAAAATATTAAATTTTTATATTCAACAATCGCTGCGCATTTTTGAAGAGAATGTTTTCTTTATCACTGTCTGATAGGAGTGGGTTTTGCAAAACACCGCTTATAAAAACATTCGGGTCGCAGCTCGGATAGTCCGAGCCAAAAAGAATGCGTTTGGAACCGATTTCATCAACCAATTTTTTAAGCATACCAAAACGGGTAATGCCGGTTGCCGAGATATCGAGCATATAGTTATCGTATTTTTTCAAACGTTCCAACTGTTTAAAGAAAAAGCTCCAGTCACCCGGATGGGCTCCAACAATTATCAGGTTTGGATGCTCCCTAAGCCAAGAATCGAGAGCATCGCTATCGGTGGAATGAACACTAACAATCATTCCCTTTTTCTCGGCATAATCTAAAATCGGATGAATCCCCTTGTGCGAATAGTCCCATCCATCAAGGTAGGGAACAAGCTCACCAATCAAACGAACTTCACGGGAAGAGGCTTCATCGATTTGATTGAAGGATTCTTCTATATAATCGGGATGGATATGTATTCCGGGAATATAATCTCCCTCATATATTTCACAAAGCTTATAAGCACAAGCGTTGTTATCCAAAACCTTTTCTAAAACAGAGCTATCTTTATTTGGGTTTATAACCGAACCACAAAACTTTGAAATGCCCGATTTTAAAAGATTTTCTTTAAAATTTTCTATGGTGAAATCATAGCTATCCTTATACATCAGGATATTTTGTTCAGGTTTAAAAATAGGGTGTGTATGAAAATCTATAATTTTATTTAACATAGAAATCTTCCTTATTTCCCATCAAATTTTTCATCAATTCTTCTTTCATATTCGTGCCATATTTTGCGGATATAATCAAATGTTTCATCATCAAACTCAACATTTTCGATTGGGTAATTAAATGTATCCGAAACCCAATATAGAGAGGGAACACCATGCTCTAACTGACCATCAAGACATCTGAAAAATTCTCTTTTTGAGCCTATTCCACCCGAATCCATATCCATAGGAATACCGGGGTTGGCAGCGGCATAGAGCATACTGCGATATTTAAAGATGGATTTAACGCTGCGAAGCTTACTTGTGTAGTCGTGGCAACGGGTTCTATCCACAAGCTCAGAGAAATAGGGGTGAGCCGAGAAAGCACTGATAAGTGCATCTTTTTTCACACTCTTTGCAATATCGTGAACCACCTGAACCCAGGTTTTAATAAGCTCCACTCCGTAAATTCCCGAATATGTTCTAACATCGGGACCTTTCGGTATGCAGTTAAGAAAATCAATCTTAAAGCCATCGCAGTTATAGCAACCCTCTTTGTCTGAAAGGAGGGTGTGGATATATTCTTCAAGCCTTTTAACGTATTTCGGGTTTGTCGGGTCGGCAGCAACGGGGTTGCAAAGCAAATGAATGCATTCATCTTCGGGAAGCCCCTCCGCATCCCAAGCTTTGAGCCAAAGCATAACCTTTATGCCTTTTTTATGCTGCTCTTCAACAAAACCGCGAAGGTCAGGCCATCTTTCTTTGTTAACAACCCAATCACCAAAGGCTTCCTGCCATTTTGAATCTATAATAACAGTTCCCGGGTGTAGGTCTTCTTTCTCAAGCTTTGCCATCATTTCGTTATAAAATTCTTGCTTGCAAGCATAACGTTGCATTCCAAGACTTTTATCTAAATTATAATAATGAGCCTGCTCTCCCCAACCACAAAATGTTGGAGTCCACCACCATTTAGGAGTTTCAGCGGAGTGGCGGTTTGCATATCCGTTTTCGAAATGCCACTCGGTGTAATAACGGAAAACATCCTCCTGTGTTTCGGCAAAGGAGCCCCAAATAGCCTGACTCTCCCATTCGCCATCAACTTTTGTGTGACCGTATAAGGGTAGGGTGAAGATAAACGGATAGTCATATTTTAAAATATCAAAGTTATAGTTTCCCGCCTTGGCAACTATGCCGAGACCAAGTGAGCCTGCCTCATCCTCAACGGAGAAAGGCAAAACATACATCGGCGGAACGGCTCTGCCAATATCGATAACGCCGCTTTCAACAACGGTTTTTGTGTTGCCTGCTTTGTTATGGTCATTAACGAGGGGTAGAAGATATTCGCCAATTTCGTAGCGAGTGATATTTTGGTCAACAAAGAATTTAAGGCTATCAAGTGAGCCTGTTCCATTAACACGCATTTTAAAGAGGAAAAAGGTTGGTGCAACCTCTAATATGTATTGCTTTCTCCACCATAAAGAAGATGCGGTGCTCCAGGTGAAAATGTGCTTATCGCCAACTTTTTCACTTTGTAAAGTCGGAGTGTATGTATCGCGGTCGGTTTCCCCGTTCGCATTAACCTGCGAAGCAATGGGAAGTTTTACCCACAAAATATCATTTTTATAGATGGAAAAAGAGTTTTTGCCTGTCTCAACATAATAACCCTTGCAATCAATTCTCATATTACATTCTCCTTTAAAATGCAAGAAAATTTGATGGCATAATACCCGGCCATCCTTTCACCCATAGTATAATAATGTAAAAGGTATAAAACAAGAATAAAAAGTTGCTTTTTATGGGCGAAAAGTTTAATGCCTTTTAATAATATATAAAGAAGAGAAGATTCGTTTGAATCTTCTCTTCTTTATCTTTTAATTCCAGGTATCGTTTTCCTCTTCATCAATGAGGCCATCCCATAAATCATCGAATTCTATGTATAATTCGTTTCCGTTGCTCGATGAGGTTTGTGATGAGGATGAGCTGCTTGAAGAAGAGCTTTGTGCTGAAGATGATGAACTGCTGCTCGAAGAGCTCTGCGAAGAAGCGGATGAACTGTTGCTCGATGAAGAACTCTGTGAAGATGATGAGGATGAAGAACTGCTGCTCGAAGAAGACTTATCTTCACTTTTGCTCTCACTCGATGTTCCGCTAACGGTGGAAGAAGTTTTATCACTAACAGTTTCATCAGAAGTGGTTCCGCTAACGCTTGTTCCACTCTGTTCGCTTCCTTGCACTGTGGAGCTTGTGCCACTTGTCGAAGCAGGTGCAGAAGAAGAGACTTCTTCATTTTTTTTAGCCTCCTTGCATCCGCAAAGGAGCACAGCCAAAATTAAAAATAAAACTAAATATTTTTTCATAATAAAAACCTCTTTTTTGTGTTTTAATCATTTTATCATAAAACACACATTTATTCAACAAGGAAAAAAGGTGTGGTAAAAATTAACTGTTGCTTAATGTTCTAATAATAGTGTTCCATTCTGCATTTGAGAAGTAGGAGCGGATGTTTTTGCCGCTATATGTTGAAAGAAGTGAAACAAATTTTTCAAAGCGTTTTTGTTTTGAAAGGCTTGCAATGCTCTTGTTGTTGCTTTGGAGATAACGGAAGGTTTTATTGAAGGGTGTCCAACCGATATCATTTTTGATTTCAAGGAATCTCTCGGTGCAGCTATAAATATCATAACTGTTAGAAAAACCGGAACCTAAAATTTCAAATGCCTTTATAATATCCTTTCCTTTAAAGGCGGTTTCGGCGCCAAACTCGGAGGGGGCGGCTGATGCGCCATTCTTTTCAAGAACATAAGAAAGCTTTAAATCGGTCATCATTTCGGTTTCAAAGTTCCATGCGCGCTCGTTATCAAACATATGACCCATTTCGTGCAGAACGCAGAAATTCCAGTCGTTCTGCCTAACATACATTTTTTTAAGGTCATTATAAATAAAATCCTTATCAACATGGATAATGTTCGAATTATCAATAACATAACCTATATAGTTGCAGGGCTTATATGCCTCAACAATAACCTTTTTATAGGGCTTATAGCTTGTTAATTGGTAAAATGAATTATAAGCGGTTTCTAAATCGTTTGCCCATTTTTGCAAACGGGAAAGGGAAATAACATTTGTGATATTAGTCGGCAGCTGCAACTCAATAATCTTGTTCTTGCTCGATACCGAGCGGTAGAATTTAGAAGAGGAATTAACCGCCTTCCATTCCTGCGCGGTATTGCTCGAGCTTCTCTTTTGGAGAACTGCTTTCCCATTTTTGAAGCCAAGGCAATATTTATTATCAACAGCGCTTAAGAATGAATATGTTCCGTTAGAATTCACCTTGATTTTCCATTTTTGAACATCATATCCTGTTAATTGCCAAAGCTTAACGGTGGTGCCCGAGGCAATATAGGCGTTATCTATATCAAGCAGTAAATCGGAATTGTTCGCATAAACATAGAAACTATTTCCGCTTTCCTTTAAATCCCAATACTTTGCGTTTTTGCTTAAGGTTAAGCTGTTATTGTTAAAGGAAAGATATTTCTTTGTTTTGGCATTATAAAAGGTGTATATGCCGGCGCTCATAGTTTTTAAAAGCAAAACGGTTTTTGTTTTAACCGATTTGCCATATTTATCCTTGATAACGCAGTAAACCTGCCTTCCGTTGCAGGCCGCACTCATAGTTGTTTGAAAGGTCTCTTTAGTGTAACCGGATTTGGTGAATTTCTTTGCACCCGCATTTTTATAATACCAGGTGTATTTAAGGGAATCACCCCTAACCGAAAAGCTAACCTTTGCAGTTTTCCCCTCGGTAGCCGAAACCGAAGAGGGTTGCTTCGTGATTTTAAGAGGAGTTCCCATATATAGCGTAACAGTTTTTGTTTTAACCGATTTTCCGTATTTATCCTTAACAAGACAGTAAACCTGCCTTTTATTGCGCGAGGCAGACATTTTCACCTGATAATACTTTTTAGTGCAGCTTGCTTTAGTGAATTTTTTAGCCTTTGCATCCTTTATATACCAGGTGTATTTAAGCTTATCACCCCGAGCGGAGAAGGTAACCTTGGCGGTAGCGCCCTTTTTTGTAACAACCGCTGTCGGCTGCTTGGTGATTTTAAGGGTTGTTCTTTTTGCGGCAGATACAGAGATTTGAGTGGTTGGCACCGCAAAGCAAACCGAAACAACACATAACAATACAAGAATAAAGGATAATGAATTTTTAAATATTTTTTTAATCAAGATAACACATCCTGTTGCGTTTAATAACAAATTTTACATTTTAATTATAGCAACAACAAAGCCATTTTGCAACAAAAAACGGACTATGAATCCATAGTCCGTTTAAGTTTTAAATTAGTCTAAAGGCTTCATTGTGGGGATTTAGGCAAGATAGAGCTTATACCCTTATTTATCCTGCCTTTTGCTGATTTCGTTAATCCAAAGCGCTTTCATTGTAAAACATAGCCTGTCATAAGGCGGCATAACTTTATCCCATTTGTCGTAAAATCTGTCGTAAAAATATAGATGTGTTTACTATACACAACAATGAAGCACATATTCTCCAATATGAAGAATTACTGTTTTTTCATCTGCCGCAGGAACAGCAACACCGCTAACACGAGCAGAATAGCGGCATATCCGAGCACCCACCAAAGATGAGGGAAAACTCCTGAATAATCTCCTGCGAGCACCGCACGTTCCATATCCACGGCGTGAACAAACGGAAGTGCGTATGCTATCTTCTTAAACGCACTGCCCACGAGATCAATGTCAAACCAAACACCGGACAGCCACGCTGAAAGGTTGGTAAGCAAAGCACCACAAATGCCGCCGACCTGCTTATCGGTAAACACGCTTCCGCAAAGGAGTCCCAAAGCAATGTAGAGGATAGAAACAGGAATAATGAATACAACAGCGTATAAAATATTTACAGTAATGTTGAGTCCGAGAACGATTGCGGCAATATAGCAGATAGCACATTGAGCGACAGAAACCGGAATAATAGGCAGCGTATAACCGAGAATAAAGTCCATTGGAGTAAGTGGCGTGGTATATAAACGCTGAAGCAATGAACTACCTCTGTCTTTTGCGATAATGGTTGCCGAAAACAGCGTCATAAATGCCAGACCGAAGACCGTTATACCCGGAGTTAAATGCTGTATTTCAAACAGTTTTACGGGAATGTTTGCTTG
>JAFSIJ010000018.1 GCA_017439845.1 Clostridia bacterium | reverse complement strand
ACTTGAATTTGCCTATGGAATACCGGGAAGTATCGGCGGCGCAGTTTATATGAATGCAGGCGCTTACGGTGGCGAAATTGCCGATGCGATAGTTAGCGCAACCGTTTTGGATGAAAACGGAAATATCGTGGACTTTGAAAAGAAGGATATGCAGCTTGGCTACCGCACAAGTATTTTCAAGAAAAATAAAATGACAGTTCTTTCGGCAACCTTTAAGCTTAGCAAGGCCGAGAAGGAAGATATATCCGCCGCTATGGAGGACTATATGAACAGGCGCCTTTCTAAGCAACCTCTTGAGTTCCCAAGCGCAGGCAGTGTTTTCAAAAGACCTATTGGCAACTATGCAGGAACGCTTATCGAGAAATGCGGCTTAAAGGGTAAGAGCTTCGGAGGAGCCGAGGTAAGCGAGAAACACGCAGGCTTTATTATCAACAAGGGAGGAGCCACCTGTGCCGATGTTAAGGCGCTTGTAGCCTTTATAAAGCAAACTGTTTTGAATGAAACGGGTGTTACCTTAGAACCCGAGATTATACTCATAGGAAAAGGGGAAAGCCTTTAATGGAATTGCTTATTGTAACGGGAATGTCGGGAGCGGGGAAATCTCATACCGCAAATGTTCTCGAGGATATGGGGTATTACTGTGTTGATAATATCCCACCACTTATAATACCATCATTTCTCGACCTCTCTTATAGGGGCGAAAATCCGCTAAAACAGGTTGCAATAGTAACCGATATCAGAGGTGGAGAGATGTTCTCCGCCCTTGAGGAAGTGCTTTCTCGCCTTAAAGAGCAGGGGATAGAATATAAAATAGTTTTCCTTGATGCCGCAACCGATGTACTTGTGCGAAGATATAAGGAAAATCGCCGAAAGCATCCGTTGTCAAATACTGCCGAGAGCATAGAAAATGCGGTTGGAATTGAGAGGGAAAGATTAAATTCTATAAGGCTTCTTGCCGATTTTGTTATAGATACCTCCCATATTTCACTTTCACAGTTAAAGGGCAAATTATCGGCAATACTCTCGAAGGATATCAACGATACTATGAGCGTTGAATTTAAGTCCTTTGGTTTTAAATATGGGTCGGACAGTGAGGCAGATTTGCTTTTTGATGTTCGTTGCTTGCCGAATCCATTCTATATCGAAGAGCTTAAAAGCAAAACGGGACTTGATAAGCAGGTCAGAGATTATGTGCTTGAAAGTGAAGAGAGTAAGGCTTTTTTGGAAAAACTTCTCGCCTTTGTTGAATATGCCTTGCCGCTTTATGCAAAAGAGGGTAAGAGCGGGCTGATTGTTTCGTTTGGTTGTACGGGTGGAAAACATCGTTCAGTTACCTTTGCCGAAACATTTTGTGAGTATTTCAAAGGTAAAAAATACAACTGCCACACTTCGCACAGGGATATAATAAAGGGATAAATCTTGAAAGGGGGAGACCACTTTGTCTTTTTGCACACAGGTTAAAAACGATTTAGTTTCAATTAAAACAAGAAGATGCTGTAAAGAGGCGCTGATTTATGGTCTTATGCTCTTTTCAAGGTCTTTTTCCTTTAAGAGAATGTCAATCCAAACGGGGAATGAAAGTATTGCAAAGCTTTTTTGCGAGCTTGCTCGGCAGGTTTATGGAGCCGATGCTATTATATCGGTCGGCGGAGAAAAGCGGCCTACATATAAGGCGGAAATACTTTCTGAGGGTGATAGACTTAAAATTTTAGCATCGGTTGACTTTGGAATTGAGGATGGAATTATAAACACCTCGGTTTTCTCTAACGAATGCTGCGCGGCGGCATTTCTTCGCGGCGCCTTTCTCGCTTGCGGCTCGATAAACGACCCCGAAAAAGAATATCGCGCCGAGTTTCTTGCAAAAACTCGCGAAAATGCCGAAAGCCTAATAGCTTTTTTAAATGATTTCGGCATAAATGCGAGGATATCCTCAAGGGGCAAATATTCGGTTGTTTATATGAAAGAAAGCACTATGATAGAGGATTTGTTGACAACGCTTGGTGCGAGCAATATAAGTCTTGATATTATGAACACTAAAATTATGAAAAGTGTTAAGAATAATATTAACCGCCGAGGAAATTGTGATAGCGGAAACATTTCGAAAACGGTTGAAGCATCAATAAAACAAAGGAAAGCGATAGCTTTTATTGAAAAAAAGGGTATGCTTGAAACCTTGCCGCCCGAGCTTAAGGATGCGGCGCTTCTTCGAAAGAAATACCCCGAGGCAACACTAAAGGAATTATGCGAGTATTCTCACGAGGCGGTGACCGTTTCGGGATTAAATCACCGACTAAAACGAATAATAGAAATATACGAAAATAAAAAATAAAGGGGGGCGGCAATATGGATTTTGTTCATCTTCATTTGCATACTGAATATAGCTTACTTGATGGTTGCACACGCATTGATAGACTTATGGATGCGGTGATAGAACGCGGACAAAAGAGTGTTGCCATCACCGACCACGGCGTTATGTATGGCGCCCTTGATTTTTATAAGGCGGCAAAGAAAAAAGGTGTTAAGCCGATTATCGGTTGCGAGGTCTATGTGGCTCCCCGAAGCCGCTTTGATAAGCAAAAAGGAATAGACAATGATTATAGCCATTTGGTGCTCTTATGCGAAAATAATGAGGGCTATCAAAATCTTATAAAGCTTGTTTCCAAGGGATTTACCGATGGCTTTTATTCAAAGCCGAGGGTTGATAGAGAGCTGCTCGAGAAGCATAGCGGCGGTCTTATTGCTCTTTCAGCCTGCCTTGCAGGTGAAATTCCCAAGGCAATTTTGCGCGGTGAGCATGATAAAGCAAAGCAAACTGCCCTTTGGTATAAGAGGGTGTTTGGTGAGAATAATTATTTTCTCGAAATTCAGGACCACGGAATTGATGAGCAAAAAATCACCAACAAAAGAATAATTGAATTATCACGCGAAACGGGTATACCGCTCGTTGCAACTAATGATGTTCACTATATAAATCGTGAGGATGAAAAAATGCATAAGGTGCTTTTATGCATCCAAACGGGTAAAAAAATTAACGAAGAAAACCCACTCGAGTTTAAAACTAACGAGTTTCATCTGAAAAGTTATGAAGAGATGGAGGCTCTTTTTGCCGCCACTCCAAGCGCCCTTTCAAACACAGTGAAAATTGCCGAAAGGTGCAATGTTGAGTTTGAGTTCGGCAAAATAAAGCTTCCGAAATTTGATATAGGCGAGCGTGACCACTTCACCTATTTCAAGGAAAAATGCTATGAGGGGTTATATAAAATATTTGGAAGCACCCCCGAAAAAGAATATATAGAACGACTTGATTTTGAGCTTTCGGTAATAAACGAAATGGGATATGTTGATTATTTTCTTATAGTTGCCGATTTCGTAAATTATGCTAAAAGCCATAATATCCCCGTAGGCCCCGGAAGAGGCTCGGGCGCAGGTAGTCTTGCGGCATATTGCATAGGTATAACAGGTATAGACCCGATTAAATATAACCTGTTCTTTGAGCGATTTCTTAATCCTGAAAGGGTTTCAATGCCCGACTTTGATATAGATTTTTGCTATGAAAATCGCCAAAAGGTTATAGATTATGTTGTTAATAAATACGGAACCGATAGAGTTTCGCAAATAGTAACCTTTGGAACTATGGCGGCGCGAGCGGCGGTCAGAGATGTCGGCAGGGCTATGGACATACCTTATGCCACCTGTGATAAAATTGCCAAGCTTATCCCGCAGGCAATCGGCATGACCATCGAAAAGGCGCTTGCGGGCTCAAGAGAGTTAAAAGGGCTCTATGATACCGATTCCACAGTTAAAGAGCTAATAGATATGGCGATGTCCTTAGAGGGTATGCCAAGGCACGCCTCAACCCATGCGGCAGGCGTTGTTATTGCGGACAAGCCTGTTAATGAATATGTTCCGCTATCGGTTAACGATGAAGCAACCGTTACGCAGTATACTATGACTGCTCTCGATGAATTAGGCCTTTTAAAAATGGACTTCTTAGGACTTCGAAATCTAACCGTTATAGCCGATACCGAGAAGTTTATAAGAAAAAAAGACCCGACTTTTTCTATGGATAATGTGTCGCTTGATGATAAGGATACTTATAAAATGATGGGCAAGGGCTTAACCGATGGCGTGTTCCAGTTTGAATCGGATGGAATGAAGAATGTGCTAAGGCAGTTAGGTCCCGAAAGTATAGAAGATTTAACTGCGGTTTTATCGCTTTATCGCCCGGGTCCTATGGATTCTATTCCAAAGTATTTAAGCAACCGCCATAATCCGCAAAATGTTAAGTATGATACACCGTTACTAAAAGATATTCTCGATGTAACCTATGGCTGTATCGTTTATCAGGAACAGGTAATGCAGGTGTTCAGAACGCTTGCGGGTTATTCGCTAGGCCGTGCGGATATTGTAAGGCGTGCGATGTCCAAAAAGAAGCACGATGTTATGCAAAGAGAAAGGCAGTTCTTTATCTTCGGAGAAACCGATGAAAAGGGAAATGTCTTGTGTGAGGGCGCGGTGAAGCGCGGTGTTGAGCAAAGAACTGCCGAAAAAATCTTTGATGATATGTCGGCATTCAGCTCCTATGCTTTTAACAAATCTCATGCCGCCGCATATTCTGTTGTGGCATATAGAACGGCATATCTTAAATGCCATTATCCCGCCGAATATTTTGCCGCTTTGATGACAAGTATGGCGGATAATGCCTCAAAGCTTTCGCTTTATACCGCTGAGTGTAAACGAATGGGAATAAAGATTTTGCCGCCGAGCGTTAATAAGAGTGAGGCAGGGTTCACACCGGATGGAAAAAATATCCGCTTCGGTCTTTCGGCAGTTAAGAATATAGGCAAAGGGCTTATTTCAAGGCTAACCGAGGAAAGAATTAACGGAGAGTTTTCTTCGATGTATGATTTTTGCAAGCGTGTAAACGGTAGAGATTTCAACCGCCGAGCGCTTGAAGGACTTATTAAATCGGGCGCTCTTGATGGTCTTGAAGCTAACCGCCGAACAATGCTGTTCGGAATAGAGGGAGTGTTGTCCGCTGCCGAAAATGAAATGAGATTTTCGAATGAAGGACAGCTTAATATGTTTGGCGACCTTGATGTTGATACCGAATTTAAACCTGATTTCCATGAGGAAATGCCTAAGGATATGTTGCTTTCTATGGAAAAGGAGGCAACGGGACTTTATATGTCGGGGCATCCTATGGAGGAATATGAGGGCTTTGTTAAGAACGCAAAGGTCAATAAAACAACCGATATCATCCTTAAAAAAGTAGGGGATAGAAGTAGAGTTTGTGTTGCAGGTATTGTGAACGGATTAAAGGTGCGCCAGCTAAAAAATAACAATATTATGGCAAATGGCGAAATTGAGGATATGTATGGCGCGGTGGGTATAACCGTTTTTGCCAATGCGTATACCCCGTATAAGCATTTGCTGACCTCGGGCAAGCCTATTCTCTTTTATGGAAAGGTATCCGAAATGGAGGATAGAGAAACAGAAATTGTTTGCGAGCGTGTTGAGGAAATTCCCGAGCATGTTAAAGGTATCAAGGCGGAAGAGAAGAAAGAGGGAACCCTTTTCTTGCGCATTAAAAATACTGATTGCGAAGAGTTTGCAAGATGTTGCAGTGAGCTTAAAAAATCAAAAAAACTATATGATGTTATCTTTTATTGCACCGATTCGGGCAAGAAGCTAAAAGCACCCGATGAAATGCGATTTGGAGGCGAAGAGAGTGTTTTAGAAACGCTTTCGGGTATAATAGGTAAAGAAAATGTCAAGTTTGTTGGCTGATTTTTAACCAATGCAAAGAAAAAACTGTTGAATATTGGAAAAAAGTGTGGTAAAATCAATTTTAAATTGTTAAATTGTTAACTATTTCACTTTTTTGCAAACTTTGGAGATGATAAATTATGAAAACAATAGGTGTTTTAACAAGCGGCGGTGACGCGCCGGGAATGAACGCGGCTGTTCGTGCTGTCGTTAGAACTGCTATTGATATGGGAATGACCGTTAAGGGCATTCGCAGAGGATATAATGGTCTTATCGAGGGAGATATTGTTGACCTTGATATCCGTTCGGTTTCGGATATAATCCATAGAGGCGGAACCGTGCTTTATACAGCAAGAAGCCCAAAATTCAAAACTGAAGAGGGAATGAAGGCGGCTATTGAAAACTGCAAGAAGTATGGTATTGAAGGCATCGTTGTTATTGGTGGTGACGGTTCTTATAGAGGCGCTCGTGACCTTTCTCTTAATGGTATCCCTTGCGTTGGAATCCCCGGAACAATTGATAACGATATTTCTTCAACCGACTATACTATCGGTTTTGATACTGCTATGAATACCGCTATGGAAATGGTTGACCGTATTCGTGATACAGCGCAGTCTCACTTCCGTTGCAGTGTTGTTGAGGTTATGGGAAGAAGAGCGGGCTATATCGCACTCCACACAGGTATCGCAGTTGGTGCAACTGCAGTCCTCGTTCCCGAAATTGAATGGGATATAAACGAGGTTATCGCCAAGATTGAAAAGACCAAGAAAACCGGTAAGCAACACTTTATCATAGTTGTTGCAGAGGGTGTTGGCGGCGTTGAAGATATTGCAAAGCAAATCCAAGATGCAACGGGTATAGAATCTCGTGCAACCATTCTCGGTCACGTTCAAAGAGGTGGTAGACCCACCGTTCGTGATAGAGTTATGGCAACAAGAATGGGATATGCCGCAGTTGAGTTGTTAAATCAAGGCATTGGCAACAGAGTTATATGTGCAAGAAGCGGTGAAATATATAATACCGATATCTATGAGGCTCTCAATATGACCAAGACCATGGATAAGCAGGTTTATGAGGTTGCAAATACAACCTCTATCTAACATTAAAAAAGCAAACACACGACTCATTGAGTCGTGTGTTTTTTCTTTACTTAATAACTGCATCAAAGCCTGCTTTTTTAAGCTTCTTGACTAATTCTTCGGCATTCTCTTTTGATGAAAATGCCCCCGCTTGAACTATATATAGTTTTTTAGCACTTTGCTTTTGCTTTAATTTGCCCGTTTCCACTATTGCTTCGCTTATAGCCAAAGCGCATTTTTCGGCAAATTCTTTTGTTAGGATAATAGGTGTATCGGTTGTGCTATCCATAAAGCCGCATTCGAGCAAAACGGCAGGCATTTTACTCTGCCTTAGCTCTCCTAAGTTCGCCTTTGATAGTGGAGTAGAACGGTTACCCTTAAGCCCTGTTTTATCGATTAACTTCTTATAAAGAAGTTCTTGCAGCTTTTCGGTTTTTTCGCCAACCTTTAGGTAGGTGAAAGCCATAATTCCGCCGCCGCTACCTCCCTTTATTCCTGCATTATGATGCACCGAAATATAAATATCGGCATTCTCCTTATTTGCTGTGCTTGTTCGATTTGTTATCGAAATATCCTTTTTGCCCGTTTTATCATCCAGACGGATAACCGAGCAGTTTTCATAGTTCGATAGATTTTTTTCAACAAGCTCGCAAATACGGGAATTAAGCACCCATTCGCGAGTTTCTTTTTTATCGATTTTTTTAAGGCAGCGTTTGCCGGGTGTATTCTTTCCGTGTCCTGCACTAAGTGCAATTTTAAACATAAATTTCTTCCTTTCTCAAATTTTCAAGGAATTCCTGTGCTTTTAAAGCTTTCTCACTAAAACTGTTGTTATACCAGAAGCCCACAACGATAATTGCAACCTCAATTAAATATTCAACTATGTTGAGAATGGTGGACTCATCGGTTTTTATAATGTCAACTCCGCACTTCTCAAGAATCAGATTGAGAATTACGAGTAAAAGCATAATTGTCCTTATAATCGTTGATTTTGATACCTTCATAGTTTAAACCTCCTATTTCAAGATTAGATATTCTTCGCTCAAACCCCTTTAGCTTTTCTTCAATAATCGGAACAAGGGCGGTGAATCTGTTTTGAGAATCAACCTTTTTTTCAAGCTGTTCAATTCGGTAATTGGTGAGCTTGCCGGATGTGATTATACCGCCGAGTGTTCCGATAAAGGTTCCTAAAAAGGAAATGAGCGCAACCATTACATTACTGTTCATTTGAAAGTTCCTTTAATATATTGTTTAATTCTTGCTCGTTTCTATCAGCATTAGAAAAAAGGGAGGAATAAGAGAAAAAACAATATCCTTTTATAGTTTCACTTTGTTTGCAAAATTTTATTTGTTTTGAGAGTATATCGTTGTTTTCGCTCCATTCAATATCATTTTCCTCCTTCGAGCCGATTTTATAAGCGGCAAGGCCGATAACGAGCGGTGTGTTGTGAGCCTTTGAAAAATCTTCCCAAACTGATATAAGATTTTGGAATTTATATTCGTCGGCAGGGTAAGAAAAGCCAAAATAAATTTGCGGCATAATGTAGTCAATGCAGCAATTTTGCGCCCAGGCGGCAACATCGGCATAAAGGTCACTAAAATTTTTCTCTATTGATGCCGCAGGACTTATGCTGAAAATGATGTCCTTGCTTATGAATTTGATTGCGGTGTATGAGCTGCTTATAAGTGTATTAACATTTGCTCTGCGCCATTCATCAAGCGGCAAGGGGCTTTGGTTATCTGCGGTGTAAAGCGAATAGCTTTCGGCATCAAAGGAGCCTTCCTTTGTCGGATAAAAATAGTCATCAAAGTGAATGCCGTCAACATTATAGTTTAGAAGAATTTCTCTTATTCCGTTTATAACAAGCCGCCTTGCCTCGTTTTCACAAGGGTTAAGATAGATTCCATTTTGCGTGAAAGAAACAAAACGGTCATTGCTTTTATCATTATCGTGAAGCCAGATATATGCAGGGCTGTTCTTATCAATATTCTCAATATCGCTTGTTTGGTTTGAAATGCGATATGGGTTTATCCAGGCGTGGATTCGCATCCCCCGTTTGTGACACTCTTCAGTAGCAAAACTCAAAATATCACCATCAAAAATTTTACTGCTATTAGTTTCGGGAAAATAAGCGGATGGGTAAATGCTATCGCAAAATGCCCGTGTGTGAAGATAAATATCGCTGATATTAACTCTTTCACAGTTATCAAGGGCTTCTGAGAAACTTCTTTTAAAACCCTTATCGCTTTTTAGCATTTCTTCAATTTCGAGATATGTAAACCAAATTCCGCCCGAGTATGCTCGGTCCTTATGAGATATTTCATCTGTGTGCGAATAGCATCCGCAAAGGCAAAAGCAAAGAAGAATGCAAATAAAACCTTTAAAAAGCCGAAGGGCGATATTTGAGCGCAAGAGAAGAGAGCGCGCACTTTTTATCACTTTCGATTTTAACGCCAAACATTCTCACTCCCACATTTGCTATATTGTTGCTGTGCGATTCCTTTGGGATAAATAAATCACCGAAATCTTCACTTATAAGTCTATATTTGGCGATTGGAAGAGGTGCCAAATATTTGATTTCCATATCCCCTAAGGCAACTATTTCAACCTTTTCTATAAACTTCTTAGATAGAATACTGCCAAGACTATAAAGTTTGGTTGAAGCCGAACACTTAATGGGGAATTTTGCGTTTTGCTCGCCATCATATATAAGGTCATAATCACCGTCAAGCTTATAAAGACAACACACTTTTCTATCCGAGCCGATAAAGAATATATCCTTGCCATCGAAGAATGCGCCTGAGATGAAAATATCTTCGGGGAATTCGAAATAGAACCAACCGCAGTTTTCACTTTTAACCTTAAATGCCGAAGAGGGATAGCGAACACCCTTAATCGAGCAGTTGAGAACGAAAACCTTGCTACCAATAAATAGCATATAATTTCCATCAACCGCTGATGCGAAAACATTTGTGCTGTATGGTGTGCCATCGGTTAGAACGGTTGATAGTTTGTCTTTTATTTTGAAGGAAATTTCCTTTAGCCCTTCGCTATTCAATGAGTTCATTTTATAAACAGTGCCATCGCTTGATAGAAAGAAAAGATTCCCGTGGCAGTTGCAAATTGTATCGGGATAGATACTGCCGATATTTTCACTTATGCAGTCAGCGGAAAGTGTGGTTGGCTCGAAACAATCGGTAATGATATCGGTAAACAAGCCTTCAAGCTTTTTCCCGCTTTTGATATTTAACCTATAAATGCGATTTTCTTTAAAGCAAAGTGTTTCACCCTTAAAATTGGAAAGAGCGCAAAGTCGCTCATTGCAGTCGCCAACATATATTGAGGATTTGCTCGGGAAATAAAGCGGCTTATCGTTTTTTGCGCAGTAAATTCTCCCAGTGTCTTTTCCACCGGAAAAAAGCAAATGCTCGCCATTTTTGGTTGTTTGGGTTGAAGAAACAATATCCTCATATTTATTAAGGCTTCTAACACAGGATGTAACGCAAATATTGTTATATTTATAACTGTTCATATAGGAAATGGGATGATCTATTCCATCGCTCGTGAATTTTAGAACACCTTTGAGTCGGTCAACAGTGAGGGTTACAGGGGTTTCATATTGATTGCAAACCGCTTCGTTCTTTCCGGGCTCAACAATCCACCAAGTAGATCTATCGGGTGCGTGGTAAACTCGGCAGGTTATTTGAGCATTTGGGTCAATGTCCATTAGAGGAAGCCTAAACACCGAGGAATAACCATCCGATGAAAAATATGCTCTAAAACTTCCATCAATCATATTAACCGATTCGGGTTCAAACGGAGTTTGCTCGGAGAAGTAATTTTGAGAAGGTTGGGAATATTCATAGTTGTCGCCGCGACCATTTACATAAACTGTTGGAATATAGTAGTTTTTCGTTATTATCCAGTTGCTTTCTTCTCCTGTTGCCTCATATATGTGATATTCTTTCTCGCCTGAGCCATTTGAATTATATAGTGTAACAAAAGCATAAATGCCGATACCATCATTTGATTTTCCCGAAAAGAAGTTAATGCTTTCGGGAAGATAAAAGGTTGTGGAATCTATTCGGCCAAAGTGAAGAACGCCCATATTCATAATTTCGCAAGCGCGATTTACAAGAAAAACATAATGGCGCTCGAAGGACATAATATCGCTGTGAACAACGGTGAAAATTCGGTACTCCTTGCCTTCATAAAATATTGGCTGCGGAAAGAATCTGAAATTAACGGTATCAAATTCGCTAACATCCCCTTGCCAAATAAGAGAGGATATATCGGGGGTAAGTCCTGGCCTTTTTTGGAGGAAGCCATCTCGATACCACATATTCAAAGCATTCGAGAGCTCATTATCCTCAATGCAGTTAGGCGGAACGCTTGTGTTGAGTCCGCCCTCAAAGCTTTCAATCAGCAGCTCCTTTTGACCTGTATTATCTAATGCTTTATATTTCACTCTTTCACACCCCTCCATCATCATAGGGCATAACATCCTCAACAACCGAGCTTGTTTTCAAGCAAATTGCTCGTTTAGCGTTGTATAACCCCGTGAAAATAATATTCTTATTAGTGTCACCCTCGAGCAAGGATAAAAGCATCGCAACACCGGTGGTAAGAGCATCGAATTTTCGCTTATCGGCAGTAATAATAGAGGTTAATGAGTCAATGGTGGTAAGCCCTAAATCAATGCAAATATTGTTTATAACATCAAGCGCTCGAATATTAAAGTCGCTTTTATTATCCGAAAAGGTGGCTTGATTATAGCCGAGTAGAAGAATTGCCTTATTTAAAATATCAAGTCCGCTCATCGATAGTTTCCTCCGTATCCTTTACTTCGTTAAGTAGTCCCTCAATGTCGCTGACAAGCCCTTCGGGAAGCCTCTTTATGAATTGTTTTTTTGTGATAATACCCTTATCATAAAGAGAATTAAGGGCATCAACCGTTTCGCTTTCGGTATGAGTATTTCCTGCCGAGGTGTAAACTCGCGCATTGATTATAAGGTTTTTATATCGCTCAGCGTGGAATGGCATATACCAAACTCCGTTTTCATCAACAACCTTGATTTTTCGGTTGCCATAATAGGAAATCCAAAAATCTATCCAAATTTTCGCAATTTCTTCAACAAAGGAATAAAATCTTGTCTTAACAAGGCTAATCGGCATAACTGCGGCATTTCTCATGGTTATGAGTGCGGTTGCGTTGTCCGCCCTTGAGTCGCCAAGTGCCACCTGATTTGCTCCGCTCTGGGTTAAGGTGTTTTCAATGAGTGTGTTTATGCTCGAATCAAATGCACCATTAAAATTAGTAGGTGTAACATATTTTATTGAGCCGGCAACATCCTCATTTGTTCCGTAAACCTTGATAATTTGTCCCGGCTCATTTGTTATTTTATCGGTAACAGTGTCACCGTTTACCACCATAATCGGCATACCCTGTGTCATCATCGCCCAAACGTTAGCGGTTATCATTCGGTTTATTGCGATTTGGTTGGGAATTAGATAGGTGATTTCGCTGTTTCCGTATATGCAATCCTTTGCGTTATCCCAGGTGAATAGAGCAAGCGGATATCTGCTTAAAAGGGTATCAAAGCTATCCCTTAAAATTCCGCCCTCAACCGCCTTTATACATTTAATTGTATAACTTCCGTCAGAATTATATTCCTTATAAAGCCTTGTTAGAACTAAAACTTTTTCTTCTCCCTTTTCGGAGAGAAACCTTTTTGTATCGTAGGAACATTGATATTTCATCCCCTCGCGAAGAAGAGATGAAGCGTTAGCATAGCTTCTAAGGATGATATAGGGTTGCTTTTCAACATTGCTTTCACTCGCATCAGAGAAGAAAACATTTTCAATATCAAGCAGCTCGCAGGATATATCTCCCGTAATAGCAAGATTTGTGTTTTTATCGGCATAGGTACCTGTGTTTATATCGGGGTTCCAATATGTGTAAATAATAGCGCTGCCCGAAATATATGCCTTTTTAAGCGCTTGCTCGCAAAGAGAAGAAAAGTTAACTCTCTCCCCGGTTACCTTATGGTAGTCCCCAAGGGTTGACATCACGGTGTTAACCTCGTTGGTGGTTGGATAACTTGAATAATCAAAGTTCTTTCCGCTTGCAAGCTCCTTTTTTGTCTTTGTAATGCTTGTTCGCATATCGGTGGTGTTTGGTATGCCATCCGCCGAAAAGCCGACATTTATCGGGTTTGCAAGAATGTGTGACATTTTATAGTCGGCAATTCTTTTTATAATGTTATACCTCACAAGCGGTCGCTCGTTTCCACAGTTGGCTCCATGCCATTGGTCGCCGATAAAAAAGCGTTCGTTAATTTTGCTTTGTTCTGAAATTCCTCGCTTGCCAATGCTTTCTTTAAAGGTAAGCGCATCATCATATTCCTTGAATATTTGCTGTGAAGTAAGTTTCATAGTAAAATTCCTTTCTTTTAAAAGTAGGGTCAGTCATCCGACCAACCCCACCAAAAAATATTATTCAACAGTTACTTCGGCAACATCGGTGTTAACACCTGCTATGCCATCAACGATAACCTTTGCAAAGTAATAATATTTACCTGCGGCTAAGTCGGCGGGAAGATCAAATGCATCGGCAGTTGCACCCTTAATCTTTACTGCGCCGCTACCGTTTTTGTTATTGCAAGCGTACCACTGATAAGTGAGTGCGCCTTCACTTTCAGCCGAAACATTTAACGATTCGGTGATAGCGCCCTCGCCAACGGTTATATCTTCAGGCTGAACGGTGATATTAACAGCAGGGGATACCCAAGCCCAAATAGCATCTAAACCGCTTTTCTTAACAAAAACATCATAGTAAATTCTATAATCGAATTTATAAGCATCGGCATCAACGTTCTGCTCAGGGGTGAAAACTCGCATCTTCTCGGTTTTCTTAACAAGGTGAGCTCCGTTCTTCGGACAAACGAGCATATAAACCTCTCTCGCATTATCGCCTGGGATAAAGCCACCCTCGGCACCTGACTTAAACTTGTAGGAGGTCTTCATTCTCTCCGATACAACGGGAAGAATTGCAACACCGTTGATAGATTTAACCTTAAGGTTAATATCGCCCTGCTTGAAATCTGAAACAGTAATCATCTTGGCGATTTCGGTTGAGTTCTGAAGTGCGGCATACATATAGCTATCAACAAAAGCAACGAGCTCTTCATCATAACCAACTGTTGACTGAACCTCGTTGATAAGCTCGCAAAGTGCCTCAAAAGGCTTGTTTATATCGCCTTCGATTGTATTTGAACGGGTTGCTGCAAGACCTGCAAGCTTGGAGATAACATAGGCATCGCATTCGGGAACAACCTTAGTGCGAACATATTCGCCCAAAATCTTTCCTGCAAGGTTTGCAATTCCTGTTTCATCCATATCCTCGCGGTCAATCTGCAAAGAACGAGCACGGTCCATAGCCATTGTGTAGGAGGCATTCTGAACAGTTATTGCACCGCGTGAAAAGCCTGTGTCGCGGTCGTAGTCGGCAAGACCCTGAAAATCAACATCGGGGATGATAACAGTCTTTGCGCCGACGAATTTTGTGGCAAGAGCGTTGTCGGCAAAGAAGCCGGTTGCACACTTGCCGGTGAACATCTTATCGAGTTCATCTGAATATCTGATTGCGTTTTCTATTGAGTTAATCATTTTATTTCCTCGTTTTCAAAATATTTTTTAACCCCAAAGACCCCTTAAAAATTCACTCGCAGCATTCTTATTAGCTGCGGTGCAGGTCTGGGACCCAACACTTGCCTTAGCTGTGCTTTTTTGTGAAGCGGCAAGTGTCTTTTTTTCGTTTTCTAAATCTAATCGGTATCTTAAAAATTCATCGAGAAGCAGTGTTCCTTTCACTTTACTTGCCTCAATAACGTTTTCGGGAACCTCCGATATATCGGTGATTTCGGGTATTTTCTCGAGCAGCTCCGAAAGTCCGTTATCGAGAGTTTTCTCACTCTTGCTTTCAAGCTCGATTATATGCTTCGCAATTTCCGTATTTCCTCCGCACTCTTCGGCAAGACTTCTTTCTCTCGTTTCTTTTTGGATTCTCTCAAGAGATGAGAGGTAATCGGAAACGCTGACACCATCACTTTTAGCAAGGCTTTTGATGCGCTCGTAATTATCGGAAATCATATCAAATTTCATTCCCTTTTGAGCAAGGACGGAAGCCTCCTCCACCTTCAGATTTTTAATTTCCTTATTAAATTTAACAGGAACGGTTATTTCTTCGGTAGAAGCAGGTGTGGTATCCGTTTTTTCTGCCGATTCGGAATTTGTGTCTTGCTCTGGTTGGCAAAGCTCTAATTCTTCGTTCATAATTTTCTCCTTAAATTTGTTCGCTACCATCATAGGATAGGAAGTTTTGGTATTCTTCATCTAACTGGCTTTCAACAAAGCGTTCGGGTTTTATTTGCTCTTTTTGGTGTTTCTTGTTTAATATATCGGTTGCGCCGAATATGTATCCGCCCATAAAGGCGCAGGCGCCGCCGAGAATGAAAAGCAAATAAATCATAGGTCCCAGCCTCCTTTAAAATCTCTTCGGGTAATACCCGAGCTAATAAGGGCTTCGGGTTCATAGTTTTTGTCAGGATGGAAAAACTTAACATCGCAAAAGGCGTATCTTAAAGCATCGCAAAGGTGGTTTTCGCTATCCTTTGGCAGAACTAAACCGTTTTCTAACCGCTTGTCCTCGTAAACATAGGAGGATAGCTCATTTATCATGTTCACGCAATTTGGGTGAACAGTGATTTCATATTCACTTATTTGTGCAATGCCGTTTAAAATACTGTCCCTTCCTTTAACCGAGGGCATTATTCGGGAAATTCCAAGCCGCTTTAAATCATCGTTTGATTTCGGCTCGGCACAATCGGCCCTGATGCGTTCCTTTGCAAAGCCCCTCTTTTTGATTTCATCCGCAATATCGCAGTTGAGCATCCTCTTTTTATAAAACTCATCATAGATATATATGAGTTTATCTATGGGGTTTGCCATAAAGGCAACAAAGGCGGTAGGGTCGTTTGTATATCCGTAATCAAGCCCAAAGAAATGCTTCCACTTATATAATTCATTATCGGGTACTTTAATTTCTCCAACAGACCAGTTTTCATAAACAAGTCCTTCTGAAATTCCCCAATTTCCGAGTCCTGCAACCTCATATTTTCTTTTATTTGTTTTTTTCATCCGTTCGAAAACGGCAAGGTCGGTCCGGTCGAGAAACTCGTTAATCATATAGTTGGTTGAAAAGGTTTGTGTATCCTTGCTTTCATCATCAAAGAAACGTCTTTTCAACCAATGTGAAGCACTCCAGGGGTTAAAGGTTAGCGTGGTTTGTTTAAAAAGGGGAGGGGGTATGTTTCCTCGCGGAACGGATAGGTCGAGCTTATCGAAATCGGCTTCCTTCGCTATTTCGAAAGCCTCCTCTATCCAAACAAAATTAAGGTATCCTTTTGGAACGGTGGTTGATGCAAGCTTTAAAACATCATCAAACCCCCGAAAGAGAATTTTTTGCCCTGTCGGCTTAAAGGTCATCTCAAGAGGAGAGGTGGTGTTATGCCATAAATGCGAAACACCTAATTTCTCCTGCGCCCATTTAAGCTGCGCGAAGGTGGAATCGCGGTGGGTGTTCATAACCTGCCTTACAACGAGCAGATTACTGTTTTCATACTTCATTATCCGGAATATGAAGTTGAGCGCAGTGGTGGCACTTTTTTTGCTGCCCTTGCCGCCTTTCAGCACCCTATACCTTTTTTTGCAATTCCAAAAATCATCATACCCTTTGCCCACTGCCTCGGTGATTTTAACCTTTGATATCGTCAACTATCATCACCGCTTTGTATGAGGCATCTTCCTTTTTTTCTTCGCTCACTATGGAACGAAGCTCTTTTATTGCAGATAGGTCCCCCGAAGAAGCCTTCTTATAAAGAGCAATCATCACTGCGGCCTTTCTTGTCGGATTTTTAAATTCAAATCCCTCGTCTTTAAGTGACTGCACTTCCGCTTCGGATAATTTCTCGTTAAGAAGCTTTTTCATGGTCTTCTGCAAAAGTTTATCGCTTTCGCTCATTCGTTTTCCCTCCTGACAAAAAACATTCTACTCAAAACATACCCGACATTCACCGACAAAAAAATAAACCCCCAAGATTACCTTGGAGGTTTATATAAAATTCGATTTAATCGAAATCTATTATATTGTTCATATCATAAAGTCCGCTTTGTTTTTTGACAATGAATTTTGCCGCGGCAACCGCACCCGAAGCGAAAACCTTTTTGGAGGCTGCCGAGTGAGAAATGGTTATAACCTCATCGTTGCCTGCGAAAACAACATCGTGTTCTCCAACAATGGTGCCACCGCGAATTGAGTGGATACCAATTTCGTTCTTCGGTCTTTTCTCCCGCTTTGAATGTCGGTCATATTCATAGTTTAATTTATTATCAAAAACTTCATTAACACTGTTTGCAAGCATTATTGCAGTTCCCGATGGTGCATCAAGCTTTTGATTGTGATGCTTCTCAATAATTTCAACATCGAAGCCATCCCCTAAAATTGCCGCCGCCTTTTTAGCAAGCGAGCAAATTAGGTTAACGCCGAGCGAGAAATTAAAGGTGAAGAAAATAGCTGTCTTTTTGGAACATTCTTTGATTTTTGCTATTTGCTCATCGGTGTATCCCGTTGTTGCGATAACCACAGGGGTGTGGGTTTCTACTGCAAAATCAAGAAGGTCATCAAGCGCCGAAACATTTGAAAAATCAATTATAACATCGGCAGGAACATTGATGGATGAGAATTTGCTGAAAATATGAAAGGGAGCACCGTTATTGAATTTATCAACACCGGCAACAACCTGTATATTACTGTCCTTCTCAATACATTCGGCAACATTTCTTCCCATAGTGCCGCAGGCACCGCTTATTATTGCTCTAATCATTTATTACACATCCTGAAATTATTTTTAGAAAGCGCCTACCTCTTTAAGCTTGGCGATAAGATTTTCTTTAAGGGCATCCTTCATAGGATAAAGCGGAAGTCTGACAGGGCCAACTCCTAATCCTAAAATATTCATAGCCTCTTTAACGGGGATGGGGTTAACATCCGAGAAAAGCGCTTCGATAAGCCCCGTGTATTTAACCTGCAAAGCACCAGCCTTTGCAAAATCGCCATCAAGAGCCGCCTTGCAAAGCTCGTGGGTCTCCTTTGGTAAAACATTTGATAAAACCGAGATAACACCGATGCCGCCGAGTGACATAATCGGGATAATCTGGTCATCATTGCCCGAATATATATCAAGGTCATCACCGCAAAGATATTTGGTTTTTGCAACGGAAGAAAGGTCTCCGTTTGCTTCTTTAACCGCAACGATATTTTCGCGCTTTGATAATTCTTTATAGGTTTCGGGTTTTATGGCAACCCCCGTGCGTGAAGGAACATTATAAAGAATAATCGGCTTGTTAACACGGTCGGAAATATAACTGTAATGTGCAACAAGTCCCTCTTGCGAGGTTTTGTTGTAGTAGGGCGCAACCATCAAAAATGCATCGGCGCCAATCTTTTCGGCATCATTGCAAAGCTCAACCGAATAAACGGTATCATTGCTTCCGGTTCCTGCGATAATCGGAACCTTGCCGTCAGCGGCAATTACCGAACGCTCAATAACTTTAAGGTGTTCATCATAACGAAGTGTTGATTTCTCACCCGTTGTTCCGCAAATAACAAGCGCATCAATTCCGGCCTCGATTTGTTCCTTAACAAGGCCTTCAAGTCGCTCATAGTTTACACTAAAGTCTTCATTCATAGGGGTTACGAGTGCTGTTGCAGCACCTGTGAAAATGCGTTTTTTCATCAAAAAGCGCCTCCTCGAAAAAAGTTAGTCCATATATCCCTTTGCGCAAAGAAGTTCAGCAAGTAAAACAGCACCGCCTGCCGCACCGCGAAGTGTGTTATGTGAAAGGCAAACAAACTTGTAGTCATACTGTGTGTCCTCACGAAGTCTGCCAACCGATACAGCCATTCCGCCTTCAAGGTTGCGGTTGAGTTTTGTTTGAGGCATATTATCCTCATAGAAATAGTTGATGAACTGCTTGGGAGCATGGGGAAGCTCAAGAGCCTGAGGCTCACCTGAGAATTCCTTCCATATATTTATTATTTCATCTTTAGATGGTTTATTCTTAAATGATACAAAAACTGCAGCCATATGACCATCCGAAACAGGAACACGCAAGCACTGAGCGGTGAATTTAGGACTGGTTGCAGGAACGATTTTTCCATTCTCGATTTTGCCCCAAATCTTTAAAGGCTCAAGCTCGCTCTTTTCTTCCTCGCCGCCGATATATGGGATAACGTTATCCACCATTTCGGGCCAACGCTCGAAGGTCTTTCCGGCGCCTGAAATTGCCTGATATGTGCAAACAAGGCATTTATCAATTTCGAATTTCTGATCAATGGGATAAAGAGCGGGAACATAGCTCTGAAGGGAACAGTTAGATTTAACTGCAATAAAGCCCTTCTTTGTTTGGAGGCGCTTTCTTTGTGCCTCAATGATTTCAAGATGGTCGGCATTGATTTCGGGGATAATCATAGGAACATCATCGGTGTGCCTATGTGCGCTATTGTTCGAAACAACAGGGCATTCAAGTTTTGCATAAGCCTCTTCGAGAGCCTTGATTTCATCCTTCTTCATATCAACTGCGCAGAAAACAAAGTCAACAGCCTTTGCTATATCTTCCATATCCTTAACAGCATCAAGAACGGTTATATCCTTCAAATTTTCAGGAATGGGTGAAGTCATAGCCCATCTTCCCGAAACTGCCTCTTCGTATGTTTTACCTGCCGAGCGGCCGCTGGCGGCAAGGATTTTAACATTAAACCAAGGGTGGTCGCAAAGGAGCAAAGCAAATCTTTGACCAACCATTCCTGTAGCACCAATAATTCCAACATTATACTTTTTCATTTTTCTCACACGCTTTCTAAAATTTAGGGTTGATATATCCCTTGTTTTAAAATATAATATATCTATTAAAATAATATAACATTCTAAAAAGTCTTTGTCAAACTATTTTATGAAGAAATATATGGTGAAATATGAAAAAGAGCGATTTTTATTATGATTTGCCCGAAAACTTAATAGCCCAAACCCCTATTGAGCCGCGAAACACCTCTCGTTTGCTTGTGCTTTCAAAGGAGAGCGGTGAGGTATCTCATAAGGGCTTCCAAAATCTTTTCGATTATTTAAGGAAGGGCGATTGCCTTGTGCTTAATAATACAAGGGTGCTTCCTGCGAGAATATTCGGAACCCGAGTTGATACGGGTGCAGTTGTTGAATTTGTTTTGCTAAAACAAAAGGAGCAGCTTTTGTGGGAGTGTATAGCAGGCCCCGGTAAAAAAGCAAGAGAGGGCCACGAGTTTGTTTTCAGCGATAAGCTTTCGGCTCGAGTTGAAACGGTGCTTCCTGATGGAAATCGCATCTTGAGGTTTACTGCTGATGGCGAATTCTTTTCTGTTCTTGATGAGGTAGGTCAGATGCCTTTGCCTCCTTATATCAAGGAAAAATTAGAGGATAAGGAGCGCTATCAAACGGTTTATTCAAAGCATTTAGGCTCAGCGGCAGCTCCAACAGCAGGGCTTCATTTTACCGATGATATGCTCGAAGAATTAAAGGAAAAGGGCGTGAATATCGCCTATGTAACACTGCATGTAGGTCTCGGCACATTCAGACCCGTTAAGGTCGATGAAATAACCGACCATAAAATGCATTCGGAGCATTATGTGTTATCAAAAGAAACTGCCGAGATAATCAATAAAACAAAGGAAAATGGCGGCAGAGTTATTTGTGTCGGAACAACGAGCTGCCGCACGGTTGAAAGCGTTGCAAGCAAGTATGGAAAAATAGTTCCAGCAACTGATGATACCGATATTTTCATATACCCGGGTTATGAGTTTAAATGTATGGATGGTCTTATAACCAATTTCCATCTCCCTGAAAGCACGCTTATTATGTTGGTTTCGGCCTTTGCGGGCTATGAAAACACAATGGATGCATATAAAATAGCTGTCGAGGAAAAATATAGATTTTTCTCATTTGGCGATGCAATGTTGATTTTGTGATACAAAATCAACAGGTAAAAGATAATAGTGAAAAGTTGAGGTTT
The DNA here is from genome assembly GCA_017439845.1 of Clostridia bacterium. Taxonomy (GTDB): domain Bacteria; phylum Bacillota; class Clostridia; order Oscillospirales; family Acutalibacteraceae; genus UBA737. The sequence goes on along the minus strand of JAFSIJ010000018.1, from coordinate 24,830 downwards.
TAAATGTATAAGCTAATTAAAAAAGAAGAAAACGCAAGGCGCGGTGAATTTGTCACCAATAGGGGAGTGGTTCAAACCCCTGCCTTTATGAATGTTGCAACTGCCGCTGCAATTAAGGGCGGTGTTTCGGCAGAAGATTTGAAAACACTTAACTGTCAGGTAATGCTCAGTAATACTTATCATTTGCACGTGCGCCCCGGCGATGAAACGGTTAAAAAATGTGGCGGACTTCATAAGTTCACAACCTGGGATGGCCCGATTTTAACCGATAGCGGTGGCTTTCAGGTGTTCTCACTCGCTTCTCTTCGCAAAATTGAGGAGGAGGGTGTAACCTTCGCTTCCCATGTTGATGGAAGAAGAATCTTTATGGGCCCTGAGGAAAGTATGCAAATTCAGTCTAATCTCGGTTCAACCATCGCTATGGCTTTTGATGAGTGTGTTGAAAACCCTGCCGAATATTCGTATTCCAAGGCTTCTTGCGAGAGAACAACCCGTTGGCTCAAACGCTGCAAGGCAAAAATGGCGGAGCTAAACAGCCTCGAAACAACCGTTAATCCCGAGCAAATGCTCTTTGGTATAAATCAGGGTTGCACCTATTCTGACCTCAGGATTGAGCATATGAAGCAAATTGCTGACCTCGATTTAGATGGCTATGCGATAGGAGGTCTTGCGGTTGGTGAGCCTGCCGAGGTTATGTATAAGATAATTGAGGATGTTGAGCCCTATATGCCAAAGGATAAAATCAGGTATCTTATGGGTGTTGGAACACCTGTTAATATTCTTAATGGTGTTGAACGCGGTGTTGATCTTTTCGATTGTGTAATGCCAAGCCGAAACGCTCGCCATGGTCATTTGTTCACATCAAAAGGAATCATAAATATCAATAATCAAAAGTATGAGCATGATATGTCGCCCATTGATGAAAACTGCAAATGCCCTGTTTGTTCAAGGTATAGCAAGGCATATATCCGCCATCTTTTAAAGAGCGGAGAAATGCTCGCGGGAAGACTGCTCGTTATGCATAATTTATGGTTCTATAACCAGCTTATGACCGATATCAGAAATGCGCTCGATGAGGGAAGATTTGCCGAGTTTAAGCGTGAAAAAGAGGAAATATATGGGGCAAGAATATAAATTTACAATTTGTTCTTGAATTAAAGGTAAAATTAGGATATAATGATTCATTGCAATGGATATAATCTAAATTGAAAATTTTTTTGGAGGTTTAAAAATGGAACTCAACTCTATTTTATTAGAAAAAGCAGCTGAAGGAGCTGCTCAACCACAGGGCAGCGGATGGTTTATGATAATCTATCTCATCGTTATATTCGGTGTTATGTATTTCTTGCTTATCCGTCCTCAGCGCAAAAAGCAAAAAGAAGAGAAGAAGATGCGCGAGAATTTGCAAATCGGTGATGAAATCGTTACTATCGGCGGTATCTATGGAAGAATTATCTCTCTTAAAGAGGATACAATGGTTATCGAGTCTAAGTCGGACCATTCAAAGCTCACCTTTGCTCGTTGGGCATTGCAAAGCAATCTCACCATCCATGATGATGTTGCTAAAAAATAAAGTATAAGTTTTGTCCTTCCCGAATATACTTATTCGGGAGGGATTTTTTATGCCTAATGAGAGAAAAGAAGCATTTAAAGATAAGTATATGATTTACCTTAAGGGTATCGTTTCAGGGCTTGTTGTAACGGCAATTTTTGTCGTGTTGTTTTCACTTCTTATGTTGTTTTTGGATTTAAACTATAAATTTGCAGCCCCCTTTGCAACAGTGAGTGTTGCGGCAGGATCGTTTGTTGCAGCTTTCATAACCGCAAAAAGCATTGGAAACAGAGGGTATCTTGTCGGTGCGGCAGTGGGAATTATAGTTTTTTTAATTGTAACAATAATCGCTCTGATAGTTAATAAATCGGGTGTTAGCAATAACACGCTTTTCCACTTCATAATAATAACCCTTTCTTCCGTTTTAGGTGGTATAATGGGAGTGAACAAAAAAGGCAAAAAATACATATAAAAAAGCCTGTGCAAATTTAACTTTGCACAGGCTTTAGTTTTTATTCTTTAGTTTCAACTGTCGCTTTTTTGCGAGTCTTCTTTGGTTTTTCTTCCGCCTTGGGAAGATAATCTTCTTCAACATCGTTTTCGGTTAACTTCTTAAAAATGCCACGGGTTATAATTTGTGTGTCAGCAGTTAATTTGCAAAGCTGACCTGTTCTGTTCGCATGAAGCCTTGTGTGGCGCTTGATTTTCGAAAGAGCAGAAACTAACCAAATAAGTAAAATAATTTTAATAACCTCTATAACGCAAATAACTATTGCGAAAAGTGTTATTTGTCCTGTTGTGAGTGAAGCAGTAATGGTCATAACCTACCTCCAAAAATATGTATAATTGTATTCTACCACAATCTTTTCTCATATTCAATAAAAATTTGTTTTAGTTTACCTTTTATCTTGACATACTTATTATAAAATTATATTATATATATGGGTAATTATATTATGAAAGGGGAGCGAGAATTTGGCGGCATTTTTTAAGCGTGTTACCGCCGCTATCGGTGAGCATTACGTTTTCTGTGATGCTATTTTTTTGTTATCGTTATTAGCTGTCGGCGGTTTTAACGATTTTGTTTCGGCTATTATCTCGGTTGCCTTTCTTGTGTTCCTTTTTATAAAGCTTTCGAGGGAAAAAAGCCTTAGAATAAATATAAATCTTCTCTCGATTTCGGTTTTTGTGATGGTTTGCTTTTATGCATTAACTGTTTTTTGGGCAATAGATTCGGGAATGGCTTTTATTGGATTTTTAAAATATTTGCCCATTCTTCTTTATTTGATCTTATTGCAACAGGGTGAAAAAAAGCAAGGCTTATTTGATGTTTTGCCTTTTTTCGCGGCAGTCCTTGTATTGCTTTCAAGTCTTGGCTCGCTTATCCCATCAATCAAGGGATTGTTTTTAGTTTCGGGGCGACTTTCAGGCTTTTTCCAATATCCTAACACATTTGCACTTTTTCTTTTGATTTGTGAGCTTTTAGTTCTTAAAAAGAAACAGTATAAAATTATTGATTTTGTTGTTCTTGCGATATTGGTTTCCGGCCTTCTTTATACGGGAAGCCGAACAGTATTTATAATCTTTTTGGCAACAAACTTCTTTATGATTTTGATAAATTCTTCAAAGAAGTGGAGAATATGGCTTTTCTCCTTGGCGGCTTTGCTTTTAATTTTAGTTTTAGCATTTGCGCTTTTGGGAAAGGATGGCAATGTTCTTAGCCGATATCTTAAAATCGGATTAAGTGAGAGCACCTTTGTTGGCCGATTGCTTTATATAACCGATGCGCTTCCGCTTTTGCTTAAATATCCGTTTGGCCTTGGTTATTTAGGATACCACTTCATTCAAGGCTCTTTCCAAACAGGAGTTTATAATGTTTCCTATGTGCATAACGATTTTTTGCAAATAGCGCTCGATGTTGGCTTAGTTCCAATGCTTTTGTTTTTGGCGGCTATTGTTGCTTATCTTTTTAAAAAGCAGGTCCCGCTTGCTGATAAAATCATAGTAGCGGCATTTGTTATGCATAGTATGTTCGATTTCAATTTGCAGTTTGCTTCTATGTTTATGCTTTTTGTGGCTTTGCTTAACACAAATGATGGAAAGCAAATAGATTTATCAAAAGGCATTTCGGTGCTTAAAGTCACTTCGTTTATTTTGGTTCTGGTTAACATATATATGTGCATTTCTCTTGCACTTTCGCAGTTCACGGCATACGAAGCCGCGAATACACTCTATCCCTTTAACACTCGCAACAAACTTTTGCTCTTAGAACAGCAAGAGGATGTCACTGTTGCAAACGAAATAGCCGATGATATATTGAAGTATAATACATACTACTATGCGCCTTATAGCGTTAAAGCAAAATATTGCTATTCAAAAGGTGATTTTGTTGGCGTTATCGAGAATAAAAATGCGGTGTTTCTTAGAAACCGCTTTAGATATACCGAGTTTAAAGAATATGGTGTTATGCTGGTTAACGGAATTTTAGCCTATGAGCAAATTGGAGATACGGCGAGCGCCGATATTCTCAAAAAAGAATTGATTTCTTTGAAGAACGGTATGGAAAGCAATAAGGAAAAAATCAGCAAGCTTGGAAGTATGATTAACGAACAACCGATAACAACGCTTCCCGCTGAAATTTTAAAATACATTGATGAGTTCTCAAAAAAAGCAGGTGATTAAAATAAAAAGAATTATATCGAGTATTCTTTGTGTTGTTCTCCTGGCTTCGCTTTTCGCCTCCTGCGGCAAAGGAAGCGGCCTGCAGATCTTTTCGGCAGATAATGAGCTGTTTGCAACTATTAAGTCCGATAAGGCTATAAATAAGAATGAGAACAAAGCATATTTAGAAATTGTTGTTGATGAGGCGAGCGAAATTATTTCCAAATCGCAAAACATTGAAATAAAAGAGGCTCGCAAGGCGCTCTATAAAAACAAGTATAAGATTTATACCGCTTTTGATAAAAAGGTTAGCGATAATCTTTTAAAGAGCTGCGATAAAAAGGATGATAAGTTCAAGGTTGCCGCCGCTATAACCGATTTAAACGCAAATCTTGTTGCGGTTTATAGCTCAAAGGATGGGCAAAAGGGAACAAATTTTGCAACTAAGGCTAATCGCCCGTGTTCTGCATTAAAGCCATTGAGCGTTTATGCTCCGGCTCTTGATGATGGAACGGTTAACTGGTCAAGCCGATATAAAGATTCTCCATATAAATATGTTAAAAATCTTGAGGGCGTTATGAGGCCTTGGCCAAGCAATGCAAATTATGTTTATAGCGAAAAATATGCTTATATCTATCAGGCGATAATGGAATCTATCAACACGGTGGCAGTTAAGTGCTTAACCGATTATGGAATAATGAGGTCCGTTTCCTTTTTGGAAAATAGCTTCGGTATTCCGCTTGAAGCGGAAAAAACTCTTGCTGCCACAAACGGTGAAGAGGAAATCCTCGGAAATATAGCGCTCGGCTTTTTATCAAACGGTGTTAGTTGCGTTGATATGGCGGGCTATTATCAAATTTTCGCAAATGGCGGAAAATATGAGGAACCTAAGGCAATCCTTAAAATTTGCGATAAGAAAGGCAACATCGTTTATGAACGAGAGCATTCTCAAAAGCAGGTTATAAAGGATACAACTGCCGAAATTATGAACCGAATGCTAAAAGAGGTTGTTTCCCCCGATGGAACAGGGAAGGCTGTAAGCTGCAAGAATTTTGAGGTTGCAGGGAAAACGGGAACCGATGAGGATTATAAAAATAACTGGTTTGTTGGAATAACCCCCGAATATAGTTGCGCGGTTTGGCATGATTATTATTTTGAAAACACCGCCGCTAAAATCTTTTCGGATGCAATGAATGAGATTTATAACGCAAAAGAGGCCTATCAAAAAGTCTTTGGCTATAACGCACCTGTTACCCAGATTGCATATTGCACCGAAAGCGGAAAGCAATTCAAGCAGGGTTGCTCGTTTATCAAAATGGGATATTATACACAGGATAAAGTGCCCGGTATTTGTGACCGGCATTGATGATAAAATCATAGAAAAGGAGAGGTTTTTATGAACAAAATTTTTAAACGCGTGTTTGCGGCAGTTCTCACAATCGTTATGATTATATCGGTTATGAGCACAGCAGTTTTTGCAACCGCAGCACAGGATGTGCAATATCCTGCAATTGTTCTTGATCAAGAACAAACTGCAAATATTACACAGGGAGGAGAAAAAGTTTATTTTGCATTCACTCCGAGCGAGAGCGGCTGTTATGAATTTATATCATTAGCCGGTGATGGCTATGACACACAAGGTTTTATCTATGATTCTGACTTTAATCAGCTTGCTGAAAACGATGATGCGGTGGAAAGAAATTTCGGCGTGTCATATTCTCTCACTGCGAATACGCAATACTACTTTGGAGCAGCCTTTTTAAGTGAAAACGAGACGGGTTCATTCCCTGTTATGGTTAAAAAAGTAGAAATTGACAATATCGTGTTTGAGGCTACCAAGGTTATAGAAGATGGCGATGGCTTTTTGTGTGATGAGTATAACGAAGAAACCGAGCTGGATGAAACTTATTTTAAATATAGCTGGTGGGAGAATCTTTGGTATACAGTAACTTTTGCCGATGGAAGCACTACGACAGGAAGAGGCTGTGAATTCTATCGTAACAATAATATGTATAGTATAGAATTCGAGGACAATCAATCGCCTGTAAATAAATGGTCGCTTGGGAACACTTATAATGTGCAAGTCAGCGCTTTAAATTATTCCGCAACCATTCCGGTTGAGGTTGTTGAGTCTCCCGTTGAAGAGGTTATTGTTAAGCCCGTTGAGCTTGTCGAGAATTTCCATGGTTACATGGCAGATGGTTGGAATAACAACACCGAGCAACAAGAAGATTATTTTGAATATGGTTGGCAGGCTCGCCTCTCATATACCATTAAATTCAAAAATGGTCAAGAGCTTACCGCTTGGGGAACCGATTTCAACTATAATGACCGTTTTTATCATATAAAAGCTGACAGTCAGCAATCAGCTGAAAATAAATGGAGCGTAAATAATACATATACCGTGACCTTCAATGTGTTAGGATATGATGCCACAGCTCAGGTTTCTATTGTTCCTCTTTCGGCAGTTACTGCTGAGCTTACCTTAAATGAGGAGCATACAGTAGAAGTTGACTCAACCTATAAGGATGTTTTCCTTAAATTAACTCCTGAGGTTAGCTCGCCCTATAACTTTGAAGCTTTCGCCGAAGGCTTTAACACCGAAGCGCGACTTTATAATTCCAATATGGAACAAATAATTCATAGCAACGCCGAAAAAGAAAATAATTTCTTTTTCACTTATAATCTTGAAGCAGGCGAAACATATTATTTAAAGGTGAATATCGCGGATGGCTCAACGGGTTCTTTCCCTGTTAAGGTTTGGAAGATGGCGGCTGTTTCGGATATCATCGTTAATCCATTAAGCCTTTTAGAAAAAATGGATGCCAAGCAGGTTGAAGGCTATAACGAACAAACAGAGGAAAATGAATATTTCTATAGATATGATTGGTGGGACTACATTTCCTATACCATCAAGTTTGATAATGATGATGAGATTTCCGTAACGGGAACAAGCTTCGAGTATAAAGACAATTTTTATAATTTGACATATACTGATGAGCAATCACCCACGAATGTTTGGATGGTTGGAAACACCTATAACCCAACCTTTACTGTTATGGGTCGTACCGTAACTGCGCAGGTTACCATAGATGAGATGTCGGCTCCGGCTATTGAATTGGATGTAGAAACGCAAGCCAATATCTCTATATCAGGCGAGAAGGCATTTTTCTCATTTATTCCCGAAACGAGTGGCAATTATTCCTTCGCAGCTTTTGCGGAGGGTGAGGACACCTTTGGTTATCTTTATGACTCCAACTTAGAACAATTGTGTGAAAATGATGATTCTAATTCCATTAACTTTGTTGTTTCATATAACCTTGAAGCAGGGGAAAAATACTATTTCGCAGCGCGTTATTATAGTTCCGAAAGAACAGGCTCATTCCCTGTTATGCTCTCGAAGGCTCCAACAATTACAAGTATTGAATTTAGGCCGATAGAAATTATTGCAAACGATGAAAATTGCGGCAATGAATATGAAACATATTTCCAATATTATTGGTGGAATCGTCTTTCATACACAGTAACTATAGATGGCAAAAAATATGATGGAGATGGCCTTTGGTTTGAATATGAGGGCAAAAGCTATGAATTTAAATATAGTGATGATCAGCGAGAAAATCCTTGGTCAGTTGGAAACACATACGTTAAAACTGTAAGCCTTTTAGATTGCTCGGCTCCCGTTTCGGTTTCTATAGTTGATACCCCTATTAAGAGCATCGATATGAAGCCTCTAACCTTTATTGAAAACATAATGGGCTATTGGAGCTATTTCTGGAATGAAGAGGAACAAAGGGAAGACCGTTGGTATAAATATGATTGGGAAGAATCACTTTCGTATACCATCACATTTAAGGATGGAACTAAGGTATCAGGCGATAGTTGTTGGGTTAATTATAAGGGCGCACAGTATCGGTTAGAACTTAGTGATGACCAGAGCTATGAAACCCCATGGTGCAAGGGCAATACCTATCAACCAACAGTTTCTATTTTGGGATACACCGCCACAGTCCCCGTTACCATAGCAGATGGCACAATCAAGAAAATCACTGTTGACCCAATCAATTTGATTGAGAATGCAGATGGTTATCACGCTTATGATTGGGACAATGAATATGATGAACCCGAAAGTTATTATCATTATACTTGGCAGCATCATCTATCAATGACTATAACCTTTGCTTCAGGATTTCAAGTAAAGGCAAGAAATGGTTATTTTATCTATAATGGCGGTCATTATGATTTTGATTTAAGCTTTGATGATAATCAAAGCTCGCAAAACCAGTGGAAACTTGGAAACACCTATTCAGTTTCGCTAACCGTTATGGGATATACAACAACCGCTTCGGTAAAAATAGTTGAAACACCTATTAAGAGCATCTCGGTTGATCCAATCGTTATACCGGCTAACACAAATGGTAATGATTATGGATATTATAATTACTATTGGAGAGGTCTTGAGGATGTATCCTTCACCATAAACTATAAAAACGGTGCTCGCGAAACCTATGACATAGGAACAGAGGATATTATCTATAAAGATTCGAGTTATATGGTTCAATCTTATGATAACCAACCGGAAGAGCTTTGGAGCCCCGGCGGAACCTACACTGCAAGCATTTCGGTTTTGGGCTATGAAGCTCCCGTTAGCATAACCATTTCAGAAAATCCTGTTGAAGGTAATGTTGAATATGTAATTCAAAATGGTTGTGCGGTTGTAACAGGTCTCTTTGGTTCGGGTGAAACAATAACCATTCCTGAAACTATCGAGGGATATCCTGTTACTTCGATTCTCTCGCTTTACGGCGGCCAGTATTCCGAAATCATTATTCCCGATTGCGTAACAATGCTTTCTTCGGATATGTTAACCAATGTAGAGGGTCTCGAAAAAATAACTATCGGTGCAGGCATTACCGCTCTTAACAGAAGAATTTTCGCTTATGCCAACGCTTTAAAGGAAATTGAGGTTGCAAAGGATAACCCTGAATACACCTCGTTAGAGGGTATTGTTTACGATAAGGAACTAACCAAAATAGTTGCAATACCTAATGCAAGGGAAGAGAAGCATGTCGTTCCGGATACAGTTGTAAATGCAAACGCATACTTTGATGGAAATTATCAGTTTGAGCTTGACCTAAGCAATTCAGGCACAGGATATATCACCGAGGATGGAGTTACCTATAATAAGGATAAAACCATTGTTTATTCTTGCAGTGGGGAAAAGACCGGCTCGTACGATATGCCTGATACGGTTGAAACTATTGCTGATGGTGCATTCCAGTTTAGTAATTTGAGTGATGTAACCATTTCAAACAATGTAAGTGATATAGTTTATTATTCATTCGCTGAAAGTATAAATCTTGAAAGGGTTGTTCTTCCGGATAACCTCAAATCAATATCCGCAAAGGCATTTGCAAACTGCTCAAGGCTTTCCGATATCAATCTTCCTTCAAATCTTTTAAGTATCGGCGATGGTGCATTCGAAAACACTGCACTCACCTCGGTTAACATCCCTGCAAGTGTTAAGAGGTTGGGAAGAGAAGCCTTCACCTATGCACCTATTGAAGAACTCACTCTTAATGAGGGCTTAGTAGAAATAGGCCCGCTTGCTTTCGCAGGAACCGATATGGCGCATGTTGATATTCCAAACAGCGTTAAAACTATTGGCTATGGTGCGTTCTGCGAAACCAATATAAAAACGGTTGATTTAGGAACAGGCGTTGAATATATCGGTGATAGCGCATTTGGAGATTGCTGGATTGAAAGTGTCTATATTCCAAGCAATGTGAAGTATCTCGGAAAGGGGGCTTTCTCCGCTTCCAACCTTGAGAGCGTGCAGTTCTCCGAAGGATTGACCGCGCTAAACGATCTTGCCTTTGCAAGAACAAATCTTAAAACGGTTGATATCCCTGAAAGTGTAACTGATATCGGTTATAGATGCTTTGAAGATAGTAAAGATCTTATCACAATAGATCTGCCAAATAAGCTTCAAAGCCTTGATGGTCTTGCATTCCACGGAACTGCTTGGTATGATAAACAACCTAACGGTGTGGTTTATATCGAAAAGGCACTCTATAACTATAAGGGCACTATGCCTGCAAATGCTAAGGTTACCGTTAAGAATGGCACTGAGATTATAGCTGACCATTCTTTTACCAATCAGGAAAACCTTAAAACCATTATTCTTCCTAAGAGCATTAAGACTATAGGTTATAAGGCATTCACAAACTGTAATGGCCTTACCGATGTATACTTCTATGGCTCTAAGGCGGATAGAGATAAGCTTGTTGTGGAGAATATGAACATCGAATTATTCGATGCAACATGGCATTATAATTATTGCCCGCATTCATACTCTAATGCGTGTGATAAAACCTGTAATCTTTGTAATGCAACAAGAACGGTAGGAGCGCATAGGTATACTAATAATTGCGATACCACATGTAACATTTGTAATGCTACAAGAAGAATAACCCATGCATATAGAGATTATGTTACCAAAGCAACACTGAGCAAAAATGGTAAGATAGTTAGAAAGTGTAGTGTTTGTTCAAGTGTTTATAGAACAACCACTGTTTACTATGCGAAAACTATTAAGCTAAGCGCTACGAGCTATACCTACAACGGAAAGACAAAGACGCCTACTGTAACAGTAAAAGACTCTAAGGGTAAAACAATATCAAAGAGCAACTATACAGTTAAGTATGCGAGCGGAAGAAAGAATGTAGGAAAGTATAAGGTAACTATAACCTTTAAGGGAAATTATAGCGGAACCAAAACGCTTTACTTCAAGATTAACCCCGTTAAGACAAGTGTTACAAAGCTTACTGCCGCTAAGAAAGCATTAACTGTTAGCATATCCAAGAAGACAAAACAGGTAACAGGATATGAAATACAGTATGCAACAAATAAGAAGTTCTCAAAGGCTAAGAAGACAACTGTTAAGAGTTACAAAACAACAAAGGTAACCCTTAAAAAACTTAGCGCAAAGAAGACCTATTATGTAAGAGTTAGAACCTACAAGACTGTAGGAAAGACAAAATACTATTCAGGTTGGTCAACGGTTAAATATAAGAAAACCAAATAATAAATAAGAGAGGTTCAGCCGAACCTCTCTTATTTTATTATACCCTTTTCGAGCAGCATATTTAATTTTAAAATTGCTGTTTGTGTTTTTGCATCAACTATTTCTCCCGATAGCACCATATTAACAGCTCGTTCAAGCGGGATTTTATAAACCGATAAAAATTCATCCTCATCGAGCTTTTGCTCGCCGAAGGAAAGACCTGTTGCCGCATACATATAAATAACCTCATCAATGTAACCCGGTGTTGGATAAAGTTTACCTAAAAATGTGAAATTTTCGGCGGTGGCTCCCGTTTCCTCTTTAAGTTCTCGCTTGCCACATTCAAGCGGGTCCTCATCAAAGCTATCTCGTTTTCCTGCGGGAATTTCTAATATTTCCTCAAAATAGGGATAGCGGAATTGTTTAACAAAAAGAATTTCTTTATTGCCAGTAATAGCCGCAACGCAAACACCACCAGGGTGCTCAACAACCTCTCTTAAAGCCTTTTCTCCGTTGGGGAGTAGCGCAGTATCTCGGCGCAGATTTATGATTTTTCCTTTATAAATATATTCTTTGGTTAGTTGTTTTTCTTTTAAATTCATTAAATTTGTCCTTTCAAAATATAATTATTGTATAGATTGTTTTATGGAGCGAAAAAATATGGATAAAATTTTTGAAGTCAAGGAATATGACTATATAACGAGAAAAAGAGCTATTGATGAGCTTGTGCTAAAATATCCGATTATCAAGAAATATATAATAGGAACAAGCTGTGCAGGAAGGGAAATACCTGCCCTTCAAATAGGCACTGCAAAGGAATATTCCCTCATTTGTGCCGCGTTCCACGGGAGCGAGCGAATAACCTCGCTTGTTTCTCTTATGTTTTTAGAGGAGCTTTGTGAAGCGCTTATGCGATGCGGTGAAATTGCTGAAATAAATGCAAGAAAAGCTCTTTTTGGAAGGGGAGTAATAGTTGTTCCCTGTGTTAACCCCGATGGATGCGAAATATCGCTAAAAGGTAAGAGCGCTTGCGGTGGCTTTGCCGATAAAATAAATAAAATTTGCAGAGGCGATTTTGAGCATTGGAATGCAAATCTCCGCGGTGTTGATATAAACCATAACTTTTCGGCAGGGTGGAAGGAATTAAAAGAAGCCGAACTGAAAAACGGAATTTATGGACCCGCGAAAACGAGATATGGGGGCTCAAAGCCGGAAAGTGAGCCTGAAACCATCGCCCTTGCCGAGCTTTGCCGAACGGTTAGAATGAGGCAGGTGTTGGCTCTACATTCGCAGGGCGAGGTGATCTATTGGAGCTATGGCGACAAAAACCCATATCGCTCTCGCCAAATGGCTGAAATAATGGCAACCTCGAGCGGATTTGCCCTCGATTATCCAACAGGCCTTGCGGTTGGCGGTGGCTTTAAGGATTGGTTTATAGAGGAGTTTAAAAGACCGGGCTTTACTGTCGAAGTAGGTATGGGCGAAAACCCGTTACCCATAGGTGAAGCATCCGATATTTATGAAACCATCCGCGAAATGCTGATGCTTTTTACTATTATGTAGTATATATTATAAAGAAAAAACATTCAAGAATTAAATACAAGTATTGACAAAAACATAAAAACGAGTATAATTGTATACAATTATACAAGTATTAAGGAGAAAAATAATGCTGGAATTATCTAACAAAACGAATTTACTTGAGCAGGATACCTATAAATATTCCTTGCAGGATATTGAGGACCCTAATCTATATCGTGATTTTTATACATATGCAGATGTGCCGAAAATTGCATTCAACCATAGAAGAGTGCCTATGGGTATGCCGCAGGATATATGGATAACCGATACCTCTTTCCGTGATGGTCAACAGTCGGTTGAGCCATACACTGTTGAACAAATAGTTGATTTGTTTAAATTGATGTCGCGCCTTTCGGGCCCCTATGGAATTATCCGCCAAACTGAATTTTTCGTTTATAGCAAAAAGGATAGAGAGGCTATTGCTCGCTGTCAGGAATTAGGACTCAAATTCCCCGAAATCACCACCTGGATTAGAGCAACCAAGGAAGATTTTAAGCTTGTTAAGGATTTGGGAATAAGAGAAACGGGAATTTTGGTTTCTTGCAGCGACTATCATATATTCAAAAAGCTCAAGAAGACAAGAAAGCAGGCTATGGATGGCTATCTTGCTGCAGTTGCGGAGGCATTTGAAGCAGGCGTTATGCCGAGATGTCACCTCGAGGATATAACAAGAGCGGATTTCTATGGCTTTGTTGTGCCTTTTGTTAATGAGCTTATGAAGATGTCAAGGGATGCGGGTATCCCCGTTAGAATTCGCGCTTGCGATACTATGGGTTATGGCGTTCCATATCCCGAGGTAGCGTTACCTCGAAGTGTTCCCGGTATAATCTATGGCTTGCAGCATTATTCTGATGTTCCGAGTGAAATGCTTGAGTGGCATGGTCATAACGACTTCTATAAGGCGGTTGCGAACGCATCTACCGCATGGCTCTATGGCGCATCGGCAGTAAACTGCTCAATGCTTGGTATCGGCGAGAGAACAGGTAATGTTCCGCTTGAAGCAATGGTTATGGAATATGCTTCACTTCGTGGCTCGCTCGATGGTATGGATACAACAGCCATAACAGAAATTGCCGAATACTTTAAGAATAATATGGGTTATACCATTCCACCTATGACACCCTTTGTCGGCGAAAACTTTAATGTCACAAGAGCGGGTATCCATGCGGATGGACTTCTTAAGGATGAAGAAATTTATAACATCTTCAACACAGAGAAAATTCTTAATCGCCCTGCATCAGTAACGGTCAGCAAAACCTCAGGTCTTGCAGGTATTGCTTATTGGATAAATCAGCATTATCGCCTAAGCGGAGATAAGACTATCGCTAAAAATGATATGCTCGTGCTTAGCCTTAAGGGTTGGATTGATGCCGAATATGAAGAGGGAAGGCAGACCCCACTTTGCACACAGGAGCTCGAGGATAAAATCACCGAGCTTGCAGGCAACAGATTTAAAAAATAAGGAGAAAAGTGATGATAGAACATAAAACAATTTCCCTTGCCGATCAGGTTTTTGATCACCTTGAAACCGATATTTTAAGCGGCAAATACAGTAGGGGAGATATTTTAACCGAGTGTCGACTTTCTGCCGAGCTTGGTGTTAGCAGAACACCCATAAGAGAGGCTCTTCGCCGACTTGAGCAGGAGCATATAATTGAAGAAACGGGCAAAGGCTCGGTTGTTATAGGAATCAACGAAAAGGATGTTGAGGATATATTTATTATCCGCCGCCAGCTCGAAACATTAGCGGCAGGCCTTGCGGCTGAAAACTGTAATGATGAAGATTTAGCAAAGCTTAAAGAAGCACTCGATCTCCAAGAATTCTATGTTAATAAGAGCGATGCCGAGCAAATAAAGCAGATGGATAACCGCTTCCACTATATTGTTTATAAAATGAGCGGTAGCACTGTTTTTAATGATATATTAGTTCCTCTGCATAAGAAGATACAAAAATATCGCAAGATAGCAGTTCAAAGCTCGGGAAGAGCGGGTGCCTCGGTTGCCGAGCATAAGAAAATATTTGAAGCAATAGCGACTAAGGATAGAAAAAATGCCGAAAAATATGCTCTTGAGCATATCGAAAACGCTTATAAAGTTATTAAAGGAAGATAAAAATGGGATACACTATAGCACAAAAAATTATTAAAAATCATTTAATCAGCGGAGATATGACCGTTGGCAGCGAGATAGCTTTAAAAATCGACCAGACTTTAACTCAGGATGCAACTGGAACAATGGCATACTTAGAGTTTGAAACTATGGGACTTAAAAGGGTTAAAACCGAAAAAAGCGTTGCTTATATCGACCATAATACCTTGCAGTCGGGCTTTGAGAATGCCGATGACCATAGATATATTCAGTCGGTTTGCGAAAAGCACGGAATTTATTTTTCCCGCCCCGGTAACGGAATTTGCCATCAGGTTCACTTAGAACGCTTTGGTAAGCCGGGAAAAACCCTTATCGGCTCCGATAGCCATACACCAACAGGCGGCGGTATCGGTATGCTCGCTATGGGCGCAGGCGGTCTTGATGTTGCGGTTGCTATGGGTGGCGGCGCATACTATATAACAATGCCTAAAATGTATAAGGTTAATTTAACGGGCAAACTGAATCCTTTTGTAAGCGCAAAGGATGTAAGCCTTGAAATTCTTCGCATTCTATCGGTTAAGGGTGGAGTCGGCGCTATAATCGAGTGGGGCGGCGAGGGAGTTAAAACCCTTTCGGTGCCTGAGCGCGCAACCATAACAAATATGGGAACCGAGCTTGGTGCCACAACCTCGATTTTCCCCTCCGATGAAACAACTCGTGAGTTTTTAAAGGCGCAGGGAAGAGAAGAGGATTATATCCCGCTTGAAAGTGATCCGGATGCCGAATATGATAAAGTAATCGATATAAATCTTTCGGAACTCGCTCCGCTTATAGCTTGTCCGCATAGCCCCGATAATGTCGTAACGGTTGAGTCCTTAAAGGGAACAAAAGTTGACCAAGTTTGCATCGGCTCTTGCACCAATTCATCCCTTATGGATATGCTAAAGGTTGCGGCGCTTCTTAAGGGTAAAACCATTAAAAATAGTGTTAGCCTTTCGATTTCACCCGGCTCAAAGCAGGTGCTTTCAATGCTTGCTGATTGCGGCGCTCTAACCGATATTATTGCTTCGGGTGCAAGGCTTCTTGAATGTGCTTGCGGTCCTTGTATAGGAATGGGCTTCTCGCCAAATAGCGCAGGTGTGTCACTTCGCACCTTTAACCGTAACTTTGAAGGAAGAAGCGGAACTGCCGATGGTCAGGTTTATCTCGTATCCCCCGAGGTTGCAGTTGCGGCAGCTCTGACAGGTGAAATCACCGACCCGAGACTACTCGGCACTATGCCCGAAATCAAGATGCCCGAAAGCTTCAAGATTGATGATAGCGCAGTAATCCCACCTGCACCTGAATCGATTGCCGATAGTGTTGAAATACTTCGCGGACCAAATATAAAGCCCTTCCCCGAGGCAAAACCGCAGCAGGATACCCTCTCGGCTGAACTCGTGCTTAAGGTTGGCGATAACATCACAACCGACCATATTATGCCTGCAGGCGCAAAGATTTTGCCCTATCGTTCTAATATTCCGCATCTTTCTCAGTTCTGCTTTGGCGTTTGTGATAAAACCTTCCCCGAGCGAGCAAAGGCATTGGGCGAGAGCATTATCGTTGGTGGCTCTAATTATGGACAAGGCTCTTCAAGAGAACACGCCGCCCTCGTTCCTATGTATTTAGGTGTTCGTGCAGTAATCACCAAGAGCTTTGCGAGAATTCACATTGCAAATCTTATCAATGCAGGAATAATGCCATTAACATTTAAAAATCCTGATGATTATGATAGGATAAATCAAGGCGATAAGCTAACTATGAAGAACATTTATAGCGGAATGGATAGCGGCGAAATTATATTAGAGGATGAAACAAGCGGCGAAAACTTCACACTCGTTTGCAGTTTCACCGAAAGGCAAAAGGATATATTAAAGGCAGGAAGTCTGCTTCTTTACACAAAGGGTGAATAAAATGGAAAAACATATTGATAGCGCAGTAGAGCAGTTTAGAACTCTATTAACCGAGCAGATTGCCCGTCAGCAAAGAATGGAAAAGGAGAGCGGAGCCACCGATTTTAGCAAGCTTTCAAAAATCGTTATCGGTATTTGCGGCGGCGATGGAATAGGCCCGATAATTTCAAGTCAAGCCGAAAGACTTTTAAGATTTATCCTAAAGGATGAAGTGGCAAGCGGAAAAGTTGAGCTTCGTACCATTGAGGGATTGACTATTGAAAACAGAGTTGCAAAAAACAAGGCAATTCCCGATGATGTGCTTGCTGAAATAAAGGCTTGCAATGTTCTTCTTAAAGGTCCCACAACAACGCTAAAGGGCGGAACACTCGAAAGCGCAAATGTTGCTATGAGAAGAGAACTCGATTTATATGCAAATGTGCGCCCCGTTTGTATCCCCGAAGAGAATATTGACTGGACCTTCTTCCGCGAGAATACCGAGGGCGAATATGTGCTTGGCAGCCGCGGTGTTGAAATTCCCGATACCCTTGCCTTTGATTTTAAGGTGACAACCAATGCAGGAACCGAGCGAATCGCCCGTAGTGCATTCGAATATGCCAAGGCAAACGGTAAGAAAAAGGTTGCTATTGTAACCAAGGCTAATATAATGAAGAAAACCGATGGTAAGTTCTCGGAAATTTGCCATAGAATTGCAAAGGAATATGAGGGAATTGAGGCGGAGGAATGGTATATCGATATTATGACCGCCAACCTTGTTAACGAAAGAATAAGAAGCGATTTTGAGGTTTTCTTGCTTCCCAATCTTTATGGTGATATCATAACCGATGAGGCGGCTCAGATTCAGGGCGGCGTTGGAACAGCAGGAAGCGCAAATATCGGCGATAAGTATGCTATGTTCGAGGCAATTCATGGCTCGGCTCCACGAATGATAGAGGCAGGTCTTGGCGATTATGCCAACCCAACAAGCCTATTCAAAGCGGCTGAAATGCTTCTTCGCCATATTGGTTTTATCGATAAGGCAAACCTCTTAGGCAAAGCAATAGCGATTTGCACCGAGGAGGAAAAACGAATAGTTGTAACAGGCTATACTGATGGTGCAACCTGCAAGGAATTCTCCGATTATTTAATGGAAACAATAGAAAAATTATAGTATTAAAAATTCCGCAATTTTTATTGCGGAATTTTCTTGCTTTTTGGATAGTAGTGTAATATAATGACCTTGAAAAAACTTTGTCTAAGAGGCGATAATATGAATTTTGAAAAATTAGATAAATATATGGAAGACCTTGCAAACCACGGAGTTCCCGCAGGTGATATCCTTGTGTTTAAAAACCACGAGCAAATATATAGAAAAACTGTTGGTCACCGAGATTATGAATTAAAAGAAGCGGCAAGACCAACCGATATGTATAACATCTTTTCAAATTCAAAGCTTTTCCTTGTTGTATCGATTATGCAACTCGTAGAAAGGGGAGAGATATCTCTTGAAGATAAATTATCCGACTATATTCCTGCTTATAAGGAGATGTATTACAAAACTCGTAATGGCACTGAGAAAGCAACAACACCCATAACTCTTTATCATCTTATCACTATGACAAGTGGGCTCGGTTATGATGCTATGCCTGCAGTCAATGCTCTCTTAGGGCAAAATCCCGATGCATCAACACTTGAAATCATAACCGCCCTCGCAAAAGAGCCACTTAATTTTAATCCCGGTGAGCGCTGGAAATATGGTAGAAGCCACGATGTTTTAGCGGCAGTAATCGAGGTTAAAACGGGTATGAGCTATGGAGAGTATCTCAAAAAGAACATAATGGACCCTCTCGGTATGAAGCATACCACCTTTGATTTTGAAAACCCTTATGTTCAAGAAAATATAAGCGCCTATTATTCTTATGATGGGGTAAATCAAAAGGAGATACGAATAGAAAATAAAGGAACAGGTAACTGGGGCAGAAAAATGGAGAGCGCAGGCGGTGGACTTTATTCAAATTGTGATGATTATATTCTCCTTGTCGATGCCCTTGCAAATGGCGGTGTTGGGAAAAATGGTTACCGAGTTTTAAGCGAAGAGAGTATTGAGAAAATAAAAACTCCGCAGTTAAATGTTCTTATGCAGGGTAACTTTATTGCGAGCCACTTAAAAATCGGTTATAGCTATGGCCTCGGCGTTCGCACACTTATTGATAAAGGCTATGGAGCGCGAACACCAATAGGTGAATTTGCCTGGGATGCTATGACGGGTGGTTATGGCCTTGTTGATACCGAAAATCATATCGCAGTTATCTATATGCAAAATGTTGAAAACTGCACTTATGCTTGGAGAAACATCTTCCCCGAAACAAGAGATTTGATTTACGAAGCGCTTGATATAGAGTAAAAAAATTCGATGCGAGAGCATCGAATTTTTTTATCTATTTAGTTTTAGTAATATTGAAAATTGTGTTGATTACAGGTGGATAGGATTCAAGAACAGTTCCGTTATAAACAATTCTGATATTATCGCCAACCTTAAAAGCGGCATCAAGCTTGGTTGTTAATATATCTGCATTAACTAAAATCTTATCATAAGATTTTGCTTCTGCGCTATCTTCACTTGGCGAAACAAGAATGGTTTGCTCGTTTATTTCGAGAATGGTGGCGGTGAATGATGGGTTTACATTAACATCATCAAGCGAGTAAAACCACATACAACCGAGCTTTGTAAATTCACCAAGATAGAAGTCATCCTCGCCTTCAATTAAAATGTAATACCAATTTTCTTCTTGCGGGTCAATTTTATAAACCTTTTTAGCGCTCTCGCGCAAAGCTTTCGGTGACCATTTTACTGATTGCCATTTCAGTTCAAATATATAATCGAAATTTTCCTTTGTTAAGGTGTATTCACTAACACTACCGAGCGGCTTCCAATAGTCATCTCCTCGGCTGAATTCAAAAAGCATATTATCGTTTATAAATTTGAAGCTGCGGTCTTTTGGAGGGTAAGCGGGGTCATATAGCCCGCTTTCGTAATAACAAGTCCTCGGTGAAAAGGTTCTGACGGTTGAGGTTTCATAGCCTTCTTTCAGTTCAAACTCTGCCCATATTTTATATTCTTTACTATCATTTTCTTTATGAACAGTAGTTTCAAATTTGTATCGCCCCTGTTTCGATAAATCGTGAAGCGAAAGGGGATATTTATGCGAAAAAGTGAGATTTGCTTCGGTTGGAGTATAAGCGATTAAAGAGAATACTTTTTCGGTAACAGCGGTGTCTATCCATTCGTTATCCTTGAAATAATAAAGATTAAATGGTTCACCATAGGATATTTTAAGTTGAGAGCTTTCGCGCGTAAATGTCACCATAATATATGGTTTTTCATCAGTTAGATTTAATTCGGTTATTTGGAGCGAAACACCGCTAAGCTCACTGCTTGAAGTGCTGATAATATCTTTCGCAAATTTTTGGAATAAAATCTCAGGATTTTTAACTGCGTGTGTAAGCGAAGGCTTAACACCATTGTCAACCCAAACCTCGCTGAAATCAGAATTGAAATGCAGGTGAATTTTTTCATCAAAAGTAATTGTATTGCTTTTTTCCCTGTCTTCACTTCGGTTGTAGCTTATCGGGTTTTTAGTGATTTTAACCTTTTTTAGAATATTGCAAATCTCAGAAATGTTATTATTGTCTTCGGTGTAGGAATGATTATTTCCCAAAAGCCACTCAATGCTTTTCGCATTGTCAAGTGTGTAACCAAGGTCTAAATCGGATAATTTAGAAGTCGGGTCGGTAAGGAGACAAGCACAGGCAATAATGCTTATAATAAGCGCGAAAATTATAACCCAAAAAGCAGGCTTTTTATAGTTCAATACCGATTTAATTCTCGCCTTTAACCCAACCTCACCAAAAGCAAGCGGACAAACACTAACTAATTTTTGCCTTGTTGCACAGGAGAGAAGGGCAGTGGAATATAGCTTTTTCTCTTCATTATTGAGCCGCTTTAAAACCGCCTCATCGCAAGCGCTTTCTATATCTCTGCAAAGAAGAATATACGCAACCCAAAGCATAGGATTAAACCAATGAATTGAAAGAAGTAAAAAGCCGAGCGGCTTCCATAAATGGTCGCCCCGCTTAATATGCGCTTTTTCGTGAGCAATAACATATTCCTTATTTTCGGTTATGGTAGAGGGAAGATAAATTTTAGGTTTTATAATTCCTAAAATAAAAGGAGTTTCTATAGCATCACAAATATAAACATTATCGTGTGTGTTTATAGAAATTTTAACTTGGCGTTTAATCTTTAGATATGAAATAAGAGCATAGGCAAGCATAATAACAATGCCAACTATCCAAGCAATTCCGAGTGCAAGCATCAATTTATCATAAAAATTATATTCCACCGTAACACCGGCAATGCCCACAAGGTCATTATTTATAACCCTGTCAACCCCCGTAAAGCCCGTTTCAATATAGGGCCTTGAAACATAAACATCGGTGTATATGGTTTTTCCGCTTGGAATGATGCTGAAAATGCTTTCAAGCGAAAAGGGGAGGACAAGCCTTATTGCAACAATACCCCAAAGTGCAACGCTTATCCATTTCGGAGCCTTTTTTAACAGGAGTCTTGCAATGAGTATACCTAAAACTATCCAAGCGCAAGTGATGCTCATATTAACAGTTTGAAGAAAGATTTCTTTCATAGCTATCCCTCCTCATAGTTTTCAATTAAAAGTTTAATTTCATCAATTTCCTTTTTCGTTAGCTTCTTTCTTGAGGTGAAAGCCGCAAGAAAGGCAGGTAGAGAACCCGAAAAAGAATCCTCAACAAACTTCTCGCTTTTGAGGGAATAGAATTCATCTTTTGAAAGAACTCGGCTCACTAACCCCTTTTCATTTTTAAAAAGGCCCTTATCACATAGCTTTTTTAAAACGGTGTAGGTCGTGGTGCGTTTCCAATTAAATTCTTGCTCGCAAAGCTCAACAAGTCTCTTTGAAGAGAGCGGTTCATTTTCCCAAACAAGATTAGCAAATCGTGTTTCAATAACACCTAAGGTTATTTCGTTCATTTTATCACCTCGTTTTGTCTATCGTTAATAGACTTTCTATTTTTAGTCTATCACCGATAGACAAAAATGTCAACAAAAAAACACAAGCCGCGAAAAAGCGGCTTGTAAAGGGGATATTTAGTTTTTAAGGCTTTGCATAGGAGCGGGGATTCTTCCTGCTCTGTCAATAAACTTCTTAGGTGAGAAGTTTGTGTTAACATTCATAACAGGGCCCGAGCCTAAGAGGCCACCGAATTCGAGCTCCTCACCCGACTTCTTGCCAATAGCAGGGATAACACGAACTGCGGTGGTCTTTGAATTGACCATACCGATAGCCGCCTCATCGGCGATAATTGCCGAGATGGTTTCGGCAGGTGTGTCCCCGGGGATAACTATCATATCAAGACCAACCGAGCAAACAGCGGTCATAGCCTCAAGTTTTTCTATAACAAGGTCGCCCGAACGAGCGGCGGTTATCATACCCGCATCCTCGCTAACGGGGATAAATGCACCCGAAAGTCCGCCAACCGAGGAGGATGCCATAACGCCACCCTTTTTAACCGCATCGTTAAGCATGGCAAGTGCGGCGGTTGTTCCGTGAATGCCGCAACGACCAAGTCCCATCTCTTCAAGTATATGAGCAACCGAGTCGCCAACTGCAGGGGTTGGAGCAAGTGAGAGGTCAACTATGCCGAACGGAACACCGAGTCGCGTTGAAGCCTCGGTGCCAACAAGCTGACCCATTCTCGTTATCTTAAATGCGGTTTTCTTTATGATTTCGGCAATTTCATCAAGTGTTACATCGGGGCATTTCTTAATTGCCGCCTGAACAACACCGGGGCCCGAAACACCAACATGAATAACACAGTCGGGCTCTCCGACACCGTGGAAAGCGCCCGCCATAAACGGATTATCCTCAACAGCATTGCAGAAAACAACAAGCTTTGCGCAACCGATACAGTCGCGGTCTTGCGTTACCTCGGCGGCTTCACGAACAACCTCGCCCATTAGCTTTACCGCATCCATATTGATGCCTGCCTTGGTTGAGCCGATGTTAACTGATGAGCAAACATTGGTTGTAACACTCAAAGCCTCAGGGATAGATTTGATTAGCTCAACATCGCCAGCCGAGAAGCCCTTGTGAACGAGCGCCGAGTATCCGCCGATAAAGTTAACACCCGTTGCATCGGCAGCTCTTTGAAGCGCCTTTGCATATAAAACAGGGTTGCCACCCGAAGCACCGAGCAGCATTGAAATAGGGGTTACCGAGATTCGCTTGTTTATAATCGGTATACCATATTCACGTTCAATATCCTCGCCCACCTTTACAAGATTTCCTGCAAGTCTGGTTATTTTGTTATAGATTTTCTCGCATGCCTTCTCGGCATCGGAATCAATACAGTCAAGAAGGGAAATACCCATAGTTATGGTACGAATGTCGAGATTTTCCGACTGTATCATATTTATGGTTTCCATTATATCGTTAAGATTAAGCATTTGAAATCTCCTTAAATTCTATGCATAGAGTTAAAAATATCCTCGTGCATAACGCGGATATCGGTGTTGATTTCTTCACCAAGCGCCTTCATCTTATCCGAAAACTCACCAAAAGAGCAGTTAAGAGCGGATATTTCGGTTAGCATAACCATAACAAACATATCCTGCAAAACCGATTGAGTGATATCAACGATGTTTGCGTTGCACTCGGTGCAAACTGCGCTTACCTTGGAAATGATACCAACAGTATCCTTTCCGATGACCGAAATAATTGTTCTCATAATATTACCTCGCAAAATAAATTTCTCGTTCATTTTAGCATACTATAATATAAATAGCAAATATAAAATAGATATAAATCCATAAAAAATTAAATTATTGTTAATTTTTTCGCAAACTGTGTTGATTTTTGCAAAAAAATACTATATACTATATGTTGGTGAAAATTGTATTTGCCATAAAAAGCTTATATTTAAGTTAATATAACAAAAGGAGAAATAAACTATGACAAACAACAAAACCGTTATCAAGTGGTTAGAAGAAATGCAAACTCTTTTAAGCCCTGATAAAGTAGTTTGGGTTGATGGAACCGAGGAGCAGATTGAAGAGCTTCGCGCTGAGGCTGTAAGACTTGGCGAGTTAGAAAAGCTCAACGATGAAAAGCTTCCCGGTTGCTATCTTCACAGAACTAATCCTAACGACGTTGCTCGTGTTGAGGATAGAACCTTTATCTGCACAAGCAAAAAAGAGGATGCAGGTCCAACTAACAACTGGGAAGACCCTGCAAAAATGTATGAGAAGCTTTATAGCATAGCAAAGGATTCCTATAAGGGCCGCACTATGTATGTAATTCCTTATTCAATGGGTCCGATTGGCTCTCCAATTGCTAAAATTGGTATTGAGGTAACCGATTCGGTTTACGTTGTTCTTAATATGATTATTATGACCCGCGTTAGCCTCGAAGTTCTTGAAGTTCTTGGCGACAGTAATGACTGGGTTCGCGGTCTTCACAGCCGTTGTGATGTTGACCCCGAGAAGAGATATATCTGCCACTTCCCTGAGGATAATACCATTATTTCGGTTAACTCGGGCTACGGCGGAAACGTTCTCCTCGGTAAAAAGTGCTTTGCGCTTCGTATCGCTTCTTATCAGGGCTGGAAAGAGGGCTGGATGGCTGAGCATATGCTCATCTTAGGTCTTGAGAATCCTAAGGGCGAGGTAAAATATATCGCCGCTGCATTCCCCTCCGCTTGCGGAAAGACCAACCTAGCTATGCTTATTCCTCCCGAGTATCTTCGCAAGAAGGGTTACAAGATTTGGACCGTTGGCGATGATATCTCCTGGATGAAGATAGGTCCCGATGGCAGACTTTATGCTATCAACCCCGAAAACGGTTTCTTTGGTGTT
>JAFSIJ010000017.1 GCA_017439845.1 Clostridia bacterium | reverse complement strand
TAATCTTCTGCTCTGAAACGAACTTAAGGCGCTCGTTAGGGATAACAACAAGGCTATCAACATGCTCACGAAGAGCAGCGATTCCTGCTTCAGCCTGAGTCATTCTCTTCTTGCCTTCAAATCCGAAAGGCTTTGTTACGATACCAACTGTTAAGATACCGAGTTCTTTAGCGATTTGAGCAACAACGGGAGCAGCACCTGTTCCTGTTCCGCCGCCCATACCTGCGGTTATGAAAATCATATCAGCGCTACGGATAGCAGCTGCGATTTCATCACGTGATTCTTCAGCAGCAGCGCGGCCATTATCAGGGTTACCGCCTGCGCCCATACCGGAAGTGGTTTTATCACCAATCTGAATTTTCTGATTTGCCTTAGAAAGATATAAAGCCGCCTTATCAGTGTTAATAGCGATAAACTCAACGCCGCGAACACCTGCGGTTACCATGCGGTTAACAGCGTTTCCACCGCCGCCGCCAACGCCTACGACCTTAATTTGAACTACATTCTCTAACTCTTCTGCAACTTCAAATGCCATTTTAAAATTCCTCCAACTTTCTTATGTAAATGAAATTTATTAACTAAAACATTTCAATCCATATACGATATTAACATATATTTTTTGAAATTTCAATAGTTTTTATTACAAAATTGTAATTTTTTTAATTATTCTTCCTTTTTTTCAACAAAAGTGCCCTCAGGCTTTTCCTTTGACCAATAGCTCAGGTTAATTTTTCCCGACTTGCTTTCATCTATTTCCCTAATCATAGAATTGAGGTGAGCAAGCTTTTCTTTAATATTATTGCTTGTCCCGATATAGACTTCAAATCTATTGGCAACGCTGATATTTATTGCATATTCATCAGTTAGGTCAATGCCTGTGATATCGGTATTTTTTCCATATTCGAGAAATTTATCAAAAATTTCTTTTTTAGCAGTATCATCAAACTCCGCAAAGGTTCCGACCTTTAGCTCTTTTGCAACACCTAAAACAAGCATAAGGGAGCTTGGTTGTTCGGTATACTGATTTAAAACAAAGCCATCCTCACCTACCGAGAAGTAACCCTCATCGGTTTTATAGCAGAACTTTTCCTTTGCATCGGTTAGGTTGAGCTTTAGTGTTCCGTTTACATTTCGCTTAACCTTAACATCGGCAATATAGGGTAATTTGCTTCTTATTTCATTTTCCAACTTTTCAGCCGAAAAGGCGAACATATTGTCCCCTACCTTTATAAAAGAAGCCTCACTTACTTCATCAGCTGAATAAATTTTACTTCCGCTAACCTGAACCTGTGTTATCGGGAAGAAAATTGTGAAGCAAAGTGTTATTAGTGTTACGCAAATTAGAATGAGAAAAGCAATTAAAAAGGTGATAATTCTTCGCTTGCGCGCCCTTCGCTGACGCTCGGCGCGTTTCCTTGTGAAATTATCAGGATATTCAGTTTTCAAATTATCACCTCGCATTTTTCTTCCTAAATATATTCAATTTGAGCGCCTATACGACCAAGAACTCCAACAATATCATCATAGCCGCGTTCTATATGACCTATCTCGCTCAAAATGGTTTCTCCCTCAGCCGCAAGACCTGAAAGCGCTAATGCGGCTCCGCCACGCAAATCGGTGCAACAAACCTTTGCTGAATAGAGTTTTTCAACACCCTCTATCACCGCAACCTTGCCCTCGCACTTAATCTTTGCGCCGAATCTTTTTAGTTCATCTATATACTTATATCTATTTTCAAATATGTTCTCAACAAAAACCGATGTTCCCTTCGCAATGGAAAGCATTGAAATTAAAATCGGACCTGCATCGGTTGGAAAACCTGGATAGACAAGACTTCTGACTGTTGGTATCCTTTTAAGTCTTCCGTTTGATTTAATTAAAATTGATTTGCCTGATGGCTCAATTTGGCAACCGCATTCGTTAAATGCCCAAAAAATTGAAACCATATTTGATGGCATAACATTATTAAGTCTTACTTCCCCACCTGTCATAACTGCCGCCGCCATATAGGTTGCCGCAACTATTCTATCGGGGATAATTGTATGTTCTGTTGAGTGCAATTTATAAACACCGTGGATAACAACGGTATCCGAGCCTGCTCCATATATCCTCGCGCCTGCGCTGTTAAGAAAATCGGCGAGGTCGCTGATTTCGGGCTCTTTTGCGGCATTATTTATAATGGTTATTCCCTTTGCGGTTGCCGCCGCTAAAATGATGTTTTCAGTCGCCCCAACACTGGGGAAACACAAGTTTATGGTTGTTCCAACGATTTCGGGACAACATTCGCAAAGAAGTGTTCCATATTCCTCGGATATTTTAATTCCCATTTTTGAAAGGGATGATAGATGCAAATCTATCGGCCGAGGACCTAATTCACAACCACCGGGACTACTTATTCTCGCCTTCCCGCAACGCGCGATTATTGCACCCAAGAAAACAACAGAAGAGCGCATTTCACGCATAAGCTCATCGGGAATCTCGCAGTTATCAACATTTCTTGAATCAACAACGAGTGTTTTTCCCGTTTTTTCACAGCTACAACCAAGATTTCTCAAAATCTTAATGGCAGTTTTAACATCGGAAAGGTCAGGACAATTATGTATCACACATTCATCCGCACACAGCAAGGTGGCGGCAAGAATCGGCAAAACACTGTTCTTTGCACCCTGCACATCAATTTCACCTAAAAGGCGGTTTCCGCCCGTTATTTTAATCTTTTCCATAAACCGCACCTCATATAAACTGTTAATTCCACAGTCTATACTATGCGGTTGTTTGGTTTTTGGTTAGACAGTTGTGTATGCCTTCATAATAATTTTATAGATTCGCTCATTTGCATCGGTTATTGCGATACTTTTTGCCGCCTCGCTCATTTTAGCGAGTCGTGGTTTGTTTTCAATCAAATGACTAACAAGGTCTATCATTAAATCAGAAGATAAATCCTTTTCCTCAACAACCTCGGCAGCGCCTGCGCGCTTTAAGGTCATAGCATTATGGAACTGATGATTTTCAGCAACATAAGGTGAAGGAATCAAAATCGCAGGCTTACCCATAGCGGCAAGCTCGCTTAATGTGATAGCGCCTGCGCGACAAATTACAAGGTCAGCCGCTGCCATACAAATATCCATATCGGCAATATACTCGCGGATATCAATTTTATCTCCGAGCTCTACGCCCTCTAAAGATTTCATAAAATCTTCGTGACCTGTTTTGCCGGTTCCATGTATATGATAAAACTTATTCGTGGCGCTATGCCATTTTATAAGTTCGCTAACAGTTTCGTTTATTTTCTTGGCTCCAAGCGAGCCACCAAAGGAAAGTATCATCGGTTCATCCCCGATGCCGAGCTTTGCTCTCGCCTCTTCCTTGGTTATTTTTAGAAGCTCACTTCTAACGGGATTACCTGTTATAACAGGTTTATTTTTTAACTTCAAATATTTTTCCGCTTCGGGCATTGCGAGCATAACATAGTCCGCCTTTTCCGAAAGCATCTTTGTTGTAACACCGGGGTATGCATTTTGCTCGTGAATAGCGGTTTTAATACCCAATTTTTGCGCTTCACGAAGAACGGGGCCGCTAACATATCCGCCCGTTCCAACAACAACATCAGGTTTTATTTCCTTTAAAAGCTTTCTTGAATCAGATGATGAAGTGAACACCTTTTTAACAGCCGAAATATTTTTAACAATGTTTTTCGGAGAAATCTTTCTTTGGAAGCCTGCAACATCTATTGTATGAAAATCATAGCCCTTTTCAGGAACTAATTTTGCTTCTAATTTCTCAGCAGTACCTATATAACTGATTTCAGTATCAGGGTGTTTTTCAAGGATATAACCTGCAATAGCCAAGGCAGGATTTATATGCCCTGCTGTTCCGCCGCCTGCAAACAAAATACGCATTTTAATACCTCTTATTTTTCTAAATTAGATTCTCGCGATACCGACAAGACGACTCCCATCTCGGCAAGAAGTATCACGAGCGATGTTCCACCATAACTAAAGAAAGGTAAGCTTATACCTGTATTTGGAATTGTATTTGTAACAACCCATATATTTAGCATTGCCTGAAGTCCAACCTGGAACACAAGGCCAATAGTCAGCAATGCGCCAAATCTATCGGGAGCTTTCATAGCAATAACAAAGCCTCTCCAAACGAGTAAACAAAACAGAAGAATAATAACAAGTGCGCCGATAAGACCCAACTCTTCACAAACAATAGAGAATATAAAGTCGTTATGCGGTTCAGGCACCCATAAATATTTTTGCCTCGACTGACCTATTCCCCTACCGAGAATTCCGCCCGAGCCAATTGCAAGAAGCGACTGAATTGTTTGGAAGCCTGCTCCCGTTTGGTCTGCCCAAGGATCTAACCAATATTTAATTCTATCCGAGCTGTATCCTATAACGGTTATAGCTAAAACGAAAAGACTTGCGGCGCCAAGGCCTCCGCCGATAATATATCTCCACTGAAGTCCTCCAACAACAAGCAAAACAACACCGATAGCGAATATTAAAACCGTTGCTGAAAGGTGGGGTTCTAAAACAACCAGCACACAAGTGCCACCAAGCAAGCAAACCAAAAACAACACAAACTTAAAGTTCTGCATTTGTTTATAGTTTGCGGCAATCAGCGAGGAAAACAATAGTATCAACGCAAACTTTGCAACCTCAGAGGGTTGGAAAGAAAACGAGCCAATTGCGAGCCAACGTTTAACATCCATTCCCTTTACCATTGGCGGTAACGCAAGGAGAATAACAAGCATTACTATTGACACTATAAATATCAACCAAGCAAAACGTTTTAAGTGGTGATAATTTATCTTTGATACACCAAGCATAATTACTACACCGGCTATTGCGAAAATCAACTGCCTGGATATAAATTTATAGCTGTTGCTATAATACGCATAAGAATATGCATAACTTGCTGAAAAGAGCATTACAAGCCCTATGGTAAGTAAAATAAGCACAAAAGAAAGAAATGTTATATCTAACCTTCCCTTGCTTATAAGGGGATATCTATTTTTCTTTTCCATCGGGCCTCACCCTTTCTTAAAATTTGTTTTAGATTTAGAAATTAAATATTAAGGGAAGTAAAGCGACAAAGCATCCAACAAGAGCAACAAGAGAGAATATCATAACAATTTTATCCTCACTCCAACCACTCATTTCAAAATGGTGGTGAATCGGACTCATTTTAAACAAGCGCTTTTTTGTTGCCTTAAAATATGCAACCTGGAGCATAACCGAAATCGCTTCCATAAAATAAACACAACCTGCAAAAATCAGCATAATCGGTCTTCCAACTCCGAACGATACTGCAACAACCATTCCACCAAGGAACATTGAGCCTGTATCACCCATAAATACCTTTGCGGGCTTTGCATTCCAAAAAACAAAGCCAACACAAGCACCCGCCAAAGCGGCTGAAAGAACATTCACAGCGCTATTATTAAGCATTCCTGCCGCCAACATAAAGCAACAAGCCACAACCATTGTAACGGCGGATGCTAAACCATCAACGCCATCGGTTAGATTCACTGCATTTGTAAATCCATAAATAAACATAAGGGCTATCGGCCAAAAAACAAGGCCGAATCCATGCATAATATCAACATCGCCAACGAATGGAATATACGTTGTATTCATTCCTGCAAGAGCGAGCGTTGCGAGATATGCCGCCGAAACAAGAAGCTGCAAAAATGTTTTTTGCTTTGCGGTTAAACCAAGATTGCGCTTTTTAACAACCTTTATATAATCATCAAAGAAGCCAATAGCACACATACAAAGCGCCATAACAAGCCCTGCGAGTAAAACAGTGAGCCTAAAGGGAGATTTAAGTTCTTCGAAAAAAGCTCCTTTTGTGAAATATGAATAACCTATTCCGACTGCAAGCGAAACAATTACACCTACAACCATCATAACTCCGCCCATAGTTGGAGTTCCTTGCTTTTCCTTATGCCATTTTGGTCCTATATCAAGTATAGTTTGACCAAATTTCAACTTATGCAAAAACGGAATAACAACATAACCCAATGCGGCTGTAACCAAAAAGGCTACTACTGCAACTATTACGGATGCAAATTCTTTCATATTAGTTCTCCTTTAACACATCGGCAATTACTTCCCTCTCATCGAGATGAATTGTGCCGGTGTTTAAAATTTGGTAGGTTTCGTGCCCCTTACCTGCTAAAACTATTATATCATCTTTATGGGCATTTTCAACGGCAAATTTAATTGCCTCAACCCTGTTAGGAATCACTTTATAAGGGGTTTTAGTATCCTTCATACCCACCAAAATATCCTTTATTATTTCATCGGGGTTTTCACTTCTCGGATTATCACTTGTAACAATAACATAATCGGCATTTCTTGCCGCAATGCTACCCATAATCGGGCGCTTTGTTTTATCCCTATCGCCACCGCAACCAAAAAGAACAATCAAGCGATTTTTTTCGCATTCTTTAAAGGTTTTCAGAATGTTTTTGAGTCCATCAGGTGTGTGAGCATAATCGATTATTACGGTATAGTCCTTACCTGTTGGCACAACCTCTGCTCTACCCTTAACACCTTCTAATTCTTCAAGAGCCTTTGCAACTGTTTCCTCTTCTATTCCCTCTTCAAGAGCACAAATTGCGGCCGCTAATGAATTATAAACAGTGAATTTGCCGCCTGTGTTAACTTTGATATGTTTGATTTTTCCCTTGTAAACAAGCTCATATTCAACGCTTGCAGGTCTATACTTTATACCTTTTGCGCTGTAATTGGACATATTGCCTGTTGAGTAAGTGAGAACTTCGCAAGCAAGACCTTCTTTTACATTTTCACCGTATTCATCATCAATGTTTATAACTGCTTTTTTAGCCATTTTGAAAAGTTTTTTCTTGGCTTCAAGATAATTTTCCATCGTTATGTGGTAATCAAGATGGTCTTGAGTGAGGTTTGTGAACACAGCCTCCTCAAAGGTTAGATTATAGACGCGATATTGGTCAAGCGCATGAGAGGAAACCTCCATAATAACATAGGTACAACCCTGCGCCTTCATAAGAGCAAATAAGGAATTCAGTTCATAAGCATTAGGTGTTGTGTTTTTTGAGGCAATAACCTCATCGCCTATCATATTTTGTATTGTTCCGATTAAGCCAACCTTATGGCCTGCCGCCTCTAAAATCTTTTTTAGCATATAGGTAACCGATGTTTTGCCATTAGTTCCCGTAACGCCGATTAGTTTAAGCGAATCGGCAGGGTTAGAAAACCATTTAGCACACATATCGGAATATGCAAGCCTTGTGTTAGTTACAATAATTTGATTTTTTATTCCTAAATCTCTTTCGGCGATAATAACTGCGGCCCCGTTATCAACTGCATTTTGAGCAAATTTATGACCATCTATGGCAGTTCCGTTTATGCAAACGAACACATAGCCTTCCTTTACTTCCTTTGAATTACACGTGATGCCCGTAACGGTTATTTCCGCCATTGCCTTATCATCACATAAAATTAACTCACCGAGTTTCATAGTCTCTCCTATTCTTCTGAACCTTCTTCAGTGCCTTTATTGAAATAAACGGTAATAACCGTTCCAGAATCTACCTTTTCTCCTGCGGCAATACTTTGCTTATAGGAAACTATTCCACCATCAGCAGTGTTGCCTGAAAATTCAACATTTATTCCTGCCTTTGCGGCAGCTTCATTAACCTCGGTCGGTGTCATTTCCAAAAGGTTTGGAACTGTAACACTTTCGCCATCGGTTTCTTGTGTATATAAAATCACCATTCCGCCCTTTGAAACCTTTAAGTTAGCAGCAGGAACCTGCTTAACAACAGTCTCGCCATCACCAACTGTTTCATAGGTAAGCTCGGCTGATAGAATGTTTCTCTTCGCATCAATAAGTGAAGCGCCAACAACATCAGGAACCTCAACCGAAAGCTTCTTTAATTCCTCTTCAGTGTATTTAGGTTCATAACCCATATATGGAAGAATATCAGTTAATATTCTTGAACAAACAGGTCCTGAAATCAAGCCACCGTAATACTGTGCGCCCTTCGGCTCATCGAGCATTGAAAGAACCACGATTTCAGGTTGCTCAATAGGTGCAATTGCAACACAAGAGCCAATGTAAAGATTACTTTGACCTGTACTTAAAATCTTTGATAGCTTTTGCGAAGTACCCGACTTTGCACCTATCTTATATCCAGCAACAAGTGCATTCTTAACGCCATTTTCGGCAACAAACTGCAAATATTCGCGCATCTTTGCTGAGGTGGTTTTTGAAATAACCTGCCTTTTTTGAAGGGTGGTTGTTGTTTCGATAACCTTATTCTCCTCATCAAGCACCTTTGCAACGAGGTGAGGTCTCACCAAATTACCACCATTAACAACCGCGCTCGCTGCCGAAAGCAACTGCATTGGGGTAACGTTAAAGGTTTGACCAAAGGATGAAGAAGAAAGCTCGGTTGGGCCCATATCCTCTTCCTTGTGATAATCGGAAGCCGCTTCACCGGGTAGGTCTATTCCCGTTTTCTCGGTAAAGCCAAACGCTTTAAAATATTTTGAGAAAGTTTGAGAACCGATTAACTGACCAATGGTGATAAAAGCAGGATTACAGGAATTTGAAATGGCCTGCGCCATACTTTGAACTCCATGCCCCTCTTTTTTATGGCAGTGATACGTTTGGCCTGCAACATTTATTGAATAAGAACAGTTAAATGTACTCTTATCACTAACAAGATTTTCTTCGATAGCTATTGAGCCTGTAACCATTTTGAATACAGAACCCGGCTCATATGTATCAGAAACCGCTTTGTTTCGCCATTGACGATTAAGAAGCTCGCTTCTGAGTGTTTTCTTCTTTTCATCATCGGTTTCGGCTTCTATACTTTCTTCATCTTCACTTGATAAAACAAAGGGTTGGTTGGGGTTAAAGTCACCCTTTACCGCCATACCCATAACTTCGCCGGTGTTGACATTCATAACAATAGCCGCACCGCGTTCCGCAACCATATTTTCCTCAATTGCGGTTTCAAGATGCTTTTCGCAAACATATTGAATATAAGAATCAAGCGTTAAAACAAGCGAGTTTCCTTTAATTGCCTCTTCAACCTTTTCATAGGTGAAGGGCATATCGGTTCCTGCGGCATTTTTAGCCGCAATAACACGCCCTGAAACACCGGTAAGCTTGTTGTCATAATAGCTTTCAATTCCTGCAAGGCCCTGGTCATCATCACCAACAAAGCCAAGCACAACAGATGCCAAAGAATCGTTTGGATAGTATCTCTTGGTTGTTCCATCAAGACCGATATAACGGTTAAGCTCCATTTTTTCGTTATCAGAAATAAATTGTCTAACCTTATCGGCAACAACCTTGTCAATTTTCTTTTTAACAACTACATAATACGAATTTTTCTTCGTATATTCGTAAATTTTCCCGTAATCAACCTCTAATATTTTGGAAAGATTTTCGGAAATGGTTGCTCTCACCTTCTCCGCTTCTTCCTCACTCTTTAATTTTTTAAATCCGTTTGGTGTTATGTAAACCGTCCAAGCAGTTGAACTAGTGGCAAGTAGATTCATATTTGCATCATAAATATCACCGCGAGGAGCTGTTACTAAATTATCATAAAGCTGTTGTTCGGATGCCTTGCTTTGATACTCTTCACCTTTGAAAATCATTGTATAAACGAGGCTAACAGCAGAAACTACAAACAAAGCAAAAATAAGGAAAAATGTCACAAAGCGCATTCTTCCCATCATTGGTTTTCCTAATTTTACTGCCATTTTTTTGCCCCCATTCAATGCTCGAATACGAGAGTTAAAAATAACTCTCGTATCTCCTGCTAATTATTATATTAAATCATAGCAAGATAATATTACTCTTCAACTATTATCTCACCATCCGCAGTTTTTGCGGCATTCTTATCGTTAACCTTTATATAGGTTACCTGGTCCTTAGAAAGTTTTTGCATACCCATTTGAGTTGCCTCAAATTCTATATTTGAATAGGATATTCTTCTTTGCATTTCAACCTCAAGGCTTGTCCTTTCACTATCAAGCTCATTAAGAGAATGCTTCATATCATTTATTTGAGAATTAACCTCGTTAATTTGAAGCCTTAATGCTATGTTGCCGCAAAGAGCCGCAAGGATAAACACCGTTGCCATAACAGCGAATGCTGATGAGGATAACGCTTTTGTTGCCGCACGTTGTCTTTTCTTTGTAGTAGTGCGGTTTTTAGGCATTACAACGATATTCTCTTTTTCTTTGGGTACAACATTGCTTTTAGGCATAAACATTTCAAAATCGTATGCCAAACTATCGTTGTAATACTTTAAGTTATCCATTATTATCCTCCTTGATAATTACCCTTAATTTTGCACTTCTGCTGCGAGGGTTGTTTTCTAATTCTTCTTTCGTTGCCTCAATTGGCTTTCGTGTGAGAAGTTTGCCCTGCGGCTTTTTGCCGCAAACACAAACAGGTATATCGGGCGGACAGGTGCAACCTGTTGTATATTCCCTGAATTTCAATTTAACCATTCTATCTTCAAGCGAATGGAAGGTTATTATCGCTAACCTTCCTCCAACCTTCAATAGATTGAATGCCTTATCTAAAACATTTTCCAACTGTTCAAGCTCACCGTTAACCGCAATTCTTAACGCCTGGAAGCATTTTCTTGCAGGATGTCCATCTCTGCGAGCCGCCGCGGGATATGCCGCCGATATTATTTCAGCAAGTCTCGTTGTTGTTTTGATAGGCTCTATATCTCTTTCCTCGCAAATTTTTCTTGCGATTCTTTGAGAAAACTTTTCTTCACCATATCTAAAAAATATATTTGCGAGTTCTTTGCTCGATAATGTGTTGACTAATTCCGCTGCTGTTTGTCCGCTATCCCCCATTCGCATATCAAGAGGGGCTTCTTTGTGATAGGAAAAGCCTCTCTCGGCGGTATCGAGCTGATGCGACGAAACGCCTAAATCAAGTAAAATTCCATCAACCTTATCAATTCCAAGTTCTAAAAGAACTTTATCCATATTAGCAAACTCACTTTTTACAACCTGAGCATTAAGCCCTTTCAACCTTTCGGTCGCTGTTGCAACAGCCTGCGGATCACGATCAAGAGCGATAAGTCTGCCACCCTTTAACCTTTTGGCAATTTCCTTTGAATGCCCTGCTCCACCGGCGGTTCCATCGACATAAATACCATTTGGCATTATATTGAGTGAATCAATTGTTTCGTTAAGTAAAACAGATATGTGTTTAAATTCCATAACTAAAAATTAAGCTCTTCCATAATTTGAGCAACCGATTCGGAGGTTGTAACCTCATTTTCATTAGCCCAAAGCTCAGTGTTCCAAATTTCAAGATAAGCATCAACACCAACGATTTGAGCTTCATTTTCAAGCTTTACCTGTTCCCTGAGCGTTGCAGGAATAAGAACTCTACCAAGAGAATCTAATTCAACATTAAATGCGTTAGCATAAAGATAACGCCTAACCTTTGTTGATTTAACATTAGGAAGCAATGCTATTTGTTCAACAAGCTTTTCCCAAGCCGACATCGAATAAGCTCTCAAGCAGCAACTGCCCGTATAATCAAGACAAACCATAAAGCTTTCGCCGAGCTCTTCACGGAACTTTACAGGAATGGAAACTCTGCCTTTTTTATCAATACTGTGCTTATAATTTCCAAAAAGCATTGTTCCCACCTCCGTTTTTAACACTTCTTAACACTTTTTAGGATAAATTAAACACTTTTTACCACTTAATCGTATTATAAACCCACTTTGTGCAAAAATCAAGTGTTTTTTTTAATATTTTTAAATTTTTTCGGAGTTTTTCCGTGCGCTATATATAATAAGGAAGGTCAGGGGCATTTTTCGTAGCTATTTTTAATGAATAATAATATGTACTTTGTTGTATTTTTTTGAATTATCTCGACAGGTTTGTGTGTATTTTCACCTAAATTCATTATTTTTGGCTTTTTTTGAAAAAAATGCTTTATTTTTTGAAAATTATTTGTTATAATAATTTGGATACTCGTATAGAGTACTAATTTTGTAAATTATGGTAATGCCATAAAAATTTTATAGGAGGTTGATTCTTGATGAGTCACAAGTTTGTTTACCTTTTTAGTGAAGGTGACGCTAGCATGCGTGAGCTCCTTGGTGGTAAGGGTGCAAACCTTGCAGAAATGACCAAAATCGGTCTTCCTGTTCCTCAGGGTTTCACAGTAACAACCGAAGCTTGCACACAGTATTATGAAGATGGCAGAAAAATTAACGATGATATTCAGGCACAGATAATGGAATACATCGACAAGATGGAGGGTATCACCGGTAAGAAGTTCGGCGATAAGGAAAATCCCCTTCTCGTTTCCGTTCGTTCAGGTGCGCGTGCATCTATGCCCGGTATGATGGATACTATACTTAACCTCGGTCTTAATGAAGAGGTTGTTGAGACAATGGCTGCTCAGTCAGGCAATGCTCGTTGGGCTTATGACTGCTACAGAAGATTTATCCAAATGTATTCTGATGTAGTTATGGAAGTTGGTAAGAAGTATTTCGAAGAGCTTATCGACAAGATGAAGGAAGAAAAGGGTGTTACACAGGATGTTG
>JAFSIJ010000016.1 GCA_017439845.1 Clostridia bacterium | reverse complement strand
CTTGGCTCACCGTTTCCGGGGGTATAACCTCCCTGAACACATTTTGTTGCAATTTTTTTGTTTTTCATCATAATCATTCCAAACCAAATAATTTTTTAGCATTTATATTTAGTATACTCTCTTTTTCGCTCGAGTCAAGTCCTAAAGAAAGAAAATACTCTAATTCATCCTCATATTTCCACATTGGATAGTCGGTTCCAAAGAGCACTTTATCGGCACCATATCTACGGATAATCTCGAGCGCCTTCACCTTTTCCATAAAGGCAAAGCATGAGCAGGTATCAACATAAAAATTTTTATGCCCTGCAAGTTTTTCCTTTGCATCATCCCAAACGGACCAACCTCCCAAATGGGCACCAATAACGGTAAGGTTTGTATATATTTCCAATATTGGCAACATTCTGTTTGGATTTGAATAATCAAATCTGCTATCCCCAGTGTGCATCAAAATTGTGAGGCCCTTTTCCTCGCAAAGCTCATAAATTTTAAGGCACCTATAGTCATCAATTTTAAAGGCTTGAATATCAGGATGAAGCTTAACACCCTTAAGTCCCAATTCCACAAGATGCTCAATATCGCCCTTTATATCAGTGCTTCCAGGGTGCATAGTTCCAAGCCCTATGAGTTTATCGGGAAAAAGAGAAACCTCTCTCGCGATAAACTCGTTTATACTTTTAACCTGTTTAGGATTCGTTGCCACCGACTGAACAATATACTTATCAATACCGGCAGCGCTACCCTTTTCAATTAAATCAGCAGCAGTGCCTTTATAAACTGAATGAAGCGAATAAAAGTTATCCGTTCCTGCAACCGCTCTTTCGGCTATTGCATCAGGGTATATATGGCAATGCGCATCTATACAATAATACTTTCCATCAATCATTTTTTGTTAAGTCCTAATCTTTCGGCGGCATCCTCACGCATTTTATACTTGAGTATCTTTCCTGCCGCATTCATTGGGAAGTTATCAACAAATTCAATATATCTCGGTACCTTATGGCGAGCCATATGAGAAGCGATATATCCTCGCATTTCTTCGGTGGTCATCTCTTCCCCTTTCTTCAAAATGATACAAGCCATAATCTCTTCACCATACTGCTCATCGGGCACACCGATAACCTGAACATCCTGCACTTTATCGCAAGTATAGATGAATTCTTCTATCTCCTTAGGATAGATATTTTCTCCACCACGGATAATCATATCCTTAAGTCTTCCTGTTATACGATAGTTGCCATCCGCATCGCGACAAGCAAGGTCACCAGTATGGAGCCAACCATTTTCATCAATAGCCTCAGCGGTTGCCTTGGGCATTTTATAATAGCCCTTCATTATATTATATCCGCGCGCTACAAATTCACCATTCACACCATCAGGACAGTCCTCACCTGTTTCAGGATCAACTATCTTACATTCAACGTTAGCAAATGCGCTACCAACCGTTTCGGTACGAACTGTGAGCGAATCATAATAGCTGCTCATAGTACAACCCGGGCTTGCCTCAGTTTGACCATAAACCGATACGATTTCCTTCATATTCATAACAACAGTTGCCTTTTTCATAAGGTCCTCAGGACAGTTTGCACCTGCCATAATGCCAACACGCATATATGAGAAATCGGTTTTTTCGAAATCGGGATGCTGCATCATCGCAATAAACATAGTGGGAACACCGTTAAAAGCGGTTATATGCTCATTGTGAACACAAGCAAGCGCAGGCTTTGGTGAAAAGTAAGGAAGCGGATACATTGTTGCGCCATGTGTCATTGAAGCGGTCATAGAAAGCACCATTCCAAAGCAATGAAACATCGGTACTTGAATCATCATTCTATCGGCTGTTGAAAGCTCCATATGGTCGCCGATATATTTACCGTTGTTTACAACGTTATAATGTGTTAACATAACGCCCTTCGGGAAGCCTGTTGTTCCCGAAGTATACTGCATATTGCAAACATCGTTCTTATCCACTGCCGCCGCCATTCTTCTAACCTCGGAAAGTGGCACCTGCGAAGAATATTCGAGCGCTTCGTTCCAGGTAAGACAGCCCTTTTGTCTAAATCCAACGGTTATAGCATTGCGGAGGAATGGCAAACGCTTGCTATGAAGCGGTGAGCCGGGCTTTGTGTTTTCAAGCTCAGGACAAAGCTCGGCAATAATTTCTCCATACTTACAATCCTTGCCGCCCTCAGTCATAATAAGGGTATGTGTATCCGACTGCTTGAGCAAATACTCGATTTCGTGGATCTTATAAGCGGTATTAACAGTAACAAGAACTGCGCCGATTTTAACGGTCGCCCAGAAAGCAATATACCATTGCGGAACATTAGATGCCCAAACAGCAACGTGTGTTCCCGCCTTAACGCCGAGCGCTATGAGTGTTCGAGCAAAGGTATCAACATCATCACGGAACTCGCTATATGTTCTTGTATAATCAAGTGTCGTATATTTAAAGGCATACTGGTCGGGGAATTCCTCAACCATTCTATCAAGCACATCCGAGAAGGTTGCATCAATAAGCAAATCCTTTTTCCATACATACTTACCCGTATTAGCGCGGTTATAATAAAGCGCTGATTCGTTCTTAGAGGTATCTCCAAACTGTCTCATAAAGTTGACAAACTGCGAAAAAATTATCTCGATATCATCAAGTTCTTCACACCATTTTGGATCCCATTCAAGCGAAACAAAGCCATCATAATTTATAGAACGAAGGCCTGCCATCATATCCCCGATAGGCAAACTACCCTCGCCTATGAGACAAAACTTGGGTTCGCCATCAACGATTTCAGCATCCTTAATATGAACGTGCTTAATATAAGCGCCAAGGTTTTTGATAGTATCCTCAGGTTGCTCATTAGCGTAAAAGAATGGTGAATGCATATCCCAAAGAGCCGCAACATTATCGCAGGCAAATCGGTTAAGCATATCGCGAAGGAAAGATGTGTCAGCAAAGATGCCAGAGGTTTGCATAAGCAAAACAACGCGTTTGCTTTCCGCCTTTTCAAGAACCGCATTTATAACCTCCGCAGTTGCTTCAACACCGCCTGGCACATCCTCCACATCATTCGAATGGATGCGAACATAAGGAATTTTAAGATTAGCCGCAATATCTATACAACGAGAAATTTCATCAACACACTCGCCCTTTGTCGCTTTATCAGCGGGATTACAGATAGCATCTATGCAAGGAATTTTTAAAT
>JAFSIJ010000015.1 GCA_017439845.1 Clostridia bacterium | reverse complement strand
TTGGGCATTCTTTTTGCCATATAAGCGGCAATTTCGGTTTGTGGAGTAATAGGATAACCGAAGTAATGTCTGCAGCCCGCAATAATTGCAGCCTCGGCAATGGCTTCGTTACCTTTCATCAATACTTTATCTGCCATTTCAAACACCTTACCTTTCTACCTTGATTATGCAGTCCGGACACATTGTAGCACAGAACGCACAAGCAATACACGCTTCCTCGTTAACTGCCTCTACAGGGTGATGTCCCTTTTTGTTAATCTTGTCTGTTGCAAGAGCTAAAACCTTTTTTGGGCAAGCATCAACACAAAGACCGCAGCCCTTGCACTTATCTGTCTTGAAGGTCAGCTTAGCCATAATTCAAGCACTCCTTTTTAATAAAATCAATTTATCTTTTCCTGTAGCTTAAGCGGCAAAAGATTTTCAATTTTGCCGTAAAGCTCGGTGTAAAGGTCATCCTTTACCGAGGTGCATTTTACAGGAAGCCCTGTAATATCTGACACCTCGCGCGCGTACTCTAAAGAGCCCAACACATCCTCAGCGGTGGTTTCAATACCTAAATTAGAATTATTTACTATACCGGTAAATTTAAGCCCGCCTGCAAGCTCGATTTCCCGCATAACCTCTAAAGTAGACTCAGCGTCAGGGGTTAGAGGTCTAAACCTGTTGATTACGAGAAGCATTTCATAATCGTTTTCTTCAATAATAGCAGGACTTAATCTTCCAAGAGCTAAAGCGCCTCGGTCATCTCCGCCTATATCCACCACTGCTTTTGCAGAACGGTCATGAGTTAA
Source organism: Clostridia bacterium (assembly GCA_017439845.1). Taxonomy (GTDB): domain Bacteria; phylum Bacillota; class Clostridia; order Oscillospirales; family Acutalibacteraceae; genus UBA737. Next base: position 11,977 of record JAFSIJ010000015.1, on the reverse strand, counting down.
AGAGTACATTTCCTGAGGCATTGCAGGAATATCCACATTAGTGCCTGCATATTCCGAAGCAATAAGCCTTATACCTGCTTTTTCAAGCGCCTTTGCGCTGTCTTTTGTGCGGAAATAAGGGTTTACAATATCCAAATCCGCAATAACAACATTGTCAAAAGCTTTTTTTATCTCCAATGCCATATTTATGGCAACATTGGTTTTGCCGCTGCCGTAATGGCCGCAAAGTAAAGTAAGTCTTTTATAATCCATATTACCTCTTACAGCTTGTTACGCTGAATTTTGCCACTGGTAGTTTTAGGAAGACTATCTCTGAACACTACAATTCTGGGATATTTGTAGGGAGCGGTCTTTTCCTTAACATACTTTTGTATTTCTTTCTTTAGTTCCTCTGTGCCATCGGTTCCGTTTACAAGCACTATACTCGCTTTAACCACCTGACCTCTTACAGGGTCGGGCGCCGCAGAAACACCGCATTCAAGCACATAGGGTAGCTCCATAATAACACTGTCAATTTCAAAAGGTCCTATACGGTAGCCTGATGACTTAATAACATCATCAACTCTGCCAACATACCAATAGAAGCCGTCTTCATCACACCAAGCGGTATCACCTGTGTGATAATACTTAGCGTCCCAAGTCTCACTTGTCTTTTCCTCGTCACCGTAGTAACAGGTAGCAAGACCGCAGGGCAGACCGTTTTTAATATTTATAACGATTTCGCCCGTTTCACCGGTTGGAACGCTATTGCCATCAGCATCAACAATATCAACATCATATATCGGCGCAGGTTTGCCCATTGAACCAATTTTATGATTTGCTCCTCGCATATTGCCGATAATCATTGTACTTTCAGTTTGACCGAAGCCCTCCAAAATCTGAAGACCTGTGATTTTCTCGAACTGACGATAAACCTCAGGGTTAAGCGCCTCACCTGCAGTTGTCATATGCTTAACGGATGATAAATCATATTTAGAAATATCCTGTTTTATAAGCATTCTGAGCATTGTTGGTGGCGCACAGAAGGTTGTTATATTATGCTTTGCAAACATTGGCAATATTTCGGCGGCATCAAAACGGTCAAAATCAAACACGAAGGTTGCGGCTTCGCAAAGCCATTGACCATAAAGCTTGCCCCACATTGCCTTTGCCCAACCTGTATCCGAAATGGTAAAGTGAAGTCCCTCAGGGTCAACACAATGCCAATATTTCGCAGTGTGGAAATGGCCAAGAGGATACTTATAATTATGCGCTGCAATTTTTGGATATCCAGAAGTTCCCGATGTGAAATACATAAGCATCATATCTTCACCGCAAGGAGCATCCTCGGTGCGTTTATAGTGGGTGCTGTATAGCGTGTATTCCTCATCAAAATTGCGCCATCCCTCCTTTTCGCCGCCAACCATAATCTTGGTTGTAAGCGTTGGGGAGGTTTTAGCAGCCTCATCAACCTGATTAGCAGTATCACCATCAGCGGTGCAAACAATAGCGCTAACACCTGCCGAATTGAAGCGATATTCAAAATCGTGGGCAACGAGCTGATTTGTTGCAGGAATTGCAATTGCGCCAAGCTTATTGAGCGCTAACATACTAAACCAGAACTGATAATGGCGTTTAAGCACAAGCATTACCTTATCTCCCCGCTTGATACCTAAAGACTTGAAGTAATTAGCGCATTGATTGGATGCCTTCTTCATCTCCTTAAAGGTAAATCGGCGCTCGGTTAAATCGCGTGAAATATGTAGCATAGCGAGTTTATCGGGTTGCTTTGCCGCAAGCTCATCAACAAGGTCAAATGCAAAGTTGAACTTATCGGTATTTTTAAACTCGATCTTGGTGGGTGTTCCATTCTCGTTCTCAATGATATCGATAAACTTCTTATAAATTCTATCCTTATCATCCTTAACCACCGCACTCTTTTGAGCGGAAGGTGTGTGAACTGCAGTATGGGTAAACTCTGAAATATCTTCACCATTCGTATTGAGCACTATAGCATAGAAAAGACAGTCTTTTCCGTTAACAGCTATCATACCGTGAGGGGTTGAGCTATCGTAATAAATAGTATCACCCGGGCCTAACACCTCAATATGCTCACCAATTTGCACCTTTAGGTAACCATCAATTACAATATCAAACTCCTGACCTGCGTGGGTTGTGAGCTCGATATCCCTATTCTGAGCCTGCTCATCATAAACGCTATGAACATAAAGCGGTTCAGCTATTCTCTTTTGGAAAGCAGAGGCTAAGTTAAAATAGGTCATTCCATGAGCCTTTTCAATTCTTTGCCCTGCGCCTTTTCTCGTTAACACGAACGATTTAAGTGTTGGGCTTTTACCCTCAATAATATCGGTAACATTAACGTTAAACGCAAGCGCGCAACGATAGATAAAAGCAAAGTTTAAATCGCTCTCACCATTTTCGCAAGCGATATACTCCTCTACACTGACATCGGTTTTTAGCGCCATTTCCTCGACAGTGAGATTAACAATCTCGCGCAGCTCTTTAATTCTGCCTGCCATTTCTTTGATTTTAAAGTCAAGTCCTGTGATTTGATTCATTCTCATATCCTCACTTTTTGTGGGGTTTTCTTCCAATTAAAGTAGAAAGGCTCGCCCCAAAGTTTTGACTTTGAGACGAGCATTGATTAAAAATCAAGATACCCGCGGTACCACTCAAATTGCGGAAAACTCCGCCACTCTTGGAATCCAACAATTCCTATGCATTTACGCAGCAATCACGGAAGGGTTCTACTTGCCTTTCACGGCTTTCTTCCCTTCGGCTCAGAAGCTACAAACAAGACTACTGCATTATGGCTCGCACCGTTCCGCCAATTCTCTTAAATACAATATGCCTTGCACTCTTCGTCAACGCCTTTGTTACACCTAATGATAACACAACTTTTTAGGTTTGTCAACAGGTTTATATTATATATAATATATAAATTAGAGTTTGTTTCTTTGTATCTTACCGCTGATGGTTTTAGGCAACTCGTCTTTGAAAACAACTATTCTTGGATATTTATAAGGTGCAGTATGTTCTTTAACATAATTTTGGATTTCTTTCTTTAGTTCCTCGGTGGGCTCAGTTCCCTTAACAAGCACGACGCTTGCCTTAACAACCTGACCTCTCACCTCATCGGGAGCCGCCGAAACGCCGCACTCAAGAACATAAGGAAGCTCCATAATAACGCTCTCGATTTCGAAGGGTCCTATTCTATAACCCGATGACTTGATGACATCATCAATACGGCTTACATACCAGAAATATCCATCCTCATCACGCCAAGCGGTATCGCCTGTGTGATACATACCATCATAAACTGCTTCGTTGGTTTTCTCTTCATCACGGTAATACTCCCTGAATAAGCCGCAAGGTGCACCCTTATCGAGATGGATAACGATTTCACCAACCTCACCTATAGGCAACGAATTGCCATCAGGGTCAACGATATCAACATCATACTGCGGTGAAGCCTTACCCATAGAACCGAGCTTTGCTTCGGTTCCAACGAGATTTGCAATGGTAAGGGTTGTTTCGGTTTGACCGAAGCCCTCCATTATTGTAAGTCCTGTTGCGGCTTCAAACTGGCGCGAAACCTCAGGATTAAGCGCCTCGCCTGCCGTTGTCATATGATGGATGGAAGAAAGATCGTATTTTGAAAGGTCTTCCTTAATTAACATTCTAAGCATGGTTGGTGGAGCACAGAAGGTTGTTATCTGATACTTCGCAAACATTGGAAGTATTTCAGCCGCTGAGAAGCGATCAAAGTCATACACGAACACCGCTCCCTCGCAAAGCCACTGTCCATATAGCTTGCCCCAAAGGGATTTGCCCCAACCTGTATCCGAAATAGTGAGGTGGAGTCCATCTCTCTCACAACAATGCCAATACTTTGCGGTTACATAATGACCGAGCGCATATGTGTGCTTATGAGAAGCCATTTTCGGATTTCCTGTTGTTCCCGAAGTGAAGAACATGAGAGCTGCTTCATCTCCACAAGAGGCATCCTCGCTTCTCTCATATTTGCCTGAGAAAAGACTATATTCAGCATCAAAATTATGCCAGCCATCCTTTTGGGCGCCCACAAGTATCTTTGTTTTAACCTGTGGGCAATTGGCTGCCGCTCTATCGGCTATATCCGAAACATCGCCATCGGCGGTGCATATAATAGCCGAAACACCAGCGGCATTGAAGCGATATTCAAAATCGTGGTCTTTTAATTGATTTGTTGCAGGGATTGCAATTGCGCCGAGCTTATGGAGAGCCACCATGCTGAACCAGAACTGATAGTGGCGCTTAAGCACGAGCATTACTCGGTCACCACGCTTGATTCCAAGCGAAGTGAAATAATTTGCGCATTGGTTTGATGCTCGCTTGATATCCTTGAAGGTGAATCGGCGCTCAACCATATTTTTATCAACATGAAGCATAGCAAGCTTATCAGGATAAGCATCGGCTATTTCATCAACGATATCAAAGCCAAAGTTGAATTTCTCGTGATTCGGGAAGGAAATTGACTGAAGACATCCGTTTTCATCAACCTTCTCATCGATAAATTTCGAGCAAATGAGTTTTTCGGTCTTTCGAGCAGTTGCGATGCTCTTCCTGACAACCTCTTCCTTAACATCCTCGCCTGAAAGAACAACTGCACAGAACACACAGTCCTCTCCGCCAACGGCTATCATACCGTGAGGGGTTGAGCTGTTGTAATAGATGCTATCGCCCTCACCGAGCACCTCAACATTATCACCAACCTGAACTTTTAGTTGACCTTTTAGCACAAGGTCGAACTCCTGACCGGAATGCTTTGTTAGGTGAATAGGCTTATCCTGAAGTGATGCATCAAACTCATATTTAACCCAATAAGGTTCGGCAAGCTTTTTACGGAAAAGAGGCGCTAAGTTTTGAATTTCAATTCCTTCCTCTTTTGCAGTTTGCTGACCCTTACCCTTGCGGGTTACGGTGTATGATGAAAGCAATGCGCTTCTACCCTCGAGCAAGTCGGTCATATCAATACCGAAAGTTAATGCGCACTTATGGATAAAGGTGAAAGGAAAATCAAGCTTTCCTGCCTCATAAGCCCTATATTCTTCAACGGAGACCTCTGTCTTCTCAGCCATTTCTATTTCGCTAATACCGGCAATTTCACGCATCTCCCTAATTCGCAAAGCCACCTCGTATAGCTTATCTGTTCCTGCTGTTGACATTTTTCATACCTCCTAAAATTTTTTGTTTTTTAAAAAATAAAAAACACCCGTCTCAATCTTTGAGACGGGTGTTATAAACTAACATCCGCGGTACCACTCAAATTGCGATTAAAACCGCCACTCAGGATCCAACAATCCTTATGCATTTACGCAGCAATCACGGGAAACTTTACTAAAATTTCTTCGTTCAAATTTCCGGCTCGGAAGGGATAGGTTTGCGAGAACTTCAACTATCGGTTTGCACCAACCACCGACTCTCTGAAAGCTTTAGAACTCAACCGACTTCGTCACAGCCTTTATCAATTTTTTTTACAGTATACCACCACGTTTTTCTTTTGTCAACACTTTTTTTAAATTTTTTATTCACCTTTATATTTTCTTCTTGTTGCCATTCCTCCGCGGATATGTCGCTCACTTTTGTTCTTCTCAAGCACCTTCTTAACCTCGCTATACAAAGCAGGGTTATTTTTGCGAAGCTTTTGGGTTACATCCTTATGTACTGTTGATTTGCTAACCTTAAAAACCTTTGCAACCGCTCGAACGGTTGCTCCCGTTCGAGTTATGTATTCCCCTAATATTTCTGCTCTATCCTCATAAAGTACACTCATACAATCAACTCCTAATATACTGTTCAATTGTATGAGAAGTTGCAAAAAAATATGTTTTATTTTAAACTTTACGGAAATACTAAAAGAAAATAAAAGGAGAAAAAAGTATGATTGAACAAGATACCATAAAGCTTTTGCGCGAATGTGATGCAGGAATAAAGATGGGTGTTTCCTCCATTGATGATGTTATTGACTATGTTAAGCACGAGGACCTTAGAAAGCTTCTTTTAGAATGCTCAACCGAACACAAAAAGCTTCAGGATGAAATCACCGAATTGCTTGACCGCTATCATGATGATGGAAAAGAGCCTAATCCTATGGCAAAAGGAATGTCCTGGTTAAAGACCAACGTTAAGCTCGTTATGAACGAGTCTGATGAAACTATTGCCGACCTTATGGTTGATGGCTGCGATATGGGTGTTAAGTCATTGAGCAAATACCTTAACAAGTATGCCGCCGCCGATGAAAAATCAAAGGATATTGCTAAAAAGCTCATAAAAATTGAGGGACAACTCTCAAAGGATATGCGAGGATATTTATAACAAAGAAAAAAGCCGAGTTTCCTCGGCTTTTTATTATTTTATTTTTCTCGCTTCAATATAGAATCTCTTATCGGCTGCGTGGCCCATTGAGAAGGTCTTTCGCGGCAGTGAGCCATCCTGCATTACTGCAGTGAATAAATCGCTTTTGCCCATTCCCTCAAAGATAAAGCCAACGGTATTTTCCTTCTTTGCAAGGTTTTCAACAACCTTTTCTCCGTGGATATAATCAATCTCGGCGCCATCGATTTTCTTTAGATACTCATCGAGGAAGCCTTGGAGTGTTCCAACTGCAAGTTCCGAAGTGGGTTTAACCGAAATTTCTCTTTTTGTTTCCCCGTAAAGACAGGTAAATTTTTGAGCATCGGCGCCTTTATATTCGCCGCCGCAATTCTCAACAAATGCGCTAATCAGTTCTTCGGGGTTAACACCGAAAACTGTTCTGTAAATCGGTTCAAATTCAAGAGAAGAATCGTGGATATTAACCACTTCAACAAGGGCATATCTTGACTTATCATTCTTGTTGAGATTATAACATTCCTTAGCGGTTGCGAGCGAATGGTTACCATCGCCCACTGCAAAGAGCATATCATTTTCATTTTTCATAAGGCCTTCTAAAGCATTATTTATAGCCTCGGTGAAATCCTCTGTCACCTTATAGCCCTTAATACTTCCGCTGTTTTGCATCAAATCAAAGTCATAAAGCTTTTCAAGGCTCTCCTTATGTGCTTCAGCGATACCAATGACCGAATTGCTTTCATCATCGATAAGAAGCATAACATGGGGCAATTCGAGGGGTGCATCTTTTCTTATTTCAACACGAGGCGGAATTCGCTCAAGAACTGTTTGCTCGGTTGCTCGGATAAGCGCATTGCTTCCCTTGTTATAATCATAATCATTAAGGTCAATAACGCCGACTAAACCCTTACGGATATTGCCAACACTATCGGTGCGCTCAACATAAACGAATATATCCTTATACTCGTTAAAGCAGCCACCCTCTATGTAATCACTCATATTAGAATTGATTTTTTCGATTCTTTTCTTTGTATCGCCGCCCAAATAGGCTTCGGGAAGAATTATATTATATGCGGAATAATCTTCGCCAACGCACTTTTCAACCTCGCTCCAATATTCAGGCTCAGATGTATACTGGTCGCAAGCGACAACTGCCCACTTTTCAAAGTTTGATTTCGGCAAAAGAATATCCGCCGGTTTAAAATATGTTTTCTTGCTCATAAAACTTATCCTTTCAGTAATTAAAGGCTGCCGCAAGACAGCCTTTAAAATTATTCTTCATTTTGATTATACATAGAGAACTCAACTGCTGTTATAACATCATCTTCAACATCAACCCAAACGGTGATACCGTTTCGGCGGTCTTCCTTGGAGATAAAATAATCGAGATAATATTGATTTTTATCCACCTTATAGAAATGCGAAGGAACACCCAAAACATCGATAACATCGGTTAAAACCATTGTTTCGTTAATTCCGTTTATATTGAACTTTCCTGTTTCAGTGGTGTTATCCGAAAGGAAGGCATTCTCCTCAATTTTTAGTTTAACTATATTGCATTTTTTAAGCTTAACCGAAGAATCTTCAGTATTATAAAAGAAGGCTGTTAGCTTGCTCCCGTTTTCATTTTGAAGCTCAACCTCAACAGTTTTTCCCGCAAGAATGGAAGACTTTTCGTTATACTTATCGTTTCCAACAAGCTCAAAGCCCAATCTTTCGATTTCCTTATAGGTTATTGGAAGCTTAATCTCGGCGCCATCATAAACAGCATTTATTTCGAAATCTTTGCCGAGGTAAACCTGCGCATAGTTTTCTTCATCATAAAGGCTTATATCGAAAAATTTCGGCATAACCTCATCATCCGACATAATTGAGGGATAAACATACTCTTCATCAACAGCAGGTTTAATGCTTGAAACCTCTTCACTCGATGTGATTTCAACTTCCGATGGCACACCATAATTCTTATCAACCTTGCTACACGCCGAAAGGCTCATTATAATCGAAATAACCAAACCTAAAGCAAGTATTTTTTTAAATTCTCTCATTATTTTGCACCACCTTAATTTTACTATTTATATTCTATTATTAAAACAAAAAAATGTCAATATAAGTTTTAACATCACGCAATATTTTTTTCAATGAATTTAAAGGCTTTTTGCCGCATTGCATCCTTGTTAAAGAAAAAACCGAGCCCGTGTCCTGCATTTTCAACAAGCAAAATATCTTTTTCGCAAAGAGCGCATTTATAGTTCTCGCAACACATATCACAAGGCACAAAATTATCCGCCTTTCCGTGAATTAAAAGAATAGGTACCTTTGATTTCTTAACTGCATCTTTAGTGCTGACTCCATATAGTGAAAATCCGCCGAAAAGCTTACAAAAAAAGTTAAAAATCGGCAACACTAATGCACCGCCTACATTATAATTATCCTTTGCAACCTTTTTGATTATATCAACGGGCGAAGTGAAGCCGCTATCGGCAATAATACCCTTGACATTTTGCGGCAGCTCAAAACCGCTGCAAAGCAGGACTGTTGTTGCACCCATTGACATACCGCCGAGTAAAATTTGTTCGCTGTTTCCCCGCTCTTCAATCACATAATTTATCCAGGAAACCGCATCAAACCGCTCTTTAATTCCAAAGGTGATAAGTCTTCCCTCGCTTCTTCCGTGCGCTCTTTGGTCAACAAGGAGCACATTTAGTCCCCATTTGATATACATTTTCACAGCGCAAGAAAAATCTCGTTTGGCAAATGAACGATAACCGTGAAAGAGAATAATAGTTCCTCTCGCATTTTCGCTATTATAAAATCTACCGAAGAGCGAGAGACCATCAAAGCTCTTGATATATACTTCTTCGCATTCAAGCGAATTTATATAATCTATTCCCTCTTTGATTTGTTCTTTATAGGGTTTAAGCGAACGCTTTACCGCATTTTCGAAATTTTCAATATCCTTTCCCCTTTTACGAACAAATGCAATGCTGAAGAAATATAAAAGAATTGCCGCTATGATTAAAACACAGATGATGATTATCGCAAGCTCCAAAAAAAAGACCGCCCCTCAACTTCTAAATAATACATAATATAATTATTAGAAGGATAAGGAAAAATCATACACAAAAATATTTAATTTTTTACTTGACAATGCTCATTCTTTATCTTATAATGGAAAGGCTGAATAAAAAATGCTGCTATGGCTCAGATGGTAGAGCACATCCTTGGTAAGGATGAGGTCACCGGTTCAATTCCGGTTAGCAGCTCCAAAAATAGAAGGACTACTTCGGTAGTCCTTCTATTTTTGTGTTTGTGTCCGCAATGCATCATTAAATCTTGCCCCACAACCGCTTTTATTTTGTTTTTGAAATCATACTATAAAGAAAACTTTTCTCTCAACATATCACTAAACTTTTCGATATATTCGTTCATTGTATATTTCTTATATAAATAAACCTTTCGCTTTATTTCTCCAATATTTTTTAAGACTATATTTTTAGAAAATTGCCCTTTCCAAGATAGCTCGGGAACGAGGGCAATTCCAATTCCAAGCTCAACGCATTTTCTTATATAAAACGGGTCTTCACTCTGCAAAACAATATTTGGCGAAAATCCTAAACGGTTGCATAGCTTATATGTATTTTCATAGATACTGCTACCCCTGCTCATTGTAATAAAAGGCGAGTTTTCAAGCTTAGATGCCGTTATTTCTCCATCAAACTCAAACTCATTTTTATTATAGGCTAATAAAAATCTTTCTTCGGTTGCTTGCTGCTTCAAATATGGCAAATCGAGTTCTTTATCGGTTATAACTATATCAAAATCATTCGAAAAATCATCAATACTATGCGAGGTTATAAAGGAAATATTTGGATGCAGTTTTCTAAAACTCTCAATAGCCCCCATAGCGATTCGGCGGTTGATATGGATATTTATTTTAATTGTTTCGCTCGCATCTATATTTTTCAAAGCCTTTTTTGCGTTTTCGAGCAACTCCAAAGCAGATTTTGCATTCTTATAAAAAAGCAAGCCCGAGTTGTTAAGTTTTATTTTATTAGCCTGCCTTTCAAAAAGCGGTGTTTCAAGCTCATTTTCAAGGCGCTTTATGCTTTGCGAAATGTTTGAGGGCGGCACCAAATACTTTTTTGCGGTCTTTGAAAAGTTTTCGGTTTGCGCGGCATCGCAAAAATATATTAACTGTAGCATCTCCATAATTAACACATCCTTTTTAAAGGTATTATATTATACTTTACATTAACTTTCAAGTTATAGTTGCATAAGTTATTTAATGTTTTACAATATGGTAAACAAGTGCTATTATTAGCTTATGAGAGGAGTGTTTCTATGTCTGAAATTTTAGAAGTTATTATGATTGTTAGCTTTGGTGCTTCGTGGCCGCTTAATGTTATTAAGTCATATAAAGCCCGAACAACAAAGGGAAAGAGTCTCGCGTTTTTATGCCTTATTTTCTTTGGTTATATCGCAGGCATCATTTCAAAGCTCATAAATGAAGCATATATGGCATCTATTGCTTCAAAATGGTATGTGCTTTTCTTTTATGTTTTAAATTTGATTATGGTTGGGGCAGATTTATGCCTTTATATTAGAAACCATAAGCTTGACAAGGAGCGTTCAGAATGAAAATCTTATCTATCGGCAATAGCTTTTCTCAGGATGCGCACAGATGGCTTCACAAATTAGCGCAGGTTAATGATATTAACATAGAAACCGTTAATTTATATATCGGCGGCTGTTCCTTAGAAATGCATTGGAACAATTTCCTTAAAGACAGCCAAGAATATGAGATGCAAGGCAACGATGGTATCCTTATCAAAAAAACTTCTATAAAAGAGGCTTTAGAAGGTGATAAATATGATATTGTTACCTTGCAACAAGTAAGCGGTTTAAGCGGAATATACGAAACCTATGAGCCTTATCTTTCTTCATTAGTTTCAGAGGTTAAGAAAGCACAACCAAACGCAAAGATTTATTTTCATCAGACCTGGGCTTATGAGATCGATTCTAATCACGAAGCTTTTAAAAACTATAATCACAATCAAAAGGAGATGTATCGTTGCATTATAGAAGTGAGCGAAAAGGCCGCTCAATCTATTGGTGCTGCTACGATACCAACCGGAAAATTGGTTCAAAAAATCAGGGAAACAATTCCCGAATTCGATTATAATAATGGTGGCTTATCGCTTTGCAGAGATGGATTTCATTTATCTTTAGATTACGGAAGATTTGCCGCCGCGGCAATATGGCTTCGCACATTAACAGGTGAAAAAATTAAAACCGCAAGTTTTGAAGATTTCAATACTGAGCTGCTAAGCAAAATAATAAAAGTTGTTAATGAACTATAATAAAAAAGAGTTATCCCGAAAATTTTCGGATAACTCTTTTTCTATTTTGTGTTTGCTTAGGGTGACAAGAGTTGAACCTGTCACGCCTGACAAATAATAATTTTTAGTTTTTTCTTGCCTCATCACTTGTAATACGGCAGTATTACTGCATTCTTCGGCTCCGCCCTACCAAAAAATTATTTATTTGGCAGGTCGAAGAATTTCTCTTAGCCACCTTTTATTGAAAGGCGCAGCGTGAAATT
>JAFSIJ010000014.1 GCA_017439845.1 Clostridia bacterium | reverse complement strand
GTTGGCTCAGAAACGGTTTCAGTTAAAGAATCGGTGGCATTATAATGGAATGCAAAGCCTTCAATGATATCAGGAGTATAATAAAAGACATCGTTTCCTGCTCCGATGGAAACATTTATCCATTCTTCATCGGTGCCCGAATAAAAGATATGGTGAAGACCTGCCCGAGATTGTTACAAAGCGACTCGAGAAAGAGCTTAATTCAATTATAAATAACGGATTCTCGATAATGTATATGTCGGCTCAAAAGCTTGTGGCTCATAGTGAAAGCCTTGGCTATCTTGTTGGCTCGCGTGGCTCGGTTGGTTCATCCTTCGTTGCAACAATGGCAGGTATTTCCGAGGTTAATCCGCTCGCTCCCCATTATGTTTGCCCCGAGTGTCAGTATAGCGAATTCTTTAATGATGGTAGCATTGGTTCAGGCTTCGACTTGCCCGAGAAAAAGTGTCCCAAATGCGGAACTATGCTTGATAGAGATGGCCATGATATACCCTTTGAAACATTCTTGGGATTCAAGGGAGATAAGGTGCCTGATATCGACCTTAACTTCTCGGATGAGTGCCAAAATGCAGTTCAAGAGTATACAAAGTCGCTATTCGGTAGCGAGAACGTTTTCAAGGCAGGAACAATATCTACCGTGGCTGAAAAAACTGCTTATGGTTTTTCAAAAGCCTATGCCGAGAAAAAGGGAATTGCTTTGAGCGGCGCCGAGCTTAACCGTTTGGCATCTCTCGTTGAAAAGGCTCAAATCAAGCAAACAACGGGTCAACACCCTGCAGGAATGATAGTTGTTCCCGCCGATAAAACAATATATGATTTTTGCCCCGTTCAGCATCCCGCCGATGATGTTAATTCAGATATCATCACAACCCACTTCGACTTCCATTCTATCCACGATACAATTCTCAAGCTTGATGAGCTCGGTCACGTTGTACCAACTACATATAAATATCTCGAGGAATATAGTGGTATCCCTGTTAACGATATTTCTATGAGTGACCCCGATGTTTATAGTCTTTTCACTTCAACAAAGGCGCTCGGCGTTGAACCCGAAGAAATAAAATCAAAAACAGGAACCTTCTGTTTGCCCGAGTTTGGAACTAAATTTGTTCGTGAAATGCTTATGGATGCGAAGCCTAAAAACTTCTCAGACCTCTTGCAGATTTCGGGACTTTCGCACGGAACTGATGTGTGGCTCGGTAATGCTAAAGACCTTATTGATAACGGTACCTGTACCATTTCGGAGGTTATAGGAACCCGTGATAACATAATGGTTTATCTAATCTATAAAGGTCTTGATGAGGGACTTGCGTTTAAGATTACCGAAACAGTTCGTAAAGGCCTTCTTGCTAAGGGTAAGATTTCTGAAGAGGATTGGGAGAATAATATGGCAAGCGTTATGCGTGAGCATGGTGTTCCCGAGTGGTATATCGATAGCTGCCATAAAATCAAGTATATGTTCCCGAAAGCCCACGCGGCAGCCTATGTTATTTCGGCGCTTCGCCTCGCTTGGTATAAGGTGCACAAGCCCCTTGCTTTCTACTGCGCTTACTTCACAGCCCGCCCAGAAGATGTTGATGTTCCAACAATTATGCAAGGTAAAGAGGCGGTTAGAAGGTATCTCAGTGATATCGAAATGAAGGGGAAGGAAGCCACTAAAAAAGAGCTTGATGTTTATAACAATATGCTTATTTTCAACGAGCTTATGACTCGTGGAATCGAGGTTCTACCGATAGATATAAATAAGTCACACGCTGTTAAATATATCCCTGAGGATGGTAAAATAAGATTACCATTTGGCGCATTAAGCGGTGTTGGAGAAAAGGCGGCTTATTCTATTTATGAAACCGCTCAAAAGAATGATTATATCTCTCGTGAGGATTTCATTTTGCAGGCTGGTGTTTCTAAAACCATCATTCAAAATCTTGCTGATTTAGGCGCGATGAATGATATTCCCGAAACTAACCAAATGTCATTATTCTAAAAAGAAAACCGTTGCTTTAAAGCAACGGTTTTTGTTTATAAAAGTATTGCAATGGTGAATTTTATGTGGTATAAAAGACTTAGATTTGTTTGGGGGTATGTTATGCTAATTACCGATTATTTAAGAAGTGAACATGACTTAACTTGGGATTATGCAAAGCAGTGCGGTGTAAAACACGCGGTTATAAGACTTCCTGAGGATGAATGCTTTGATATTTGCGATTTTTCTCATTGGAAAGATTTGCATAAGAAATATATAGATTTCGGCGTAAAACCTGTTGTTATTGAGCCTATGCCAAATTGTTTGCATGACCATATTAAAACGGGCGATAATATGCGCGATGAGTCAATAGAAAAAGTTATAAAAATGATGGAATATATGAATGAATTGGATATTCACACTATTTGCTTTAATTGGATGGCTCATATAGGTTGGCTCCGAACAACTGATAAAATAGAGGAACGCGGCAAAGCCTTGGTAACGGGGTTTGATATTGAAGATTTTAATAAAACAAATTATAAAATAACCGAAAAAGAATTATGGCAAAATTACGAATATTTTATAAAAGCAGTTATTCCTTATGCGGAAAAATATAATATAAAATTAGCGCTTCACCCTGATGACCCACCGATAGCAAAACTCGGAGAAGTCGAGCGCATTATGGTAAATTTCGATAATATAAAAAGAGCGATAAATATTGTAGTTAGTGATAATCTCGGCGTAACATTTTGTCAGGCAACTTATCTTATGATGGGTGAGAATTTATACGATATAATACCTGAACTTTCTAAAAAAATATTCTTTATTCATTTTAGAAATGCTAAAGGTAATAAATTTAAATTTAATGAAACATTCCATGATAACGGTGAAATTGATATGGCCGATATTATGAAGTTATATAAAAAGTGCGGTGTTGATGTTCCAATAAGAGTTGACCACGTTCCGCTTATGGCAGGGGAAAATCAGGAAATTGCAGGATATACCGCGCTTGGAAGACTTTATGCAATAGGATATCTAAAAGGTATTTTAGAAAGCATTTAGATAAGTAAAAAATCTTGGCATATATAAAAGAAAGCATTAACCAATTGGTTAATGCTTTCTTTTTTAAAGTAAACTATATTTAACAACAAGCGCGGCGAAAACAATGGAAACCATTGAAAGAAGCTTGATAAGAATGTTAATTGCGGGGCCTGCTGTGTCTTTGAATGGGTCGCCAACAGTATCACCAACAACGGAGCTCTTGTGTTGTTCGCTTCCTTTTCCACCGTGAACACCTGTTTCAATATGCTTTTTAGCATTATCCCAGGCACCGCCCGAGTTAGACATAAATATCGCAAGCAAGAATCCGCTGGCTGTGGCGCCTGCAAGCATTCCAACAACGCCGTGGAAACCAAGTATCATACCTGTCATAACGGGAGCTACTATTGCAACAATTGTTGGTAACACCATCTCTTTTAGGCTTGCCTTTGTGCAAAGGTCAACGCAGGAAGCATAATCGGCATCCGCTTTGCCTTCCATAAGGCCTTTGATTTCGTGGAATTGGCGGCGAACCTCAACAACAACCGATTGCGCAGCCTTTCCAACAGATTCCATGGTTAGCGCGGCAAATATAAATGGTAGACAAGCGCCGATAAATAAACCAACTAAAACTGTGGGATTAGTGAGGTTGAAATCTAAATCGATTGTTTTTCCGTTTGCTGCGGCAACCTCTTTAACCTTATCAATATAGGATGCCATAAGCGCAAGAGCTGTGAGAGCAGCCGAACCAATTACAAAGCCTTTGCCTGTGGCGGCGGTTGTGTTGCCTAATGCATCAAGCGCATCGGTGCGTTCGCGAACCTGAGGCTCAAGACCCGACATTTCCGCAATACCACCCGCATTATCTGCAACAGGGCCATAAGCATCGGTTGCAAGGGTTATACCTAAGGTGGATAGCATACCAACTGCGGAAAGAGAAATTCCATATAGTCCTAATGCTGCGCTTTGTGCGCCACCTGAAGCATAATAAGCAACCAAAATACAAATAGCAACTATCAATACAGGAAGCGCAGTTGAAAGCATACCAAGACCTAAACCGCCGATAATAATTGTGGCTGAGCCTGTTTCGGATTTTGAAGCGAGGTGGCGAGTGGGCTTATAGGTATCTGATGTGAAGTATTCGGTTGCTTGACCAATAAGCACACCTGAAAGAAGACCTGCAATTATAGCGAAGTATAGTCCGATAGAATTAGCGCCATCTAAGCAAAACCAAACGATAGGGAAGGAAACAATAGCAATTAAAATTGCGCTGAAATTTGTTCCGCGGCTTAAAGAGTGGAGAAGATTCTTTTGTGTTGCATTTTCCTTTGTTCTGACAAGAAACGTTCCCAAAATCGAACAAAGGATGCCGAAGGCGGCAATCAGCATAGGAACTGCCATAGCATTTAAACTGCCAATTGACTTAATAGAAGAAACCGCTGAAACACCTAAAGCGCTCGAGGAAATAATTGAACCAACATAAGATTCATAAAGGTCGGCGCCCATACCTGCAACATCACCAACATTATCACCAACATTAT
>JAFSIJ010000013.1 GCA_017439845.1 Clostridia bacterium | reverse complement strand
CAAGTGCAAGGCCATGTTGGGTCGGTACGAGCCATAAGCTTATCGGTAACCTCATCGGGAAGCTTAACGGTCCAGCCTTCAGCAATCTGAAGAACGGGGCCTAAGCCCTTAACGAGATTAAGACGAATCATTGTGCAAGGCATTTCAGCGCGGGTTACAAAGTGACTTGAGAAGCCGCCGCCTCTGAAATTATCGAAGCCTGCTTCGCACCAAACGGTTGCATCGGTCATCTTCTTGATATCTTCATCGGTAACCTCCCACCACTTCTTCATGATAGCGTTACCTTTTTCATCGGTACACTCACCGCAAGCATCAAGACAAGCAGCGCCTGAATTGAGAAGGTGGATAATACCGTTAGATTCAGCAGCCTTGCCTTCGAGCTTATAGCCTGTTACACGCTCGGTTGCTTCTCCTGACCAATATGTACGAACATCGGCAAAGTTTTGAGCTCTATGAGTAAGTAATCTCATAAAGAGCATTCCAAGACCGTTAAGAACATCGTTCTCGGTTGCAAGTGTGTATGGCTCACGAGCGCCTTCATAGTCGAACGAAGAACTGAGCAATGCCTCAGGATAGTCACAGTTCGGCCAATGGTCAGTCCACTGGCGCTGACCCTGGAAGCCGCCAACGATAGCATTATGGCCAACCTTTTCTTCCTCAGCAAAGTCAGGAAGATTCTTGTTGCCTGCCATAAGGTCTTTGATTATGCAATACATCTTAACAGTGAATTCCCACTGCTTATCCTTTTCTTCACGATTGAACTTAATGCGGCGTGTTTCGCCAAGGAACTCAACCTCTTCAGGATTGTTATCGGGGCCTTCTTTACAATGCTCCTTAGTCCAAGCAAGAGCCTTTTGATACTCTTCCTCATTGTAGATGCCCTCTTCCATTCGGCGAAGGATTTCAACCTCATCAACCGATTCAACACGCATACCAAGATAGGATTCAACGAAATCCTGGTCCATAATAGAACCGCCGATACCCATACACTGAGAACCGATTTGGAGATATGACTTACCTCTCATTGTTGCAACTGCGATAGCAGCTCTACCGAAGCGAAGGAGCTTCTCCTTAACATCCTCAGGAATGGTTTCAACCATATCTCTATCCTGAACCTCATGACCGTAAATACCAAAAGCAGGTAAGCCCTTTTGAGCATGAGAAGCCAAAACTGCAGCAAGATAAACTGCACCGGGACGCTCGGTTCCGTTAAAGCCCCAAACACCCTTTATAGTATTAGGGTCCATATCCATTGTTTCAGAACCATAGCACCAGCAAGGTGTTACAGACAATGTGATATCAACGCCCTCTTTCTTAAATTTATCAGCGCAAGCAGCTGTTTCGGGAACTCTACCGATAGTGGTATCAGCCATTACTACCTTTACGGGTTCACCGTTTGAATAGAACAAATTCTCCTCGAAGAGCTTCTTAGCAGCGTTAGCCAAAGCCCAAACCTGAGGCTCCAAGCTCTCACGAAGCTGACGGGGACCGCGGCGACCATCAACAATAGGACGGATACCAATTACGGGATAATCTCCTACATATCTATTTTTTGCCATTTTTATTACCTCCAATAAAAATATTTTATGTTCTAATTGCATTATAGTATGAAATATGGTAAAATACTTGCGTAATAACGAATTTTATTATGACAAAATTCACTTTTTGGCGGTGGTTATATGAAATACAATGAATATACCGAAATAACCAAACGAGGCTCGGCAGATTTTCCCCTTCAATACTACTATGTTTCCTCGCATCACCCGCAGTATGAAATGCGGCTGCATAGACATAGAGAATTTGAAATTGTTAGAATAATTGAGGGGCAATTTTCACTTTTTATCGATAACATAGAATATGCTATGCAAAAGGGCGATATTGCCCTTGTTGAATGCGGACTTCTGCATCGTGGTGAGCCGAAGAACTGCATATATGAATGTGTTGTTTTTGACCTTTCGATGTTAAGAAAGCGGCATAATGATATTTTAAGCAAATATATACTGCCGATTATCAATGGCAATGTTGAAATCAAGAGATATTTCAAGAGCGGCAACGCAGAGTTCCATAGGATAATAAACGACCTTTTTATAACCCTGCGCGGCACCTCGGAATATTATCAGTTAAAGGTTTATTCCCTGCTCTATAATCTCTTTGGTTGCCTTTATTCATCGGGCTTTGTTGCTTCGGGAAGCAACCGCCACAACGCAAAGCAGGTTAAGGTTTTAACCGAGCTTCTTGACTGGATAGACCAAAACTACAACGAGCAAATCTCTCTTAAAGACCTCTCTCGAATAAGCGGAATGAACGAGAAATATTTATGCCGCTTTTTCAAGGAATATACCTCGCGGACCCCGATTGATTATATCAATAATCTTCGGATAGAGGCCGCCTGCCACGAGCTAACTGCAGGCGGAATGACCATCACCGAGGCGGCAATTGAATGCGGCTTTAACGATTTGAGTTATTTTTCAAAGGCCTTTAAAAAATATAAAGGAATGACCCCCCGCGAATATGCAAAAGAGAATACATAAAAACAT
Source organism: Clostridia bacterium (assembly GCA_017439845.1). Lineage (GTDB taxonomy): Bacteria > Bacillota > Clostridia > Oscillospirales > Acutalibacteraceae > UBA737. The sequence goes on along the minus strand of JAFSIJ010000013.1, from coordinate 2,095 downwards.
TTTAGTGGTTTTTCGCTTTCTATCATAACACTAATCTAAGCAAACACGAATAATTGCAATCTTGGCTCCCTCTGACGAGGGAGCTGTTGAGCGTTAGCGAAACTGAGGGAGAGAAACAATCGTTTAGATATTTATAGTTTTTCTCTCCCTGTGCCAAAACTAAAGTTTTGTCACCTCCCTCGACAGAGGGAGGTGCACACAACAGCATTTTCAACGCTTGTCGTTAGAAAATCTCTTGATAAACCGATGATTTTCTTAATACAAGCAAACACGCCACAAGGGAAAACCTTGCGGCGTGTTCTTTTTAATTATAGATTTTTACCATACATCTTCTTCGCCGGTTTTTTCTCCAACTAAAAAACCTTCCATTACGCTTACAGTAAGCCCATCTTCATTTGCGATTTTTTCAGCAAATATCGGAGCTGTTTTTTCCTCAAGAAGAGGCTTAAAATAATTTTTCATATTAAATCTCCTCCCGATTACTTATTTGCAAGATAGGAAATGTTGTTTTGAAGAACGCTAAAGAGTCTCTTTGCATCATCAGGAACGTTGGATTCTTGACCTTCTGCAGTGATATATGCTGTGATAACACCGTTTTCAATCTTAGCAACACTCGAAACCTCTTGAACACCTTGAGCATCGAGGTGAACAAGCATTGACTTAGTGATGCTGATTATTGAACGAACAGCATATCCATCCTTAACGCCTGTGCGAGCAGCATAATCTGCACCATCAGTTGTTGCAACTGAGTAAACAACGCTGCCATCAGTGAACTTAACATAAGCGCGGGCAATAATCGGTGCGCCATAATCTTCTTCACTGATTCCGCCTACATTTACATAGTAGGTTGTGCCGAGGTCATTGTTAGAAGCCTCTTTGCTCTTACCGATGATTACGCGAGCATCCTCGGTATTATCTACATTTAGGTCAGCAAGTGAAAGTGCGCCGCTTGTGATGTTGCGGTAATCAGCAAGAATCATACCATATTCAGCAACTTCCTTGCCTGCAGGAACATTCTTGCTCATATTAACTGCAAAACGCATATCCTGATTATCAAGGCGGTTTTTGATTGTTGCGCCGAGTATTTCGGGAATATAGTTCTTATATTCTAATGCTTCAGCGAGTGAAGTCTCAGCCGCTTCAAGAGCAGGCATAATATCCGCGCCCATTCCAAGCTCGATATAGCTTTCAACAGAACTTAAATCAGCAACTGCGGCATCATAGAGAGCCTTATATGAATCATAAGAAGCCGCAATATCCTTAACTGCGAGAGCCGAAATTCCAAGAGCAGCAGCATGAGTTTGCTTATAGTTGTTTATCGCATCAGCGCCGCAAAGAATAACATTTATAACATCAGCATCATAGTATCCATACTGTGTAAGGGTTGCCTGCAAATCTTCGTCTGCTGCATTATAAGCTGCAGTTAAAGCAGTTGCAGAATCCTTATACTGTGATAAATCACCTGTTAAATCAATGTTATCGTTACGAATATCAAGCGCAAACGGATTTGCCGCAACAAACTCGGCAACCTGAGCCTTAACATCAACAGGCTCGGTATAGGTAATATTAATATCACTAATATGATAAGCTTTGCCTGAGTTAGAAATAAGTCTTATAACAGGATAATTCTTCTGAGTGCCCTCAACTATAGTATCGGTCATAGAAGCGCCATCAGAATTGATTATAGTGAAATTAGTTTTAGAATCCTCATAGGTATAAACAATATCGTATGTATTATTGTAAGGAACGCCTCCTGTTTCTAAGGTGGAGCCGTTGGCACCTTCAACGTAGGTTTTAGAGATAGTGGTCCAACTATTACCACCGGTTAGCTTTTGAAGAGCAGTGCTGCCCGAAGCATTTAAGGAATCTAAGGTGTTGACAGTTGCATCAACTCCATCAGCGTTAGCAAGTGTAGCTGAACCGGCATTTCTTCCTAAGTATCCTGATGATCTTTTGCCATATCTTCCTACATATAAGCCATTAGCGTTATTAGCTCCAAAATAAATATAGCTTTCAACCTTATTGTTCACCTTAAAGGATACCTCTTTTAAGGTTTGAGCATCAGTAAGGGGATACCAAAAATCAGCAGTAAAAT
>JAFSIJ010000012.1 GCA_017439845.1 Clostridia bacterium | reverse complement strand
CTTGCCCCGAAACCTTCCTTGTTTCTTCTGCAATCAACTGGGCTCCTTACTACAACTACATGATTAGATGCGTTGTTAAGGGCGAGGCTATTGCAGCTGACTGGTGCGGCGGCATCGAAGAAGGCTCTGTAGTTCTTTCCGGTATCAACCAGGATGCAGCTGCAGAAGGCACTGTTGACGCTATTAAGAAGGCTATTGCTGACCTTAAGGCCGGCACCGTTAAAGTTTTTGATACCAAGAACTTTGCTGTAAAGGGCGCTGCTCTTACAACCTACACTGCTGACGTTGACACCGACGCTGCCTTCACACCCGACACCGAAGCTATCAAAGACGGCGCATTCGAGGAATCCATTCATCGTTCTGCTCCTTACTTCGATGTTCGTATCGATGGCATCACCCTCGTTAACGAGAAGTTCTAATTTTTAGAAAATAAATCTTTTGATATAGGCGGAGGCTCACCCTTCGCCTATATCTTGATTTTAACCCCATAAGCACAAAGGGCTTTCTTTGTTTTTATGGGATTAAAGTCTATTATGGGAGGTAAAAAAGAATGGCTCAACAAATTGCCCTTGAATGCAGGAACATAACCAAAACCTTCGGTAAGGTTTATGCGAACAAAAACTGTAATCTTGATGTTCGCAAGGGCGAAATTCTTGCAATTCTCGGCGAAAACGGAAGCGGCAAAACAACCCTTATGAATATGGTTGCGGGAATTTATTTCCCCGATGAAGGCCAGATTTTTGTTGACGGAAAAGAGGTTGTTATTAAATCTCCTAAGGATGCATTCCGTTATAAAATCGGTATGATTCACCAGCATTTTAAACTTGTTGATGTTTTTTCCGCAACAGAAAACATAACCCTTGGTATAAACGAGGGAAAATATAAATTAAGCGAGGTTAAGCGCAAGGTTGTTGAAATCACCCAGCGTTACGGCTTTGTTATCGACCCCGATAAGCACATTTATGATATGGCCGTTTCGGAAAAGCAGACGGTTGAAATTCTAAAGGTGCTTTACCGCGGCGCTGACATTCTTATTCTTGATGAGCCTACCGCCGTTTTAACCCCCCAGGAAACCGAGAAATTGTTTAATGTTCTTCGCAGAATGCGTGAGGATGGCAAGTCCATTGTTATCATCACCCATAAGATGCACGAGGTGCTCTCCATTTCCGACCGTGTTGCTATTCTTAGAAAAGGTGAGCACGTTGCAACGGTTAACACAAGTGAGACAAATGAGGCAGAGCTTACTGAACTTATGATGGGCAAAAAGGTTGACCTTAACATTCAGCGAAGCGAGCCTAAGAACTGTGTAGACCGCCTTACCGTTAAAAATGTTACAAGCGTTGATGAAAACGGCAGAAAGGTACTGGATAATGTTTCCTTCACCGCAAAATCAGGTGAAATCCTCGGTATTGCGGGCATTGCAGGTTCGGGTCAGAGAGAATTGCTCGAATCTATAGCAGGCCTTCACCATTTAGCATCAGGCGAAATTGTTTATTTAGACCCCAAAACAGGCGAGGAGGAAAACCTTCGAGATAAAACCCCCATTCAAATTCGCGATTTAGGCGTTCGCCTCTCCTTTGTTCCTGAGGATAGACTTGGAATGGGCCTTGTTGGTAATATGGACATTATTGATAATATGATGCTCCGTTCCTACCAAAAGGGTAAATCCGCATTCCTACAAAGAAAAGAGCCTAAGGACCTTGCCGAGCATATTATTAAAGAGCTTGAAGTTTCCACCCCCGGCGCTACAACCCCTGTTCGCCAGCTTTCGGGCGGTAACGTTCAAAAGGTTCTTGTTGGCCGAGAGATTGCCTCAGCCCCCAGCGTTCTTATGGCGGCATACCCTGTAAGAGGTCTCGACGTTAACGCCTCCTACACCATTTATAATCTTTTAAACCAGCAAAAGGAAAACGGCGTTGCCGTTATCTTTGTAGGTGAGGATTTAGACGTTCTAATTGAACTTTGTGACCGAATTCTGGTTATTAACTCAGGTAAGGTTACAGGTTTAGTTGATGGCAGAACTGCCAAAAAGGATGACATTGGCTTTATGATGACCATGTCAACCGAAAATGATAGTGAGGAGGCTTAAAAATGGAAAAAAGTGATAAAAAAGTTCGCACTCCCCTTTTCCACATTGCAAAGCGTGAAGCAATGCCGTGGTATTTTGGCGTTATAGTTCGCGCCATTGCCGTTGTAGCCGCCCTCATTGTGGCAGGTGTGCTTGTAGCCGCCTTAACAGGCAAAAACCCCATTCAGGTTTATGCTACAATGTTTGATGGCGTTTTCGGCCATTCCGACCGAATTTGGAATATGGGTCAAAAGGTTGCGATTCTCCTGGGCATTTCCCTTGCCGTTACCCTGATCTCCACCCTGCTTTCGGTGCTCCTTGCCAAGTTCGTAGCAGGCATCTTCGCCTCGTCGCTGGCGCCTGCCGTACGCAATCTTTTGGGCGACTACGCCGAGATGATGAGCGGTGAGCATTTCTCTGCGCTTGTTACGGGATGCGCCTCCGCCGCCGTCTCGCTGGTCCTCTTCATCCCCTGCTTTATCTTGGTT
>JAFSIJ010000011.1 GCA_017439845.1 Clostridia bacterium | reverse complement strand
ATCACAGCGGACACAGTAAATAAGGATAACGTTGCTTCTGTTATTGCTGCAAGCACAGCTTATAAGGCTCTATCAGATGCAATAAAAACAGGAGTTCTTGCAAAATATAATGCTGATAATGGCACGGCTGTAACCGATTTAGGCGCAAGCCTTGATGCAATAGCAAAGGCTGTTTATTATGATAAGGATGGCGCGCTTATCTATGACGATTTCAGCGGCAATAATGCTGATGCTTGGGAGCATGCATCTTATGATCCAGGCATTAAATATATTAAAACCCGTGGCGAAAAGCCAATCGCTTCTGTTACATATAATCTTGAAATAAAGGTTCCCGAAAGCGGAAAAGACTTTAAGAATCAGTTAATGTATTATTATAACGATTCTGCAAGATTAGCTTTCTATGTGGGATATGATGGCAGCGGAAGGCTATTCCTGCAAAGAGGAGCATGTGTCAATTTAAACGGAAATTACAGTATGATGAATACTCCTATATGGCTATCCGAAGTTAAAGGAAGAGATGTTGTTCATCTCACCTTAAAGTTTGGATATGATTATGCTCCCTTCTATGCTGAGGCATCAAAGCTACCTTACGGAAATGTTGAGTATGCAGCAAAGTATATCAAGGTTTCGCTCGAGGCAACAGTAGAAGAAACACAAGAAACAAAAACATCCGGTTACAATTCGGTTTATCCAAACCAAGAAGGACCTGAGCTTACCGATGTATTCACCGTTGGTGTGAATACTATAGATCCTGAAAATGAGCTTCAGGTTGCAAGCATTGAAATTGCTTACGCTAAGCCTGCTGATGAGTATAGCGCAGAGTTCGAAGCATTTGATGATACATATACAGCTGATGCTTCTGCTATAACTCTCGAAAGCGCGGATGAAATTGATAATGCTATCGCAGTTTATGAGACTCTTGATGAGAAGAAGAAGGAAGTTTACAAGGCAAACTATGAAAACCTCCTTGCTCTCAAGAAGGTTGCAGATTTCCATAAGGAAGTTGCAAACACAGTTGTAACACCTGCTTCCGAAGCAGCTGTTGCACAGCTTGGCACAGATTATGCGGCTCTTCAGGTTGAAAATGATGCTGTTGCAGCTGCTGTTGCTGAAAAGAAGGCTGCATTTGATGCCTTCCGTCCTGACACACATTCGGCAACCATTAAGAAAACCGACAATGAAGAACAACAGGATTTGCGTTTTGCAGTTAACTTCGAAAAAAACGCATTCGAAGGAAACATTGTATCCTATGGTATGGTTATGGTTCCAAGCCTTGCATTAGGCGATAAGGAGCTCGTAATCGATGGAATCTATGAATATGAAGAAGATTCTTATCGTGCAGTGAGCGCAGCTCACGAACTTGGCGAGGGCGAGAATATGCCAACCACATTCTATGGATATTTGAGCAATTCGGGCGCAACCGATAACCGTTGCGGCACAAGAATCGCGGCTCGCGCATTCGTTATATATGAAATTGATGGCGTTCAGTATACACTTTACAGCACCGAAAGCGATGCTAAGGTTGATGCTAATGATGTTACCAAGGGCGTTAGAAACGGTGTTGCAGTTCGTTCTGTATATTCCATCGCTCGCGCAATGGCAACCGACCTTATTGCAAGCGGCACCTTCAATGAAACCGATGTTGTTACAAGCGCAACAACTGTTGCCGATATCGCAAAGGCTTATGGTGAAGAGGGCTTCATCGCAGGCGCTGATATCATCAAGTTCGTTGCAGCAAACGTAACAAACATTGAAAATCTTGTTAAGTAATATAAGGAGTGATTATAATGAAAAACTATACTAACCCAGAAATTAAAATCACTGAAAACTTAGCAGAAGAGATTTGTAACGAAATCAAAACAACTTCAATTTGGGAGTGGGCAGATAACCCCTCCTTGAAGGAAGATTTTTAGTGAAAATAAAGGCTTGGGATTTTCCCAAGCCTTTAATTATATCAAAGAGGAAAGAGAAAATGAAAACAGTTTTAGTTCCAAAACCTTTAAAGATTGAAAGCAACCTCGAAAAGCAGTTTGTATTAGATAGAAATGGCTATATTTCGGTTTGCGATAAGAATTTTTTTGATGCTGTTGTCACTGCAAAAAAATATTTTCTTGGCGAAGCTCAGGTGATTATCGGGGAATATGCTCATAAAAAGGCTCAAATTGTTGTGGAAAAGAATGAAGATAAGGATGAAGCATATAAGCTTATAATAAATGAAAACGGAATAAAAATTTCTGCAGGAAGCAAAAGCGGTGCTTTCTATGGCTTTATGACCCTAAAACAGCTTATTCGCCAATATGGAAACACATTGCCATTTGTTGAAATAGAGGATGAGCCATATTTCAAAATTCGTGGTTATATGCTTGATATTTCAAGAAACAAAATTCCAACCATTGCTCACCTAAAAGAAAAAGTGGATATGCTTTGCGAGCTTAAAATCAATCACCTCGAATTGTATGTTGAGGGAGCGCCCTTCGCTTTTAAAAATCATAAAATTGCTTATGATGGTGTTAGCGTGCTAACGGGTGAGGAAATTGCCGAATTTGATAAGTATTGTCTTGAACGCTTTATCGAGCTTGTTCCAACTCAAAACACCTTTGGCCATATGGGCAGGTGGTTGTTTGATACTCCTGGGTATAAGCACCTTGCCGAATGTCCCGAAGGCTTTAACAGAAGGGATAACGGAGAGTTTGTTCCGTGGCCGCTGTGCCTTGACCCAACGAGTGAGGAGGCATTTGATTTTGTTAAGGATATATCCGATGACCTGCTTTCATATTTCTCATCTGATAAATATAATGTTTGCTGTGATGAAACGCTGGAGGTAGGACTCGGCAAATCAAAGCCATTAGCCGATGAAATCGGCATAGGCCGAGTGTATCTCAACTATCTTTTAAAGCTTCATAATTATTGCAGGCAAAAGGGCAAGCAAATGATGTTTTGGGCGGATATTATAAACGAGTATCCCGAGCTTGTTCCCGAAATTCCAAAGGATATTATCGCGCTTAATTGGGGTTATTATAACGACCTTCCAAAAGAGGATTCTTGCATAGCCTTCGAAAAAAGCGGCGTGCCATATTGCGTGTGCCCGGGCTCTGCTGTGTGGAACACAATGATAGGAAACACAACACAAATGCTCGAAAATGTTCACGATACGGTTATGAAGGGTTATCGCCATTCAGCCATAGGCGTTGTAACAACCGATTGGGGAGATTCAGGTCATATTCAGGGTATAGCGCCCGCATATCCTTCTATTGTTTATGGTGCGGCTCTCTCTTGGCAACCACAGGTCAATGAGGATATCGATTTACCATCCATCCTTAATCTGCATATTTTTGAGGATAAAGCGAAGGTTATGGGCGATTTTTCTCTTAATATCGGAAGATATGTCGATTATGAAAAAAGAAAGATTGAAAACACAGCCGATACCTTCCGTTTGTTAAGGGGCAGTTTAGAAAATGAAAAGCTTGTTGAGGATTTAGATGTTAGCGATATTGAAAAGGTTGAAAATTATCTTAAATCCTTTTTACCTATCTTGCTTAAGGCGGATATGAAAAATTCTGATAGCGCGCTTATTATCAGGGAATATAAGCTTGGTATTGATATGCTGCTTTATGCGCTTTTAAAGGCAAGATATATTATCAAAACAAAGCGGGAAAAGCAAGAAGACCTTGCTATGCTCACAAAAATTCATTTTAAGGCAAAAGAACTTATAAAAGAATTAAGCGAAACCTGGCTTATAAAGAATAAGCTCTCGCTCTTGCTAAACTCGGTGGATTTTCTCCAAAATGATATAAAGTTTTCAAAGGAAAAGTTAGGACTATAAGCAAAAAAACTACCCGAATTTTTCGGGTAGTTTTTTGTATTGCTATTTTTATATTTGGAAAACCTTTTATTTCCTATATCCTGTAAGTAAGCTTTTGCCTGTGAATTCTTTTTCGCCAAACAGTCTTTCTACGAGCATTGGAGCGGTATCTTTATCGATAACCTCATTCATCTCAATAAAGGTTGGATCCTCGGGGAAATAATCAACAGCAAAATATGGTGAACGACAGTTGATAATAATCTTTTTGCGCTTGTCGAAAAGATGAGATGCCCAAATGAGCATATGCGGAACACTCCACTCGGCAACAAATTCGGCATCGAGATGGAAAAGAACAAGGTCATAAGCATCCTGCAACTTATCAATATCGGCTTGCCAACAAACACGGGACGGAACATCATAAATATCGCGTTTAACATCAACCTTTAATCCGCGCTTTTCAAGCTCTTCCTTTAAGAGATATGAGCCTTTTGAAATACCATCGTTTTGAGTTGCATCAACAATTAGAATGTTTTCGTATTTTTCCTTTTGAAGCGGTAAAAGTCCAATTTCATTTTTAAGAGCGCAAATTCCATGCTCAGCAATTTTAAGCTTTGCCTCATCAACAAATTTACAATCGGGTTCATCAAAGCATCCTTCTTCGAGCGCTTTATTGCGGAAGCTTTCCATTCGTTCTATTCTTTCCAAAGCATCATCGAGGCGGCTCATAGGAATCTCGCCCGATAGAATAAGCTCTTCAATTTTTTCGGCTGCTTCAACAGGTGGCCAAAGGAGAAGGTCCGCGCCTGCCTTAAAAGCCTGAACAGTTTCGGCAATAAGATCGCCCGTTGCCATACCACCCATAATAAGCGCATCGGTGACAACTGCCCCCTTGAAGCCAAGTTCATTTTTAAGCAGGTCGGTTGTAAGTTTTTTCGAAAATGTGGCAGTAGGGTAGAAGCCATCGGTGATTTCATTATCGTAGGATTTTAAGGAAACGTGTGTTGTCATAACACTCATAACATTTTCCTTGAACATTTCTTTATAGGTATAACCATAGGTTTCCATCCATTCATCAAAGGGAAGTATATTAGAGCCGGGACCGATGTGCATGTTAACAAAATATGTACCAAGACCCGGAAAGTGTTTAACTGTTGAACATACACCCTGGTCCTGTATGCCGCGAACAACCTCTCGGTAAATCTCGGCAGTAATTAAGGGACTGTCGCTTATAGCAGTAAGATACATCAAATGGTCGAAGCACATATCTATACTTGGTCCTAAAATCCAATCAATGCCCTTATCATTCATTTGCATACCAAGTATCTTTCCAAAGTTATATGCATCGGTAAGGTTTCTTGAAGCGCCGAGAGAAGCCTGTCCGCCACAGTTCACCGTTTGACCGCGTATTGCCGCGCCATCGGCGCAAATAAGCAGCTTTTTCTCAGAGTGCTTTTTACATTCATTAAGCTTTTTGAAGGAAAAGCCTGTTCCCATCTCTAAGCCATTTTCATCAAGCAAAGCACCGTATTCTCCATAATACATTCCGCCAACGGGATATTTTTTGAAGAATTCCTTGGGGCCTCCGTGTGTGTTAACCTCCCTTATTGTAACAATAAAGGTTTTTAAGATTTTTTCTCTTAGTGTCATATTTTTCGCCTCATATTTCAAAATTATATTTTTTGCCTCTGAATTCTCGGCTTATTTTAACGCTTTCCCATTCTTTTGGCAGGCAGGGCTTGAATTCAAGCCCTGAAAATGTAGGTTTAACGCCGAGAATATATTGTGTTGCTGCAATATACATCCAGGCGGCAGTTCCCGAAAGCCAACTCACATTTGCAAGACCAAATTTATCTGATTCGGGTCCGAAAATGTTTGAAGCATAAACATAAGGCTCAGCCTTATATCGCCATTCACCAACCTTTTCCTGCGCTACCATTGGGAGAAGCTTAGAATAATATTCATAAGCGCGGTCGCCTCTTCCGAGTATACATTCGGCAATAATTGCCCATGTGTTCGCGTGGCAGAAAACCGCTCCGTTTTCGCCTGTGCCTTTGTTATAGTTTGTGAGGGGATTTTCTTTTGATGGGTAGTCCTTTATTGAAGGTTCAATCTTCTTAATTCCCATAGGGGTGTTGAGCATTTCGTAAACACTGTCCATAGCGGCGATAGCTTTATCTCCATCCGCCATACCTGAAATAACCGCCCAGGTTTGAGTGTTGAGCCAAATCTTCGCCTGTTCTTCGCTGTCAGAGCCTAAATATCTTCCATCATCCATAATTGCTCTACGGAACCATTTTCCATCCCAACCAAGTGTATTAACGAGTTCTTTTTGCTTTTCGTATGCGTTTATATATTTTTCATCACTTTTGCCAAGAATTTGTGAGAGCTCTGCCATGCATTTAAGTGCAAGTCCAAACTGCATAGAAGTCCATATGCTTTCGCCTTTACCCTCTTTACAAACTCGGAATAGCTGGTCGTTCCAATCTGAACGGAGCATAAGCGGGAAACCGCGTTCGCCAAGGTTTGCAAGGGTGAAATCAACTGCCTTTTCAAGATGCTCTAAAACGGTTCCTTCTCCGCCATCATAATAGGAAACAACCTCATCTAAAAAGTCGAGCTTACCTTCTTCGAGAATTGCCGCGTGAACCGAAAGAATTGTCCATAAATGGTCATCTGAATGTATCGTTGTAACAGGCTCCCATTTTTCAGTGGGGAAGAAATAGTGATTAACATGGCCATCGTTATACTGCTGAGTTAAAAGCAACTTAATTTTATCTTTTGCCCTCTTTAAATCAAAGGGTATCATTGCGAGAACATCCTGCGCGGTATCTCTATATCCAACACCTCTGAATGTGCCTGTTGCATAATAGGAAATGTTTCGCGAGAATTGGAAGTTTCTTTCGGCTTGATAAGGATTCCATATATTTATCATTCGTTCGGCATTTTTATCGGGTATTGTGCAACTGAATTTATCGAGATGGCTATTCCAGTTATCGCAAAGAGCCTTAAAGGATTTATCGGCAAAGTTCTTTTCTCGGCAGTTTTTAACACTTTGTTTTATACCATCTTCATTCATAGCAGTACCAAGGAAAATATGGATGCATTTTTCTTCGCCTGCTTTGAGTGAAATATCAAGCTCAAGGGCGAAACAAGGATCGCCGCCCATCATGGTTGAGTTTGTGCAATGCCCATTTTCAACTCTTACTGGGTTTTCCTCACTTCGATAAGCGCCTATAAATTCATCTCGGTCACCATCAAAGGCTGTGATGGGAACATCTGCCGCAAAGTAAACGAGCGGCGTTTCATCAGGGCAAGGCTGATTTTCAACGCCATATTTATAAACAAGAATATCATCAAGATTATAAACAGTTAATTGATGTTTGTTATAGCATTGCCATTGAAGCTCGCGCATAAATTCCATCATACCAAGCTCAACATAGGGGAAAACCTTGATTTGCTTATCGGTTTCAGATTTCAATTTAAGCTCCCATATAAGACAGTTTTCAAACGGGCCAACAAAATATTTTGCTTCCATTTGAATTCCGTTCTTTTCGGAGTTGAATACAGTGTATCCCATTCCGTGAGTGCAACTATATTTATCGCATTTTTGAGGTGTTGGCTCATTAGTTGGGCAAAAAACGCAATCTCCATCCTTTATATATGTATAGAAGCCGCTTCGGTCGGTGGGAAGATGGAAAAAGCGATAGTGGTTTATTCTCCATATTTGCGGTGATTTATAAAAAGCAACACCGCCACCCGCCTGAGAAATCATGGTATGAAAAGTTCCGTTGCTGAGATAATTCATCCAGGGGGTTGGAGTATCGTGTTTTTTTATGATAATTTGTTTTTTATCATCAAGAAATTCATAACGTTTATTCATAGTTATCACCTCGAGGTATTATGTAATAATTATATTTTAAGGCGGATTGAATTTCTTTCATATATGTGATATAATCGTTACACTATATTGATATTGGAGAAAAATATGAATAGAAAAATTTTAACAGCAGCGGACCAGATTGAACCTATTTGCGAGTTTAGATATAATGAATGCATAGTGGATGATGAAACCCTTGATTTGCATTATCACGATTATTACGAATTATTGCTTATTGAGAATGGCGCTCAAAAACACCATGTGAATAACAAGATGTTTACTTTGCCTCAAAATTCTCTTATTTTTATAAGGCCAAATGATTACCACGATTTTTGTAATGATACGGGAAAGGTGGTAACGGTGCATCATATTGCTTTTACAAAGGCTATGTGCCATTCTCTTTTTGATTATCTTTCGCCGCTTTTCCCATCAAAACAGCTACTTTCTGATAAATATCCGCCTTATGTGATTTTAAACTCAGTGGATAAAAAGGCTTTTCTTAAAATGATTTTTTCAATAAACACCATTGCAGTAGAGGAAAAAGAAAGAAAAAATATTGCCATGCGCTCTATTTTAGCGCAGATTTTTTCAAGGTTCTTTTTCAGTTCGCATTCCGAGAAAAATGAGGATGTTCCTCTTTGGCTGTCTGATACCTGCAGCGCTATGAACAAAGTTTCCAACTTTAGCGCTGGGATACCTCGGATGGTTGAGCTTTCGGGAAGGAGCAAAGAGCATTTGTGTAGGTCAATGAAAAGATATTATAATATCACTGCATCAGATTTCATAAATGATTTAAGGCTCACCTTTGTCGCGAACCGACTTCTTAATAGTGATACGCCGATTATTGATATTTGTTATGAGAGCGGTTTTTCAAACCTCGGCTGGATGTATACCCTTTTTAAAAAGAAATATGGTAGCTCACCTTTGATATTCAGGAAGAAAAGCATTATATAAATTGCTCTTGTTCGCAGTTTGTGCTAAAATGGCCTATTGAAAAAATAATAAAATTAAAAAAGAAAAGCCCTACTTTCAAAAAACTGAAAGTAGGGCTTATTGGTGCATTTGTATGGTTTATACTACCAACCTAAAGCTATATGTAAACTGCTTTTTGTAGTGTTTTCGTGGTTGGATTTAGTCTATGTTATATTTATTTTTTTAAAATTTAAACGAATTTTTTAGCAGCATTTGGAAGCTCGGTAAAACGTGAAGTGTCGTTTTATCCTTATTCTTCAACTGCTTTTTAAGCTTTTCAAGGCTCTTCTTAAAGCTTGCTGTTTCGCTGTATAATCTTTTAAGGCCTTCGATATCGGTGCGCTCTTGACCACACTTATTGAGAGCCTCGGTTTGAGAGAGGCGGAAGTTTTTAACCTCCTCTGAAAACTCCTTGCAAAGAGAGATGGTGATATTTATCTGATTAAGACTCTCTTGCGGGTCAGAAAACTGCAGGGTTGCCGCCTTGTGATAAGCCTCGTATCCATAAGAGGCAAGCTTGATAAGATAGAAAAGGGTTCTCGCATAATCGGTGGTTGCAACGATTGAAGCATAGCAGCGTTCCTCAACGCTGCCGATGGGATGCCAATTATCAAGCTCTGTTTTGCAAAGCTTAAAGCCTTCTTCAAAGTCCCTTTCAATTTCCTTTATCATTTTTGGGGAATTGTTAACAAGAGCGGTGAAAATTCCCTTATCGAAAAGTGCATCACTGATTCGGCAAGCAAGGGTGGTGGATTTCGCCTTTTCGGGAACAGCGTTATAAAGAATACCCTGCATTTCCGAAAGGAGATATGAAACCTTTGTGAATGGCGTTTTTCTTCCAAAGAGGGCATTTTCAATATCCTCTTCATTTATTTCTTTATCCGCCATAAAGAGTCCGCCGCGAACTATTTGAGCCATTTGGGACCATAAATTGTGTCCCTTCCTATCCTCCCAGTTTGTGAAAAGTCCGTTATCAATGCCGAGGTCCCTTGCATCTTGGAAAAATGCCTCAACCTCATAGGGAAGAACAGTTCTTGTATCCTTTGGTAAAACGTGAGGCCAAGGGCATTTGCGCTGAACACCTATAAAGCCATCCCAGCCCTGATCACTCGGGCAGGCGAATATTTCTTTGAAGCCCTGCTCCTTAAAATATTCAAGACTTTCGATTCTATGTCCGTTATACCACCAGTCAAACAGAGCAACATCCTTTGTGAAGTTTTCGGTTATATTTTTATGCTCATAAAGCATATCCGCCCAAACTCCAGGTGTGATATCAAGGCTCTTCACATATCCGCACATACGGGATAAAAATTCACCGTATAGCTTCTTTTCTTCATCATCAAGCGCAGTTTCATCTCCGCCGATATGAAGATAAGAGGGCTCAAAAATTTCAATCGTTTCATCAATAATGGTGCGCGCGAAATTATCAAGCTCACTGTTATATAGGTCAAACTGATAATGCTCACGGTCACGCATAAGGGAGCAAAAACGCTCTTGGAAATAGAAAAAGGTTTCGGCGTGACCAACAAGGTTTATAATCGGTATAACTTCAAGTCCATGCCTGTCACATTCCTCTTTAAACCATTTTGCCTGTTCGATGGTGAGATATCCATCTCTGACAATACCGGGATAGGTCTTTGTTTCGAAAAAGCCTTCAAGGTGAATGCAAACTCCGTTATAGCCTGCGGAAGACAAAACTGCAAGCAGGTCGGAGGTTTCATCGGCAAGAAGTCTTCTTCCTCTTGCAAAGTCAAATAAAAACCATCTTTTATTAAACATTATACCACTCCTTCATATGCCCCTCAAACATAGGCCAAGGTTTATCGTAATCGGTGATAATATCACCAACATTATCCTTAATAATAACATCGCCCTCGTGTTCACCAAGGTCAACAAACGATTGCTTGCCGCATCCGTTTTGCATAGCGTTATCCTTGATAACCGAGCTTTTGAGTTTCTTATAAACTATTGAATATTCGGGGTAGGCAACAGGCTGCTTGTTTTCATCATAATGAAGTTCGAGGTTGAAAACATTGCTCGTTAAAACAAGGTTAGCGCATTTTTCAATGCAAACATGGGAGGAAAGATAGCTATCGGTAATCTTTCTTCCTGAAGCGTGGAATATATTGCCTGTTGCGGCAATGTTAACACGGAATTCGCCTTCGTTTGTTATGTAGAGTCCGGGACCATCATTAAAGTCGAAATAGTTACCCGTAAAGGAAAGG
This sequence comes from Clostridia bacterium, assembly GCA_017439845.1. GTDB lineage: Bacteria > Bacillota > Clostridia > Oscillospirales > Acutalibacteraceae > UBA737. The sequence goes on along the minus strand of JAFSIJ010000011.1, from coordinate 5,652 downwards.
TAGGAACCGCTCTTACCCTCAAAGCCTGCAAGGCCGTTACATTCAAATCTATTTTGAGTCATCGAAATCGAAGCCGCTGCCTTATCGCAAAACATTCCCGAGCGGTCATTATCGCTAAACCAGTTATCTATAAGGAAACCATCACAACCCGACATAAAGAGACCATTTTGGCCGTTATAGCCGAGCTCACTGTGGCGAATAGAGAAGCACCAAATGTTCTCGTAATGCACACCGTCACCGCTGAAGTTAGCGATTCGGCAGTCCTCAATGGTGGGGGTATCTTCAATGCCAAACTCCATATGTGATTTTTTGATAAGAGTAACGCCGTGGATGTTTTCACCGCATTTTTCATTTCCATCAAGACAAAGTCCGCGGATATTACAACCAAGTGCGCCGTAAATATCAATAAGGCATTTTGCTTTATCGTTGTTTAACTTCAAAATTGAACTTCCTTGGTGCTTATAACCCCAAGTGTATTCACCACGAATGGTGGTGTTTTTGTGCATCTTCAAATCAGCGCACATATAAGTTCCTGCGGGAACATAAACTGCGCCCTGAACTGCGGAGGCATCATCTATGGCTTTTTGGATGGCGGCGGTACAGTCAAAAGCACCATCTCCTATTGCACCATATTCGGTAATATCAAAAACATTTTTCATAATATAAACTCCTCGTTTATTAATTTTGCGGTGTAATCATAATTTCGGCGTGAACAGCATCGAAAGCCTTGCCTGTTGTGGAAAGCTCAACAACTGCGCTATCTTGAAGGCTTCCATCGTTCTCGATTTCAAACATCCATCCGTGGCAGTTGTCTGAAAGTGTTGATACCTCGCAGAACTTAACAGGCTTACTGTTAACTCTAAAGTTAAAATCGTTTTCACAAAGCTTTTCTTCGCTCTTTGTTCCGATAATGATATGCATTTTAGCGCCCTTTGGCACTTCGCCAATGTTGATTTTAACAAACTGATATATTCTGCTATCCTCACATTTTAACGGAAGCGGGGAGACCTGCTTTTCATAGTAGAGCGGGAAATCGTGGAAGGAGGCAAGATGCCGCCTTCTTGAATTTATGGTTTTTTCCTTATCGCCTGCGGTGGTGAAAAGCTTTTGCAGCTTATCGGGATGAAGTGATTTTTCGCAAAGGTCATCATCATCTATCCAACGTTTAGTTTTTGGATACCCCTCATAAAAGAGGTCCATATGATTATATATGTAGGCAAAGTCTGCGCCTGCGCTTCTATAAACCGCTATTGCGCCAAGGTCGGTTTCAAGGGTGCCTGTGTATCCGTATTCATTAGGGTCATCCGATACAAGAATTTGATTTCCTGCCGCAAACTCAACACCGTATTGAGAAAGCAAATCTTTCCAAAGCTTAACGGGGATATTAGTATCGGTAGATTGCCAACGTGGGAGGGCTATAACCGAATTAATGTATCCTCTTTTAGCCCATTCTACAACATCAAGTCCCCATTCGTAGTTGCGTATGGGGCAGGAGTTAACGAGCACCGAGATTTCTATATTCCTTCCTCGTTTTTTTGAAAAGCTATCGGCAAGAGCCTTTATTTCGCCCAAAAATGCGGTCATAATCTCACGGCCCTTTGCCTCTTCGCCAATTGCAAAGCAGGGAAGCTCCCTTGTGAAATCAAGCTCAAGTCCATCCATATCATAGCGCTCAAAAACTTCTTCAATGTAAGCATACATTTGATTGCGGACAATGTCAAGAGCATAATCATAGCAATCTTCAAAATACATTACATCATCTGCAACGCGTTTGAGTGTTTTGTCGGGAGAGCGATGCTTAACTCGGCGGATTTCGGGGTGAGCGTGATAAAAATCGCTATGTAAAATATTTGTTTCGTTGATGTTGGCATGGCAGTCATTCATTCTAACCGAAATCCATGGGCGGATGCCGATTTCCCGCAGGGCATCTATCCATATTTTATACATATCAAGGCCTTGGCGAATGAATATATCATAAGCTAACGCGGCAAAGGTATCGGTGTAGTCAACCGCCTTTCCGTTTTCTTCCTTTAAGAGATATTTATCGCAAAAGGATTGAAGCACCTTTGAGGGAAAGGATGAAACCCTTGCATTAACATTCATCGAGAAGTCAGTGATTTGTGTGTTCTTGTATTGATATATAAATTCTTTCAGGTGTTTTTCATCCACCTTGATTTTACCGTAATATCGTGAGTGGAAAAAATGAAACCAGTCTTCGTTAAATCTTATTTTGCTCATAAAAAATCCCCCTTTTAAGTGATGGGCAAAATATAAATATTTTGCAACCATTATAGTATAGATTATACACCCTCTTCCATTATTTTGCTATTGACAATTAGGCAAAAAAAGTATAAAATAGGCTCATAAAACTTTATCGCTTAAATTTTGAACTTTCGGGCAGGAGGTGGAAATTTTTGGAAGGCGAAAAGGGAATATTACTCACGAATGAGGTTGAAGTAGACCGCCTTATAAGCTGTTTTTATAACGAAATGCCGCAGGGCTTTGAGTTTTCGGGAGAACAGCATTCGGGCTGGGAGTTTGTTTATGTTAATAGCGGAAACATCTGCGTAGAAGCTGATAATTACACATATATATTAAAAAAAGGCGAAATGGTTTGCCATAAGCCCTTTGAGTTTCACACCATAAAGGCATACGGTGGAGCCGCATCGGTTATTATCACCTGCTTTGAATCGAAAAGTCAGAGTATGGAATATTTCAAGAAGAAAATCTTTGCTATAAGCAGTAGGCAAAGACTTTATTTCAACGATATAGCCGAGGCTTCAAAGTCGGTATTTTTGCCGAAATCGCCGCTTGATATATCAAAGGATGGCTCAATGACCCGTTCACCCGATTCCTCACCATATAAGGAGCAGTTTATCAAGAACACGCTTGAGCTGCTCATTGTTTCGCTTATGAGCTCGGAAATAACCGAAAGAAATAAAAGAATAGAGCGTTTTGAGCATTTTTCCCAGAGGCAAACGCTCGCAAAAAATATTGTTGAATATCTTCATAATCATATTGATGAAACTATTAACCTTAATGCCATAGCCGATAATTTTTCCTATTCGCTTTCGAGCATCAAGCGAATTTTCAAAGAGGAAACAGGGCATAGCATAATTTCCTATCTTAACGATATAAGAATGAAAAAAGCAAAGGATTTGTTAAGAGATTCGAGAGCCTCCATCGAGGAAATTTCTCTAAAGGTGGGCTTTTCCAATGTTCACTATTTTTCAAGCGCATTTAAAAAGCGCTGGAATATGAGCCCCTCGCATTTTAGATTAAAAAATCGCAACTTTATGTCGGAAGAAAAAACTTCAAAAAAGGAAAGGGTGAATAATATGTGCAGATATAGAATGGTTATTGCCGATGATGAGCGAATTATCAGTAATAGCCTTAGCGGTATGATTGCAAACGAGTGTCCCGATGTTGAGGTTGTTGGTATCTTCAACAATGGTGAGCAGGTAATTGATTACCTTAAAAACTATTCTGCCGATATAATTATCACCGATATCCGTATGCCTATAAAGGATGGACTTCAGGTTGCCGAATATGTTAAGGCAAATGCTCTTGCAACCAAGGTTATTATAATAACGGGTTATCGAGAGTTTGAATATGCAAAAAAAGCTATTGAATATGGTGTTCATAGCATCATAACCAAGCCGATAAATATGCCCGAGCTTATCAAAGCGGTTGAGGAGATAAAGGAGAGCATTTCGGATAAGATTTCAAGAATTTATGAGGATAACGAAAGGGAAATAAATCTTAGAAAGGTGTATCGCCAGGCGTTCTTTATGCTTGTTAACAGCAACCCAACTGCTCGCAACACCTTTGTTGATGAGGCGTTTAAAGGCTTTGAGCTTAAAGAAGAAACCTGTGTTGTTATAGATTTTTGCGCCGAAAATGTGAAGGATAGCGCCGCTTTTTATGATACAATGTGGCGAGATATGTGCGAAATCAAGAACGAAAGCATCGATGCATATTGTATATCCGAATATAACGACTATGCAAAGTTTTTCGTTATAACCACTGCCGATGAGGCAGGAAAAACCTTTTCGCTTGCTGAAAGTTTTGCCAAAGAAACTATACAGCTTATGCATAGCGCATACGGGCTTGATGTTAAATACGAGATAAATTCACTCGGCAAGCTTCGCCCCGATACACACTATAACTTTAACGAGATAGTAAACACATATATTAACTATCTGCTCTTAGGCCATAACGCTAAAAAGGATGAGCTTTTGTGGATAGTTAAAAGCTCTGCCGATGAAAATATGCTGAAAAGCTTTATTCGAGAGGTGCTTTCGCACCTGAAAACTTCCTTTATGCCGGATGTCAGTGAGTTTGAAGAAAGGCTCGAGGGTGTTTCGGGAGAGGAAGAGCTTTCCGCGTTTATCGAGGAAATCGAAATCGCAGTTCGTAATGTTCCGAGCGGCGAAAATATCATCGTTTCGGTTGTTAAGAACTATATAACTAACTATACCGGCAGTGATTACACTCTTAAAAGCGTTGCCGATGCGGTTTCCTATACCCCATATTATCTAAGCCGAATTTTCAAGAGTGAAACGGGCGAAAATCTGCCCGATTATATCCTCAATGCCCGAATGGAAAGGGCAAAGAGGCTGTTGCTCGATAAAACTAAAAATATCCAAAGCGTTGCAAAAGCGGTTGGCTTTGAAAACGCATCATATTTCAGCCGAAGCTTTAAAAAGCATACGGGAATGACTCCTAAGCAATATGCACTTGTGGAGGAGAAGAAACGATGAAAAGACCAATGAAGTTAGTCGGTAAGGTTTTTAAGCGCAATATGCTTATTATCACAACCGTTGTAACAGCCCTTGCAATTCTTTCGGTTGGCTTTTATATCATTCAAAATGATAATGCCATTGAAAAGCAGATAATTCAGATTGAGCAACAAAGCCTATCCGATATTATAACAAGTTCGAAAAACTCATTTAATCAGGTTGCCGATATTTGCAGTTTCTATGCCAATATTAAGCTTGCCGACCTTGCCGATTCCTATAATGATCAAAATTATCATGATTTTAATGTTATGCAAAAGCAGGTTGATGCCGCAAAATCGGTTTATTCGCCTATAAATATTGTTGAGCTCGCAAAGGGGGATTTGAATTATCGCGTTGTTGGAACCTCTTCGGATTTTGATATGACAAGCTCTGCCGCTCAAAGCTTCGGCATGGTTAGAAACTCGCAGTTATGCACAGTTTTGGGCGAGGATGGGAAAAACCATATCTTTTTCAGGTATAAGCTTGAAGGAAGAAATGATGTGTATGTCGGCGTTGATTCTTATCAAATAGCAAAGCAGATTTTCAAGGAGCAAAAGGCGCTTCGAAATGACTGCATTGTTGATAAAAACGGAACGGTTGTTTTCTCGCTTAAAAGCAGCTATGTTGGCAAAAACGTTTGGGATATCTATTCTATAAAACGCGATATTTCTAAGGTTGATGCCGAAATGGTTGAGGTTAAGGGCAAGGAATATTTTCTCTCTGCCAAGCAGCTGCCGGGTCTTGATTTATATGCGGTTTGTCTTGCCGATAAGATGCTTTACAGTAACTATTTTTCGCAGTCGGTTTTAACCACGGTTATACTGTGTATAGTATTCGTTGTCTTAACCGCCGCAGTTGCAACGATTATCCT
>JAFSIJ010000010.1 GCA_017439845.1 Clostridia bacterium | reverse complement strand
GATGATTTCAGCGATTTTGATGCTGACTTTGAAAACGGAGTATTGCCCTTCCGCAATGAGCTTGGCAAAGTTCCTGCAACAAGTGATGCAAAAATTGTTGTTGACCCAACAGACCCCACAGGCGAGAACCATGTATTCCTGTTCCGCAACGGTTCGAGCGGTCAAATGACCTTCGCTCCCGCCGAAGAACTTTGGAATAAACAGGCATTGATGAAAACCGTTTCGGCGAGAATCTATATGGATGGCCTTAATGTTTTCGCACCGGCTACTTTCCTCTACGATTATCGTGATGAAGAAAATATGCGAGGTGTTTACTTCTCAAATACGGGTGCATTTATGCTCTATAGTATGGAAGAAGGCGTTGTAAATCGAAAGATAATAAAGGCGGCTCCCTTCCTTGAGGATTTCCATGAGGGCTGGGTTAATTATACCTTTACCTATGCAGGAAATAAGGCAAGTGTTGTTGTTGAGCTTCCTAACGGAACAAGTGAGGCATTCTCGCTTGATAAGGTTGACGGTGCGCGTGTTGGCTTTAGGTCTTCTACCGCATACGGACACGGAGGTCTACCTGCTTACTTCGATGATATCCATGTTACTATGACAAAGGGTGACTTCGATGTTAACGATACCATCGAGGATATAAGCGTTTATTATTCCGAAAATGCTCTTATCTATCCTAACGAAACAATCTTACTTTCGGGTGAGCGTTTAGGTGAGACTATCGAGTCTGTTCAGATTAACCGCCTCAGCGATGTTGTTCCGGCTGATACTGATAAGGCTGCATATATCAAGGAAACAAACTATGATAGAAACGGTGAATATAACGGTTTAACACAGCCAACAGCGGCTACATGGAACAGTGCTACCGCTAAGAATGTGGAAATTCTTCAAACAACCAAGAATTCTATTAAGGTTGTTGTTCCAAAGGAATATGAAACAGGTATTTATGTTCTTAAACTAACACCTAAGAGCAAAAATGCTGAGGATGTTATTCTCTATGTTAACGATCCGTTCATCAGAACTATTATCGGTGATGAGGGTGAGGTTGCAACAAGGGGCGGCTATATTCGTATAATCGGTAATAATATGCTACCTAAAAACAACGCAACCGATGTTAGAGTTCAGCTTAAGAATGCCGCAGGCGAAACCTTTAACTTCCCCGTAACAAAGTTTTATGACGATGATAACTATTCGCTCGAATGTGCAGTTCCCGAAAATTTTGCATACGGTGAATATGAAGTATTCGTTTATAACGGATATGGTGATGAAACCGCTTGGTCAGCACCCCATAAGGTAACTATCGGTGCAAAACCGAGAGATAGCTGGCCTAAAGAAGTGTTTAACGTTAAGGACTTCGGTGCTGTGGGTGATACTCAAACTAACGATACACCTGCTATTGTAAACGCTCTTAATGCAGCGGCTGCAAACGGCGGCGGTATAGTTTACTTCCCGAAATCCAACGGTGCTTATCGTTGCATAACAACCCTTGCAATCCCTGAAAACACAGTTATTAAGGGCGAGGGAACAGGTAATTCACAAATTATGTGGAATGCCGACCGTTGGCAATATAAAGAGGTTCCACCTCTTGTAACCGTTAAGGGTAATGTTGAGATTACTAATATCGGTCTTTATGCTGCTCGTGCAGCTCGAATTATTATGGGTGTTGGTAAATCGGCAGGTAGCCATACCTACCACGATACCTTGGATAACTTCACTGCTGATAACATTTATATAAATAATGTTAAGATAAGAACACAGTGGAGCTCCGGTATGATAACCCAAGGTGGTGGCGGAAACCTTGTAGGCACAGGTAAAGAAACTGTTAACGATGTTAGAAACCATGTTATTGCCGAAATGGCTAATGCGCCGAGAATAGGTATTTCTCATGGTGGCGCTCAAAACCTTCAAATCGTAAATGTTGACATTATTGATGCTCAGGGTGCGAGTGCTTATGGTGTTCACGCATCCCACGATTATACACAGATAAGGGGATGTCGCCTTGAAACAGGTTGGCATCACTTCTCGGCAATTAACGGCCTTATTTACGAGGATAACGAGCATACTCGTGTAGCGGTTGGTGCAATCGGCGTAGGTGTTTATATTGCAAGAAACTATATGCACCATAATATGCAGAACAACCGTGAGCTCTTTACAATTGACGGTCAGCCCTTCGCTCAAAATATGTCTATCCAGTTTATAGGACAAAGAGAAGATATAATGGGTAAGGGCAACACCGATGAAGTAACATATAAGGTTGTTGGTAAGTCATATAAGGATGACTCGATTGTGGGTTACGAGGTAATGATAGGCTACGGTCAAGGTCTTGGTCAGGTTCGCCGAATTGTTAAACAAAAGGGCGATACCTTCGTAATAGACAGACCGTTTACAGTAGCACCTAACAGAAACTCTCGTGTTTGGTTCATAGTTCCCCGTCACGGATGGTTCTTCGTAGATAACTACTTCGAAGAAGGTGCCGCTTGCGGTACTTCGGGAACACTTGTTGATGCGGTCTGGGATAAGAACTATTATACACTTCACGGCGGTCAAAAGTTTGCTACCCGTGATGGTCCAAACTGGTACTTATCAATGGTTAATCAGGTGATGGAAGACCCGTGGTATATGCACGGTGAGGGTATTGGTTATGACTGTACCTTTAACACCTTCTCCCGTGTTCAGATGCACGCGATGAATGCCTTCTGCTCTGAAATCGTAATCGGCTGGATATGGAGAAGAAACAACTTCGGCGAATATTACATTATGATTCAGCGTGCTCCTTATTATAGTGGTATTCGTGATATGATTCTCGAAAATAATATAATGTATGGCGTTGAACATGTAATTGAGTCGGGCGAAGAATCGGTTTCTCACTTAGAGGGAACGCTCATTCGCGATAACGATTTCGAGGTTGAAACCACGCAGATGTTCACAGGTCAGCACTTCAATGCAGGTCAAACCGAGCTTAATAAGTATGGCTCACCGAGATGCTTAATGGTTTACTCCGATTTCGATCCATCGGGCAACAACCTCGGCGATGTTAATGCTGATGGTAAGGTTAACCTTAAGGATAGCACCATGATTCGCCTTTCAATATTCGGCCTTATAACATTAACACGTGACCAAATTGTTCGCGCCGATGTTAATAAGGATTCGAGCATCACTATGAAGGATGCGAACCGAATCAGAAAGTATCTCCTCGAGGGTATTCCGCTTGATGCCGATTTAGGCGGCGATACTTCAAGCGATAGCTCTTCAAGTGATGATTCTTCAAGCGGTGGCTCATCGAGCGATAGCTCTTCGAGCAGTTCATCGAGTGATTCATCAAGCGGTTCATCAAGCAGTTCATCAAGCAGTGATGCAGGCTTCATTCCTGGAGTTTGGTAAAAATACTGAGGTTTATGCGTTGTATCCCTATGGATACAACGCAACGATATAAATCCCCTTGGGATTTACGAATTGCGAAGCAATATATCGTAAAAATTGTTTTTTAGAACTGAATTTTATTTTTTAAACAGTAAAAAGCTGTGTAGAATTTTCTACACAGCTTTTATTTTCAGTTTATTATAATCATTATAAAAGATTTTTATCGTGGGTGCGTTTTATGGCGTTGAAGGTTTCCTCGCTTATGAAATGCTCGATTTTACAAGCATCCTCCATAGCAATCTTTTCATCAACGCCGAGCGCTATAAACAGCTTAGAGAGTATCGTGTGGCGCTCGTAAATTTTCTTTGCGGTTTCTTCACCCTTCTCGGTGAACTCGATTAAACCGATTTTATCCACGGTTATATATCCATCATCCCTGAGCAGACCGATAGCGCGGCTAACACTCGGCTTCGAATAGCCCATATGCTCGCTTATATCTATTGAACGAACATTGCCTTTTTGCTTTTTTAAAATGAAGATGGATTCAAGATACATCTCGCCCGATTCCTGCAGCGGCACTATTTTCACACTCCTTTTAAGTTTCTACATATATATTATCATAAACCGTACTGCTTTTCAATCATAAAAAAGTTTTATTTTCCACTTTATTTTGTTTGGCAAGTGTGATATAATAAATTGATAAATTATATTTGGAGGAAAGTAAAATGGAAGAATATTTAATGCCAAAGCAGTCAAAAGTTAAAAAGTTTTTTAGACCCTTGTCCGTTAAAGTGCTTTGTGTTATTTTAGCGGCATTTGTTGCGGCTGTTAGTATTCTTTCCTTTAAGCTTTATGAAAATCATAACAAAACCGTTGAGGCAAACACAACTATTTCCGAAACAAATGATGCTCTAAAGCAGATAAACGAGGAGCTTGAAGGTCTTAAAGGTGAGCTTGAAAAAATAAAAAATGAAAAAGCAACCCTTGAGGGTGAACTAAAAACTTCAAAGAGTGAAAAAGAGAAGCTTGAAAAGAAAATAAAGGAGCTTGAGAAAAAGCTTTCTAAATATGAGAAAAAAGAAACCTCGGAAAAGAAATCGGAAAAGCTTTCTAACGAAACAAAGAAGTATCCATCAATAAAGGTGCCGATTAAGAATAACGGAAAAAAGGTTTGCTATTTAACCTTTGATGATGGTCCCTCAAAAAACACGCTTAAAATAATCGATATTCTTGATGCTTATGGCATAAAGGCAACATTTTTTGTTACTTGCACAGGCAAAACGGAATACATAAAGAACATTCAAAAATCGGGAAATGCTATCGGTCTTCACACAGCATCCCATAACTATTCAAAAATATATAAAAGCGAAAAAGCATATTTTGCTGATTTGAACAGCGTTTCGGCGGCGGTTGAAAAATATGCAGGAATAAAAAGCACAATAATCAGATTCCCCGGAGGCAGCAGTAATTCTATTAGTAAAAATTATTCCAAAAATCTTATGAAAAAGCTTGCTAAATCGGTTGAGAAAAAGGGATACGATTATTTTGATTGGAATGTTGATTCGGGTGATGCCTCAAAGGCAAGACCAACTGCGAGCTATATTATGAGCAGAATGAAGAGCGCAGTTGGCTCGCAGGATAAAATTTGTGTGCTTATGCACGATTCGGCGGCAAAAACAGGAACGGTTGATGCGCTTCCTCAAATGATAGAATGGTTAGTATCAAAGGGCTATCGCTTTGAAGTGTTAACAAATGAATCTCCTACCTTCCATCACGGCATAAGCTAACTAAATATAAATTTCAATGTATTGTTTTCAATTATTTCTTCATAATAAAGGTGAGTAGATTTTCACTTTTGGAGGAAATAATATGCAAGCAAATGATAATAAAAATAATGAAACAAGTGAGCAAATAACTGAAAGCGGTTTAGTATCCACCTTTGATGGAAAGCATAAAATCCATTGTCTTACTATTATTGGTGAAATTGAGGGTCATAACGTTCTTTCCGAGCAAAGCAAAACCACCAAGTATGAGCACGTGATTCCGCAGTTGGTATCAATAGAGGAAAGCAGGGAAATAGAGGGGCTTTTGATTATTCTTAACACTGTGGGCGGCGATGTTGAGGCAGGACTTGCTATCGCCGAGCTCATTTCAGGAATGAAAAAACCAACTGTTTCTTTTGTTCTTGGCGGCGGTCATTCAATCGGTGTTCCGCTTGCGGTTTCGGCAAAAAAATCGTTCATAGCCCCATCAGCTACTATGACAGTGCATCCCGTTCGTATGAACGGGCTTATGATAGGCGTTCCTCAAATGATGCATCATTTCGAGCGGATGCAGGATAGAATAACCGAATTCGTGGTTAGAAATTCGAAAATCAGCGCCGAGAGGTTCACTTCGCTTATGATGAACACAGGTGAAATGGTCACCGATGTTGGCTCTATTTTAAACGGAGAAAAAGCGGTCGAATCGGGACTTATCGATAGTGTTGGAACATTAAGCTCGGTTATCGAAGAGCTTTATAAGCTAATAGAACAAGGGGAGGGATAATTCCCCTATACATAAATGAAATTTAAGGAGAAAAAGATGGCAACAAAGAAAAGGAAGTCAAGCAGTAACACTGCTGCGCGCTCACATGCGCAAACAACAAAAAAGAACGGAGCCGCAAACCGCCAGTTAACAGCGGTTATATGGTTTGCCATAGCGCTGTTTCTGCTTTTTGTAGTTTTAATTAAGGGGCAGAATGTTTGGCTTGCAATGCATAATGTTATGTTTGGAATATTTGGCGTTCTTGCATATTTTTATCCATTGCTTATGGGGGCTATTGCTATCGCCTGCGCAATGGATAAGTTTGCAGGTGCAGTTAAAACAAAAATAATTGAAACGGGAGTTTTGGCAGTCCTTGTCGGAGCGGCAATAGATATATTTGTCGGCGGTGAGGCGGTAAGCTTTTGGAAATATCTAACAGATGCCTATGCAAGCGGAACTGCGCTTAAAAGCGGCGGCTTCCTCGGCGCACTTATCGGTCACCCGATATGCCTCGCTTTTGGTAAAACAGGTGCAATTATAACCATTATAATTCTTCTTTTTGTGTTCGTTATGGTGCTTACAGGGACAACCCTTATAACCCTTTTCCGCTCGGTTGCAAAGCCGGTTAAGAAAATCACCGAGCAGGTTGAAGCAGGCTATGAGGAGCGTATGGCTCAAAACGAAGAGGCAAGGAAAGAAAGGGAGAGAAAGGCGGCAAGATATGATGTTCCGCTTGATGATATCCCTGAGGTTAGAAAGCATGCGCCTGATTCCCTTGATGAAATGGGCAAAAAGGTTGTTAATACATATTACGATGAAGAGGAAGCCGAAGAAGGTAAAACTCGCAGAAGAACAAGAAAAACTGCCGAAAGCGGCGATGTTGATTCTGCTCTTGCTGATGCAAGCGAAGAGGCAGAGAAGATTTCAAGTGAAGAGGTCAGAGAGGCAACAAGAGAGGTTACTGCCGATATAAATGGTGGAATGAAGCTAACCGAGGATAAGGGATATAAATTCCCACCTGTTTCGTTGCTTAAAGCCGCTTCATCGGGCAGCGCCGCTGAGGTTTCCAAGGAGATGGATGCAACCGCTAAAAACCTTGTTGAAACCCTCAGAAGCTTTGGTGTTGAAACAAGAATTGTTGATATAAGCAGAGGCCCAACAGTAACAAGATATGAGCTGCAGCCCTGCGCAGGTGTTAAAATCAGTAAAATCACAAATCTTGCTGATGATATAGCCCTTAACCTTGCAACCGCAGGCGTTAGAATAGAGGCTCCTATTCCTAATAAGGCGGCGGTTGGTATTGAGGTGCCAAACAAGGCAAGCGCTGTTGTTGGCGTTCGTGAAATAATAGAATCCCCTGCATTCACTGCAAGCAAAAGCAAGCTCACCGTTTCTATGGGTAGAGATATTGCGGGTAATGTTGTTGTTACCGATATTGCAAAAATGCCGCACGGTCTTATCGCAGGTGCAACGGGTTCAGGTAAATCGGTTTGTATAAACTCTATAATAATGAGTATTCTTTATAAGGCTTCGCCCGAAGAGGTTAAGCTTCTTATGATAGACCCCAAGGTTGTTGAGCTTGGAATTTATAATGGGATTCCGCACCTTTTGGTGCCCGTTGTAACCGACCCGAGAAAAGCCGCAGGCGCTCTCGGTTGGGCGGTTAGCGAAATGGAGAAGCGTTATAAGATGTTTGCCGATAGAGGTGTTCGTGACCTTGAAGGCTATAATAATCTTGTTGCAACCTTAACCGATGAGCCCGAGGTAGAAAAAATGCCTCACATCGTTATAATAATAGATGAGCTTGCCGACCTTATGATGACCGCACCCCACGAGGTTGAGGATTCTATAAATAGAATTGCGGCAAAGGCGAGGGCGGCAGGTATGCATCTGCTTATCGCAACACAACGTCCTTCGGTTGATGTTGTAACGGGTGTTATCAAGGCAAATATCCCAACCCGTATTGCGTTTGCGGTTTCATCGCAAATTGATAGCCGAACTATTCTTGACTTTGCGGGCGCCGAAAAGCTGCTTGGCAGGGGTGATATGCTCTTTAGTCCTATAGGCTCAACCAAGCCTAATCGTTTGCAGGGCTGCTTTGTAAGTGATAGCGAAGTTGAGGCTGTTGTTAAGTATATCAAGGGCGAAAGCACCGCCGAGTATGATGATAATATTATGGTTGAAATCGAGCGTCAGGCGGCTATCGAGAAAAAACAGAAGACAGGGCTCGAAGAGGATGGCCCTGATACCGATCCAATGCTCGAAGAGGCAATAAGGGTTGTTGTTGAAAACGGTATGGCATCAACTTCACTCCTCCAAAGAAAATTAAAGCTTGGTTATGCGAGAGCGGCAAGAATTGTTGATGAAATGGAAAACCGCGGAATTGTCGGTCCTTATGATGGTCCAAGGCCTCGCCAGGTGCTTATAACTATGGATCAGCTTTTAGAGCAAAAAGCGGGAGAGGAATAATCGGTGGCAAAAGCATATAAGTCGGCTAAGCGAACGCTCGTTATTGTTCTGGTTGCGATTATTAGTGTAACACTTTTAATAGTCTTTTTTGCTAACAATAGTGGCGGCGCGTTAGATGATGTTTATCGCTTTTTCGGTGTTCTGCCGCAGGAAAGCGGAGAGGATTTCGTGAGCTTTATCGATGTTGGTCAGGGTGACAGTGTGCTTATATCAAGCAATGGGTATAATGCCCTCGTGGATACGGGGCCGCCCGAAAGCCAAGAGTCACTTATAGAAAGTATGGGTGAATTAGGGGTTGATGATATAGATGTGCTTGTTGTATCCCATCTTCATAATGACCATACGGGCGGAATAAAGGCTGTTTGTGAAAACTATTCGGTTGATAACCTGATAGCGTCCGATTTAGATAAGAAAAGCAATAAGGATACCGATATAGCAAAGCAAGAGGTTTTATCAAACGGTGGAAAGGTTTACACAGCGCAGGCAGGAATGAACTTCACTCTTGGGGATTTTGAGATTACCGTGATAGGCTTTTATCCCGATATGGCGGATGAAAATAACCGCTCTATTGTGGTTATGGCAAAAATAGAGGACTATAAATTTTTGTTCACAGGGGATGCTCAGGCAAAAGCGGAAAATAGGCTCCTGCTTGATGGAATAAACCTTGATTGCGATGTGCTAAAGGTAGGACATCACGGTAGTAAAACCTCAACAAGTGAAAAGTTTTTGAAGGCGGCATCTCCGCAGTTTTCGGTAATAAGCGTTGGCGAAGGGAATAAATATAACCATCCGAGCGCCTCGGTTTTAGAAGATTTGGAAGAGGAATCTATGGTGATTCGAACCGATGAATCGGGCACAGTAACATTTCATATTAGAAATAATAAGCTTAGCTGTAATAAAGAAAAGCAATAAAAGGGTGTATCGTTTGATGCATCCTTTTTTCTTTTTTTAAACCAATTTATTGACATTTTTTTATATTTTGGTTAATAATATAAATATATAGAGAAACGCTTGCAACCGATAGTTGACTAAAAGTTGACAATTTAGGTTGCTTGACCGCTCCCCCGAAAAGTTATAAAATATCGTAAAAATGGAAAAAAGAATCAGTTACTAGTAAATTGGAGGTTGCGTTATGACCGTTGGACAAAAGATATCAATACTAAGAAATAAGATGGAACTATCCCAAGAGCAGTTAGCCGAGAAATTAGAGGTTTCTCGCCAAAGTGTTTCTAAGTGGGAGTCGGACCAATCAATGCCGGAGGTTGGGAAAATACTTCAGCTATCAACCCTTTTCAACATCACTGCGGATGATTTATTAAGGGATGAAATTCCGCTTGAGCCGACCTTTAATGAGTCGCTTTTTAAACCGAAGGAGTCGGTTGTTTTCGGCGGCAAGTATTTCGGAACGGATGGTTTTCGTGGCGAGGCGAATGTTAATTTAACGGCAGAGCATGCTTTTAAAATAGGTAGATTTCTCGGTTGGTATTATTCAAATGCTATCTCAGGTTGCCGCAAGCCTAATCATAAAACACGCATTGTAATCGGAAAGGATACCCGCCGCTCAAGCTATATGTTTGAGTATGCAATAGTTGCGGGTCTTACCTCTTCGGGTGCTGATGCATATATGCTCCACGTAACAACAACACCGAGTGTATCCTATGTTGTTCGCCAGGACCAGTTTGATTGCGGAATTATGATTTCGGCTTCACATAATCCTTTTTATGATAACGGAATTAAGCTTATCAACGGCGCAGGCGAAAAGATGGATGATTATACTCTTGCGCTAATAGAAGAATATATTGATGGTAACTTTAAGAACCTTGATATAGATGGCGATGATTTGCCGCTTGCTTCAAGAGAGAAGATAGGCAGAACGGTTGACTATGTTGCAGGAAGAAACCGCTATGTAGGTTATCTGATTTCGATAGCCGCTAACTCTTATAGGAATCTATCGGTTGCGCTTGACTGTGCAAACGGTTCTTCTTGGATGATAGCAAAATCGGTTTTCGATGCGCTCGGCGCTCAAACACACATCATAAATGCCGAGCCTGATGGAATAAACATCAATGAGAATGCAGGCTCAACGCATATAAATTCGCTCCGTAAATATGTTAAAGATAATCACCTCGATGCAGGCTTCGCTTTTGATGGAGATGCGGATAGATGTATAGCGGTGGATGAAAAGGGCAATATAGTAAATGGAGACCATGTTCTCTATATTATAGCCAACCGTTTACGCTCGAAGGGATTACTTCCCGGTAACACCGTTGTAACAACCATAATGTCAAATATGGGGTTATATAAGGCTTTTGATGAGGCGGGTATAAACCATATTCAAACCACCGTTGGTGACCGATATGTCCACGAGGCAATGATTAAAAATGATTATTACCTCGGCGGTGAACAGTCGGGACATACCATCATAAGAAAATATGCAAACACAGGCGATGGAATTCTAACCGCCATTATTATGATGGAGGAAATTGTGGAGAGAAAAACAACCCTTTCAAAGCTTGCAGAGCCGGTTATTATGTATCCGCAGTCGGTTAAGAATGTTGTTGTCAGCAATAAGGCGGCGGTAACTTCAGATAGTCGAGTTCAGGCGCTTGTAAAAGAAATCGGTGAAGAGCTCGGAAACGATGGAAGAATTCTTATCCGCGAGAGCGGAACCGAGCCTGTTATCAGGGTTATGGTTGAAAGCAGTAGCCAAAAGGTTTGCGATGCAAAAACTGAAAAGGTAATAAATCTCATAAAGGAATTGGGCTATAATAAGTAAAAACAGTCAATAGGCTGATTTAGGAGGCTCACTTTATGTGCGGAATAATTGGAAGAATAGGCACGGGTAACTCCGTGCCTTATATTATTAAGGGACTCGAAAGGCTCGAGTATAGAGGGTATGACTCGGCAGGCGTTGCCACAATGAAAAACCGAGAAATTTTTCGTGTTAGAAGTATTGGAAAGCTTAACTTTTTAAAGGAGAAGCTCGCCGAAATAAAACCCGAAGGGGAGCTTTCGATAGGCCACACAAGGTGGGCAACACACGGAAAGCCCTCAACCGAAAACTCTCATCCGCATATGAGCTTTGATGGGAAATTTGCCATCGTTCATAATGGGATAATCGAAAATGCCGCATTTCTTAAAGAGAAGTATTTTGAAGGTGAAGAGATATTCAAAACCGAAACCGATAGCGAGGTGATTGCTCATCTGCTTGCAAAGTTTTATAGCGGGAATATAATTGGAACTATAAAAAAGGTTACTAAAATGCTCGAAGGCTCCTATGCCTTGGGGATAATTTGCAAGCATTTTCCAAGCCTTCTTTTTTGCACGGCTAATAAAAGCCCGCTCGTTGCGGCAATGGGGGAAAACGGCGGTTTTATAGCATCCGACCCCGGCGCAATAGGTGAATTTTGCGGCGAATATATAACCGTTCGAAGATGCGAAATTGCGATGATGAGCAAAACAAAGCTCAAGGTTTATGATGGAAATTTGCGCGTTACAGATAAGAAAAACCACCCTGTTATAACGGGCGGTCAGGAATATTCAAAGGGCGACTTTGAGCATTATATGATGTATGAAATGATGCAGCAGCCAAAAGCGGTGGAGGATACTCTTTCGTATCTTTTTAATGGTGAAAATATAAATGGAATAAATTTGCCAAATGATTATTTTAAAAACAAAATAAAAAAGGTTTTGTTTATTGCCTGCGGTTCGGCTTATCACGTAGGCGCTGTGGGTGCGATTTTGATAGAAAAGCTATGCCGAATAGATGCGGCGGCGATAATAGCCTCCGAGTTCAGATATTCTTCTCCCGTTATCGATGAAAGCACACTCGCTGTTTTTATAAGCCAAAGCGGAGAAACTGCCGATACCTTGGCGGCTTTGAGAAAAGCGAGGGAAATGGGGGCTAAAATTCTCTCGGTTGTCAATGTTAAATCAAGCGCCATTGACCTTGAAAGCGATAATGTATTATATACAAGGGCAGGCAAGGAGGTTTCGGTTGCAACCACCAAGGTGTATAGTGCACAGCTTACGGTAATATATGCACTTGCTCTTCATATCGCCAAGTGTCGAGAAAGCCTTTGCAATGATGATTTAGAAAAATATAAAAATGAGTTGTTTTCTCTTCCGCAAAAAATAGAGGAAACAATAAACAAAACGAAACGAAAGACACAAGAACTTGCGAAAAAGATTTATAAAAATAATGATATATATTATATTGGCAGGCAGCTTTCCTTTGCGGTTTCAATGGAAGCTGCGCTTAAAATGAAAGAAATTAGTTATATTCACTGCGAGTCCTATGCCGCGGGTGAGTTGAAGCACGGAACAATTTCGCTTATAGAAGATGGAACACCCGTTATTGCTATTGCAGGAAGTGACAATATTTTTCAAAAGACTATGAGCAATTTAAGTGAGGTTAAGGCAAGGGGAGCCAAAACGATTCTTATAACCAATGAAGAGCAAAAGGAAGACGGAGAAATAGATGAAATTATAAAAGTTCCAACCACTTTGCCGGAATTTTTCGCTTCGCTTTCGGTAATACCCTGCCAGTTTCTTGGATATTATACCGCTTACCTTCGCGGCTGTGATATAGACAAACCTAAAAATCTTGCAAAGAGCGTTACCGTTGAATAGAAAAACCCGAAGGAAATTCCTTCGGGTTTAATATCTTTATTATTTGTTTTTGCAATGTTCTTTAACGGTTGCTTTCATTTCATCCCAGTTTGCCTCCATATCGGAAACAAGCTTCATTTGTGTATGGCAACGGTCAAGGTTGTGACCTTCGTAGTGGGTTCTGAAATAGGTGTCACCCTCTAAGTAGTCGGTCAAGAATCTCATTCCGCATTCAATGGTCATCATCTTAGCGCCTTCGGGGAGGAGCATTATCTCGCTATCAAGAAGCTGACCGCCGCATCCATCAAGGAAGCCCTTGGCATAAATCTTGAACATATTCATATCAAGGTTAACCTTGGATAAATCCTTTTCATCCTCGGCGGCAGTGCTTGCACCGAAACGGATAGCATCGCCAAAATCGGTCACCGAGAAGCCGGGCATAATTGTATCAAGGTCAATAACGCAAAGAGCGGTTCTTGTATCCTCGTGAAGCATAGAGTTATTGATTTTAGTATCATTATGGCTAACTCTAAGGGGGAGAAGACCTAACTTGCAGCTATCAAGCAAAACCGAATAGAAGTCGGCTCTATCGGTGAAGAACTTAATTTCATCAGCAACCGATGCCGCTCTTCCGCATCTATCCTCTCTAACAGCCTTTAAGAAGGTTTCATATCTTTTTGGTGTGTTATGAAAATCGGGAATAGTTTCATGAAGAGTATCAGCAGGAAACTCGTTTAAATCGCGCTGGAATCTACCAAAGGCAAATGCGCTTTGATAGAAGTCCTCCTCGGTTTCGGGAAGGTCAAGGCAAATCGAGCTTTCAACAAACTTATAAATTCGCCAATAATCTCCCTCACTTGTTTTATAATAAGAAAGGTTATCCTTATTAAAGATTACCGAAAGTGTTTTAAGAGAAGCGGGGTTGCTTTTAAGAAAAGCTGTAACACGAACGATGTTTTCCATAACCTCTTCGGGACTCTTGAAAACCGATTTATTTATTTTTTGAAGTATGTATCTTCTTCTTTTGCCTGTTTCATCTATGCAAACAAGCACAAATGTTGAGTTAATGTGACCATTTCCATAGGGTTCACAGCTAACTATTTCGCCTTTGATTTTAAAATGGTCTGCTAATTCTCTGACTATAATTTCAAAATCCTTATCCATTTTAACTCTCCTGATAAAATAAAATATTTTAAAAGCAAACATATTATACTATTAAAGTTAAATAATATCAAGCAAAATTATTCAAAACACAAAAAAGGACCGTAAAAACGGTCCTTTTTTGCTTTTAAGGGGTTTGAGGAGAGGATTTCCAATATGGAAATCATACTCGGTAGATTGCGGTCTCTACTGAGTACAAGTATATGTTAAAACAAAAATTTGTATTTTTTATGAATGTAAATTTAATTTTTATTAGAAGAAATTTGAATTTTTTTACCTAGTATATATTTTTCTCTTTTTGACAATACTATAAATGAAGAAAGAAAAGGAGAAAATCTTTATGAAATATAGGGAACAAAAATTTGCAAAATTCATCGGCTCAACGGGCTTTTTTGCTATACTTGCCTGCTGTGTCTTGATTATAGGTGCCGCAACCTTTTTTGCAGTATCAAAATTTAATGAGGCTAACACCGAAATAAATAATGAGCCAAAGGGAAACGAGTCATATAGTAACATTGAATCTTCATATAATGATATTAAAGAGGATATCTCTTCGGCGGCGAGCGAAATAACCGAGGAGGTTAAGGGAAATGCGAGCAGTGAGCCTTATGAAAGTGAGGAGAGTAAGCCGCAACCAAAGGAACAAAGCTTCACGCTTCCGTGCGAGGGCGAGATTTCAAAGGATTATAGCACAACCGAGCTTGTCTATTCTGCAACCTTTTCTGATATGCGCCTGCACACCGGTCTTGATATTGCCTGTGAAAAGGGAACGGATGTGTGGTCGATGAGCGATGGCGAGGTAATGAGCGTTGAAGAAAACGCGAGCCTTGGAACAGTTGTTGCGGTTTCTTATGAAAATCAAATAATTATTAAATATTGTGGTCTTGAAAATGTGACCGTTGCCGCAGGTGATGTTATAGCGGCAGGTGAGGTGATAGGCGAGGTTGGCGAGGTGCCGAGCGAATGTGCTGACCAAAGCCATATTCATATCGAAGCGAGCAAAAACGGAAAGAGCATTTCTCCAAAAGATTTAGTAAAAACAAAATAAATGCCGCCCTCGTTGAATCGTTTAGGGGCAGTAAATTAAAAGAGGCAAGAAAAATCTTTTATTTCTTGTCTCTTTTTATATTTTCCGCAACTGAAAAAATTTAAAAAATTTTATTTTGTAAATTGCAAATATACATTAAGTGTGGTAGAATATGTTAGTAAAATAAAATATCTAAAAGATGTTGAGGGGGATAATATGAAAAAAGACATAACACTCGTTGTAATGGCGGCGGGAATGGGAAGTCGTTTCGGCGGTCTTAAACAAATCGAGCCAGTTGGAAAAAACGGAGAAGCAATTCTTGATTTCTCGGTTTATGATGCAGTTGAAGCTGGCTTTACCAAGGTTGTTTTTGTTATTAAGCACGCTATCGAAAAAGATTTCAAAGAGATGGTTGGCAAGCGCATCGAGAAGAGAGTTAAGGTTGAGTATGCGTTCCAGGAAATAGATTTATTACCTGAGGGATACACCTGCCCTGCTGACCGTGAAAAGCCTTGGGGAACTGCTCATGCAATTCTTTGCTGTAAAGATTTAGTGAATGAGCCATTTGCAGTTATAAATGCGGATGATTTTTATGGCAAATCGGCATTTGCAAAAATTGCTGATTTCTTGCGCAGTGGAACAGGGGACTATTGTATGGTTGGTTTCCGTTTGCAAAACACATTAACCGAAAATGGATATGTTTCAAGAGGTGTTTGCAATACAGAGAACGGAATTTTAAAATCGGTTACCGAGCGCACAAAGATTTCTGACTGTAAATACACCGAGGATGATGGAAAGACCTGGACAGAGCTTGACCCGAACACAATAGTTTCTATGAATCTTTGGGGATTCGAGCCTGATATATTCGGCGCTATTGAAAAGGGCTTTAAGGCCTTCTTAGATGAAAAGATAAATGTTCCAAAGAGTGAATACTATCTTCCAAGCGTTGTTTCTTCTCTTATTGAAAGCGGAGAAAAACAGGTGCAGGTGCTCGTTGCCGAAGAAAAATGGTATGGCGTTACATATAAGGAAGATAAAGAAGGCGTTGTTGCCGCTATCCGTGCTAAAATGGATAACGGTGAATATGATAATATATAATTAGTAGCAAAAGGGGAAATAAACTATGAAATTTTTAAAATTTGAAACCTATGATGAGTTAAGCACAGCGGCGGCTAATATTATTGCCTCGCAAATCATTTTAAAGGAAAACTGTGTGTTAGGTCTTGCAACAGGCTCTTCTCCTGTTGGTACATATAAAAAGCTTATTGAGAAATGTGACAAAGGTGAGCTTGATTTTGGAGCTGTTACCTCGGTAAACCTCGATGAATATATCGGCCTTGATGGAAGCAACGACCAGAGCTATCGCTATTTTATGAACACAAATCTTTTTAATCACGTGAACATCGATAAGGAAAAAACCTTTGTTCCCGGTGGTTGCGCTGAAGATTTAGCAGCCGAGGGGGCCGCTTATGATAAGCTTATCGAAGATTTGGGCGGTATTGATTTACAGCTTCTTGGCATCGGTCTTGATGGTCACATTGGCTTTAACGAGCCTGACAGCGTTTTCACAAAGGAAACCCATGTTGTTGATTTGCACGAGTCAACCATTAAAGCAAATGCGAGATTCTTCGCTAATGAGGATGAGGTTCCGAAGAAGGCAATAACAATGGGTATGGGAGCAATTATGAAGGCTAAAAGAGTGCTTCTCGTTGCTAACGGAAAAGCAAAATGGGATATTTTGGAAAAGGCATTTTTTGGTCCCATCACACCCGAAGTTCCCGCATCGATTCTCCAGCTTCACCCCGATGTAACTGTTATTTACAGTGAAAACTAAATAGAATAAAAAAGCACCCGTTTTGCATGCAAAACGGGTGCTTTTTTGTTTAATTTATAAAAGTGAGCAAAAAAAGCGAATTAAAATTATTAAAAATGTCAATATAAGCGTAATATATCAAAATAATCCCCTTGTTTCGTTATTTGCAATAAAGATATAATATATATGTGTAGTTATAGCTTCTTAGGAAAGGTGATTTTAGAAATGAATGTGTGCAAAAGAATTTTAGCAGTTATTTTAAGCATAGTTGTGCTTTTGGCGATGTTCCCCATTTCTAATACTGTTTTTGCAGAAGAAATAAGCAGTTCCCGAATTTTCGAAGATAACTTTGATGATGAAAGTTCGCTCGAAAACTATGAGCAGGCTATTTCTAATGCTTATGGCAACCCTATACTCAATGCGGCGGATGTTGCTGCCAGCATCACAACTGTTGGAGAAAAAAGTGTTTTAAAAGCAAGGGCTGCTAAGGCTAAAAACCAGAATGCTTCTGACCTTGTGAAAAATGTTCCTGAGGGAAGAAGGGTTGAAAGCGTAACAACAACCTTTAACCATAGCGTTGAAGTCACAAATGAAGACTCAAGTTCTGGTATAGTTGCGTTTCAGATGAATTCGCGCAATTCTTTGGTGCTGATGGTTTTCCCAAACAGCAGCGATGAGTATGTGTATTATAGCTGGTGTAGATTTTCCTATGGCGAAACCGGCGCCAGCAATGTTTCTAACAACTGTATAGAGATATATAAAGACCAGGTTACAAATGTAAGAAAATGGCGTTATTCAACGAACCTTGTTGGTGATAACACCGATTGGCTTACGGTTACCCTTAATTATGACTACTCTCAAATAGAGGATAATATTCTCACTGTCAGCGCAATTTTGACAGATGAAGAGGGCAACAAAGGAACAATACCAAGCTTCTCGGCAAAGTTTGATGATACAGTATATGATTGCACCGATGCCGATGGAAATGTTTTAGAATCGGGCAAGTATATGGCTTATGATGAAAACTTCCGTGTGGGTATTTCCTCTTGTTATGGAAATTATAGCTGTTATTATGATAACTTCAAGGTGCAGTATAGTAAAACTGCTGAGGAATTTGCGCAGGATTTCAGAATTGAATATCGCGAAGAGTTATCTAGTACAAAGGTTACAACCCGCGAGCAGTTCGATGCTGTAGCTAAAGCAAAAGTGTCTTTAGAAGCGGCAAGCGCTGAAGTTCAGGAATTATTAGCGGAAGAAAAGGCTAAACTTTCGGCTTCTCTATCAACCTATACGGTTTCAGGTGATGATTTTGAATATGGCAATTATTCCAATGAAATTTGGGAAACTGTTCCCTATAGTGGAGATATCCGCACATGGAATGCAAGCACTTCCGCTTTCGCTTCTACTACCGACTCAACGCTAACCTCCGCTTCAAAACTTGTGACTGATACTCTTGATAGTGAAAATACTGTGTTTGCACCTGAAATCAGAAGTCAACAAAGAAAGGTTAAACTAAAAACCGTTAAGGAGGAATATCTCAAGGAAGGCGCAATGATAAATTCCTTCTCAATGGATTTTAGAATTGATGTTAACTACACTTGGGATACAAACTCCGGTATTTACTACTATTATAAAAACCCATATAACTGGGCAAGAATGGAGCTTTCGTTAACGAGCGCAGGTTTAATAAACACAAGATTTATGCAAAATAAGGGCAATGACGATGGAACCGAAATGGTTTCGACAGTACTTATGAATAATTGCTCGTTAGCTGATACTGCGCTTGGTGATTGGATAGGGGTTCAATTTGATTATGAATACCTTGAAGATGGAACAAATATCACTATTACTTTTACGGATAAAGCTACAAATACCGTTATTTATACGCAGACCAAGAAGACCACCGATTTCAATGTAGGAGGAAGGGTTGGTATTGCTTCAGCAAACAGCACAAACAGCACGATATATTACGATAACTTTAGTGTTGGTTATACAAGGTCTGCTAACGATTTCCGCGAGGAAAACGCCGAGGTTTTGAGCTTGCAAGCTATTACTTCGAAGGAGCAGTTTGATAAGGTGGCGCAGGTTAAAGCTTCTTTAGAGGAATTACCTGTGAATTTACAAAGTCAGCTTGTAAAAGAAGCGCAATACCTATCATCGCTTCTATCGGCTTACAAGATTTTATCTGATGATTTTGAATATCCTAATCTCACAAATGAAGTGTTCGAGAGCTTGCCTGAAACGGGAGATATTATGACCTGGGCAACAAGCTCATCGGCCTTTGTTTCGGGAACCAGCTCGAGCGGAACAAAAGCATATACAACCGAGGATTCACTCGATTCGGCTAATAATGTTTTGATTCCCGAATATCGAAACATTACCCGCAAGCGTAAAATGTTAACCTTAAAAGAAGAATATATGCGCAGCGATACTTTAATGAAATCTTTCTCAACCGATGTTAGATATGATGCTGTTATAGGTTGGGACCCAAGCCCGGGTATCTACTATTATTATAAAGATGTTTATAATTGGGGAAGAATAGAGCTTAATTTAACCGGAACAGCGCCTTACTATCGAGTAATAGAACAATCAGGAACAAGTAGTGGCGAGGATATGGTTTCAATTAACCGCGCCTCTAATACAAAACTTTCTGATGCAGGCGTAGGCGTTTGGTTTACATACAAGTTGGATTATGTTTACAGTGAAGATTCGGTTGCAATAACCCTCACAGTTACGGATAAATCAACAGGAACGATTGTTTCAACCTGCGATTTAACCAGTGAATATATTGTTGATAGCAATTTTAAGGTTGGTTATGGCGCTTCAAATTCAACTGCCGCACCAATTTGCTTTGATAATTTTGAATTAGAATATTTTAAAACCGTAAATGAGTTTAAAGCAGAGAATGAGCGTGTTCTCTCGCTTGATGTATCAACCGTTGCAATTTCAGATTTAGCGGATGTTAATTTGGCTATAAGTGATTATGAAGCTTTGCATTATTTGGTTAAGTCTGAACTTGCAGGTGAATATTCATTACTTAAAGCATTAAAGGCTAAAATAATCCGCCTGCAAAAGCAAGATACTGTTTATATCTCTTCAAGCGGAAATGATGATAATAACGGAACAAGCAGCAACCCAACCGCAACCTTTGATGCGGCAGTTGCTCTTATGAACAAGGGCGGCGCAATTTATATTGATGGTGAATATGTTGTTGATTCGAAGTTCACCTTCAACTCTTATGGTAAAGACCTTGTTATCACAGGCGGTACACTTGATTTGTCGGCATTATCAAATGTCAATTTTGCCGATAATATAACCTTTGATAATGTAACCCTTAAATTTAAGGACAATGCAAATGTTTATGCTAACGGATATAACTTAACCATTAACAGTAATGTAACGGTTGAGGGAACAACCAACCTTTTCGGTGGAGGTGCAAGCGGCACAACCGTTGATAGCACAAACATTAAGGTTTTAAGCGGAAACTATAAAACTATCTGCGGCGGTAGCAGGCAGGGTACAGTTTTAGGTGATACCAACCTTTATATAGGCGGATATGTTAATAAGGATATTGTAACCGCCTTAGCCCATGCGAACACTGCTAATATTTATGGCGGCGGCTTAGAGGATACGGTTAATGGTAGCACCAACATTATCTTTACGGAGAATGCCCTTTCAAGTTATGTTGCGGGCGGTGGAACCTATGCATCATCGGGTGGAGCATCGGGAACTGTTGGTGGCAATACAAATATTGTAGTTTCAGGCAATGCTCAAACCTATGGCGTTTATGGTGGCTCGAAGGCGGCAGGAACTGTCGGCGGAGATATAAACGTGTTAATTGATGGCGGTGCAGTCGCCGATTTGTTTGGTGGCCACGGTGGCGCTAACCACGAGGGAAATGTTTATATTGAACTTAAAAAAGGCTCGATAGATAGGCGTATATGGGGCGGATGCTATAATGAAAACAGTGGACTTTCCTGGGCAACCTCGAACCATGTAATAGGAAGCATTTATGTAACTGTTTGGAATGGATTTAGTTTTGTTTTTGATGGTAAGGATTCGCTTAACTCCTCTTATAGTGATTTGAGCTTCTATGCACATAGCAGATGCAAAAATCAAAGTGATGAAATTTCCAATATAATTTATATTGATTCATCGGCATATAATTCGCTTAAGAGCAAGGAAAAGTATCACGATACTGATTTTTCAAGTAAGATATTTATGTCATCGGCAGCACCTTCAAATGCGGCAGATAATATTTACTATTGTTCATATTCTGCAAGCGGAAATACTATAACAAAAACCTATAATAAGGTTTCGGGAACAGCTATTTCTAACGGAACAGCAACTATCGGTATTGATGAAAGCGTATCGCTTGAATATACAGGTGAAGCTATCGAGGCGGCAAAGCTTATCTATAATAATTGGTTTGCGCATAGCCTTGATATTGCTTATTCAAACAATGTTGAGGTTGGCACCGCAACCGCTACTATAAGCACAAACGGTGTTTCGGCTTCTACCACATTTGATATTTATTATGACACAACTCCTGCACTTTTAGGCGCATCCATAAAGAAGAGTTTGACTCAGGATATTCAGTTCACCGCAAGACTGCCAAAGAGCAGCAAAAAGGTTGCCGAATATGGAATGGCGATTACATTCTATAATAATATAGGTAATGGTGTTGAACTTTCGGATATGACTGCTGATACAACTAATGAGGGAGTAAGAGTTGTAAAGAGGGTTTTAGAAGAATCGGTTGCTATGTCGCAGGAATTATTCGTTTTGAATGTCGGCAAAATTGATGCCGATAAATACGGATATAGATATGTTGTCAGAGCCTTTGTCAGATATGAGGGCGAGAGCGAATATCATTATTCGGATAACACAGATTCGATTTCTCAATCAGGCTCAGATGCAGGCTATATAAGTCGTTCGGTAATAAGCGTATCAAAGAGCATTCTCTCTTGGGTTTATGAAAACCAAAATGTTCTTCATAATGAATATGGAGTTGCCGATGTTAATGCAATAATCAAGAAAAATGAAACAACAGGCAAATATTCCTGGGTTTCGGGAATCACTGCAAATAACGGTGAAAAGGT
>JAFSIJ010000001.1 GCA_017439845.1 Clostridia bacterium | reverse complement strand
GTCTTAAACTTCGTAAGACTCCTAAGGATGAAATCCGTCGCCGTGTTGAAGAAGCTGCACGTGTTCTTGATATTGCACACCTTCTCGAGCGTAAGCCTAAGGCTTTGTCGGGTGGTCAGCGTCAGCGTGTTGCTCTCGGTCGTGCTATCGTTCGTGAGCCTAAGGTATTCCTTCTTGACGAGCCGCTTTCAAACCTTGATGCTAAGCTCCGTGCACAAATGCGTACCGAGATTTCTAAGCTCCATCAGCGTCTTGGAACAACATTTATCTACGTAACTCATGACCAGACTGAAGCTATGACAATGGGTACTCGTATCGTTGTTATGAAGAGCGGTATTGTTCAGCAGGTTGATTCTCCGAACAATCTTTACCGTTATCCTTGCAACCTCTTTGTTGCAGGCTTCATCGGCTCTCCTCAGATGAACTTCATTGAGTCAACACTCGTTAAGGATGGCGACTTCTATGTAGAGTTCGGTTCTGAAGAGAACAAATATCGTGTTAAGCTTCCTGCTGATAAGAACAAGGATAATGCTCTTGAAGCTTATGTTGGCAAGGAAATCATTATGGGTATTCGTCCTGAGAACCTCTATAATGAAGAGGAGCAAATTGCTCTCCATAAGGATGGCATCATCGAGTGCGATGTTGATGTTACCGAACTTATGGGTGCTGAAACCTACCTTTATATGACTTGCGAAGGTCAGGCTATCAATGCACGCGTTAGTCCTAACTCAACCGCTAAACCCGGTGATAAGATTAAGATTGCTATCGATACCGATAAGATTCATCTCTTCGATAAAGATACCGAGCTTACAATCACTAACTAATAAAAATTTTCCCCACTCGAAAGAGTGGGGAATTTATTTTTTTGATAAAAAGAAAGCCGCTCGAATGAGCGGCTAAAATTTTGTGTAAAACTTATTTTGTGCCAAATATACGGTCACCTGCATCACCAAGGCCGGGAACAATGTAACAATGGTCGTTAAGGTGGTCATCAAGACCTGCACAGTAAACAGGAACATCGGGATGAGCCTTTGTGAAGGCTTCAATTCCTTCGGGAGCTGCAATAATGCACATAAACTTGATGCGCTTGGGACCAAATTCCTTTATTCTTGTAACTGCATCGATAGCGCTGCCACCTGTTGCAAGCATTGGGTCGAGAACGAATACATCTCTTTCACCAAGGTCGGCAGGGAGCTTGCAGTAGTAATCAACAGGTGTGTGTGTTTCGGGGTCGCGGTACATACCGATATGACCAACCTTTGCCGAAGGGATAAGGCTTAAAACACCATCAACCATACCAAGACCTGCACGCAAAATCGGAACAAAAGCCATCTTTTTGCCTGCTAAAACCTTTGTTTTTGCGGTTGTGAGGGGTGTCTGAGTATTAACTTCCTTTAAGGGAAGGTCTCGGGTTGACTCATAGCACATAAGCATTGCGATTTCACTAACTAACTCACGGAATTGCTTTGAGCCTGTCCTCACATCTCTAAGAATTGTGAGCTTGTGCTGAATTAGGGGATGGTCCATTACAAATACATTCTTTTTCATTTTTAAAACTCCTTAATATTTATTTTCTATATCAGTAATCATATCAACACGACGTTGATGGCGACCGCCTTCAAACTGTGTATCAACGAAAAGGTCAACTAATTCAAGTGCTGTTCCAACACCAATTACTCTACCACCGAGGCAAAGGATATTTGAATTGTTGTGAAGTCTTGTATATTTTGCCGAGAAGTGTTCGCTACAGCATGCTGCACGAATGCCCTTAACCTTATTTGCGGCAAGGGACATTCCGATTCCTGTTCCGCAAACGAGAATTCCAAGTTCGCTTTGACCGCCAGCAACATTTTCAGCAACCTTCAATGCGATTTCGGGATAATCAACGCTTACTTGTTCATAAATTCCGCAATCGCACACCTCAAAGCCTCTGCTTTCAAGATGTTCTTTAATTGCATTTTTGTGTTCGAGACCACCGTGGTCACAACCAAGTGCTATTTTCATAAATTTTCACCGGACCTCTTCTTTTTTAATTCTCTTTCGGCTTGTGGAAGCCTTAAATATGTTGGCAAAAGTTCATCGGGGGAAACAGTGTTGTTTGTTCTAAAAATATCAACCGATGCGGTAGCAATTCCGCAAGCATTTTGATATCTTTTTGCTTCCTCGGATTTTATAACGCAAGGGATGTTTTTAACAGCGGGGAAGAAAACATCCGTGCCATCACCAACTATTATAACACGTTTTTTAACATTTTGCGATATTTTTTTAATTTCTTCGCTTAAATCATCAATAGAGATTGCTCTATCCTTGCAGATTCGCCTTACTTTGCCGCCTGTTATGTCAAAAAAAGCGTTGTATACTTGATTTGCCCTGGCATCCATAACTCCACAAACAATGCAATCATATTCTATGTAGTTTTCAGCCATGGCGCGAAGGGTGGAAACAGGGGCGCAAGGAAGTCTTTTTGCTTGGGCCATACCTTTAATCGCGCTGATTCCTATCCTGATTCCCGTAAAAGAACCGGGTCCTGCACCAACTGCAAAGCCATCAATTTCGTTAAGCTCTATTCCTGCGGCTTTAAGAACACATTCAACCATTGGTACAAGGGTCTGCGAGTGTGTTATCTTTACATTACAAAACGCATTGGAAATAATTTTTCCATCCTCCATTATTGCCGCAGAAGCAGGACCAGCAGAACATTCAACCGCTAAAATTTTCAAATTTTCTCACCTCGTATAATAATTTCTCTTGTTGTATCATCAATTCGAGTGAATTCAACGAAAATGGTGTTTTTTGGGAGCGCATTCTCGATGTTTTCGCTCCACTCTACTGCTAACACTCCGCCTGATTCCAAATAGTCAAAATATCCGCAGGAATCAAGGTCTTCCCAAGTTTCTATTCTATACATATCAAAATGATAAAGCGATAAT
>JAFSIJ010000009.1 GCA_017439845.1 Clostridia bacterium | reverse complement strand
TGGTTTCTTCGGTAGTGGTGAGTCAACCGGTTCGGTTGGTGTTGTTACCATCAATATGCCAAGAATTGCTTATCTTGCAAAGGATGAGGCTGATTTCTATTCAAGACTTGATAGACTTATGGATATCTCGGCTCGTTCACTCAAGGTTAAGCGTACCGTTATCACCAAGCTTCTCGATTCGGGACTTTATCCCTACACCAAGAGATACCTTGGCACCTTTAATAACCACTTCTCAACCATCGGTCTTGTTGGTATGAACGAGGCTTGCCTTAACGCTAATTGGATAGGTGAAGATTTAACCAAGGAAAAGGCTCAAAAATTCACTAAGGAAGTTCTCAACCACATGAGAGAGCGCCTCTCCGACTATCAGGTTGAATACGGCGACCTCTACAACCTTGAGGCTACTCCTGCTGAGTCTACCGCTTTCCGTCTTGCTAAGCATGACCTTAAGCACTATCCCGATATCATCACTGCAGCTAAGAGCGATGATGACTCGCCTTACTACACCAACAGCTCACACTTACCTGTTGGCTACACCGAGGATATCTTCACTGCTCTTGATGTTCAGGATGAGCTTCAGACTCTTTACACTTCGGGTACTGTTTTCCACGCATTCCTTGGTGAAAAGCTCCCCGATTGGAAGGCTGCTGCTAACCTTATCCGCAAGATTGCTGAAAATTACAGATTACCTTACTACACCCTTTCTCCAACATACAGCGTTTGTAAAAATCACGGGTATATCACCGGTGAGCATTACACCTGCCCTGACTGTGGAGAGGTGACCGAGGTTTATAGCCGTATCACAGGCTACTATCGCCCTGTTCAGAACTGGAACGATGGTAAATCTCAGGAATATAAGGACCGTAAGGTTTATGATATCGCAAACTCCAAGATGGTTAAAGAGGTTTCGGTTGAAGTTAACGAAAACATTGCAAATGAAGAAGCTTGCGCAGAAAATGCTGCATACCTTTTCACAACTGCAACCTGCCCTAACTGCAAGATAGCTTGCTCATTCCTTGATAAAGCAAACTTTGCTTATGAGAAGATTCTTGCTAACGACCAACCCGAAATGGCAACCGAGTTCGGCATTAAACAGGCTCCAACTCTCGTTGTTATCGAGGATGGAAAGATGGCAAAATACACAGGCGTTTCGGATATCAAGAAATTCCTTAATGTATAAAAAGGTGTAATTTTAATATGTATGATATTATAGTTGTCGGCGGCGGTCCAGCAGGGCTCGTCGCCGCCCTCTATGCTAAGAGGGCAAATAAATCAGTTTTAGTTATTGAAAAAGCAACCTTCGGCGGTCAGATTACATACTCGCCAAAGGTTGAGAATATACCGGGCTTTTTAAGTCTTACGGGCAACGAATTCGCCGAAAAGCTCACCGAACAGGTGCTTGAGCAGGGTGCCGATGTTGAATGCTGCGAGGTTCTCTCGATTAAGAATGGTGATGTTAAAACTGTTGTTACCGATGATGGTGAATTCACCGCAAAATCGGTTATTATAGCAACGGGAGCCAAGCATAGAATGTTGGGTCTTCCTCGTGAGGAGCAGTTCGTTGGCGAAGGCATTTCCTTCTGCGCAGTTTGCGATGGAGCATTCTATCAGGGCAAAACTGTTGCGGTTATCGGCGGAGGAAATTCCGCACTTCAAGAGGCTTTGCTTTTATCCGACCTTGCAAAAAAGGTTTATGTTATTCAAAACCTTGATTTCTTCACAGGCGAAGAAAAGCTTGTTGAACAGCTAACCGCAAAGGATAATGTTGAAACTATTCTTGGAACAACGGTTGAAGGCTTGCTCGGTGAAAATGAGCTTACGGGAATCACCGTTAAGAACACCGCTGATGGCGCATTGACCGACATTTCACTTGATGGAATGTTTGTTGCGATTGGCCTTATTCCTCAGAACGAGGCATTTGCCGAAATCGTTAAGCTCAACGATTATGGATATGTTGATGCGGATGAGAGTTGCAAGACCAATGCCGATGGAATTTTTGTTGCGGGCGACTGTCGCTCCAAGAGAATCCGCCAGGTTGCAACTGCGGCCGCCGATGGTGCAATAGCCGCCCTTGCCGCTTGCGATTATGTTGATGGCAAATAAATAACAAAAAATAAAGAGTAGCGATTCCAAAAGGAATTGCTACTCTTTTTGATTTTATTTAAAGAACAAGGGCAATTTTTCGAGGAAGATTATATCCTTTCTATCCGCCGCATCGCCCTCTGCTAAAAACGAGCAAGCCGCCGCTTCAATAGCTCCTGCCTTTGCGATAAGCTCGCGAACTGCGGCAAGTGATTCACCTGTGCTTATAACATCATCAACTATAAGCACGCGCTTGCCCTTAATCGAGTTCACCTCGGTTTCGCCGAGATAAAGCTTTTGTTGATTTTTCGTTGTTATGGAATTTACCGAAACCTCGATAGAATTTCTCATATAAACCTTAACACCCTTGCGGGCAATTACATAGGGCTTTCCACTTTGCCTTGCCATTTCATAGGCTATCGGAATACTCTTTGCCTCGGGGGTTAAAATCACATCAAACTCGGGAACTCTATCAAGCAGCTCCTTACAGCCTTTAATAGTCAGCTCAACATCGCCGAAGATAATAAATGCGGCAATATCAAGACTATCGCTAACGGGGAACTTTTCGAGATTTCGCTCGAGTCCTGCTATTTTCATAGTATAAAATTCACTCATATTAACACCTCAAACTATCAATTTACAATCCATTAACCCGGAGGCCAAGCGAGATTTCGGCGAGCAAGCAAATGGAAATGGATATGATGAACGGTTTGACCACCATCCTCGCCGCAGTTGTTAACAACGCGGTATCCCTTTTCAAGATTTTCACTCTTTGCTATTTTTGCAACCGCCTCGAAAACCTTTGCGATGAGTATACTGTTTTGGGCAGTAATCTCATCGGCGCTGCCTATATGCTCCTTCGGGATAATAACTGCGTGGAAGGGAGCCTGAGGAGCAATATCTAAAAACGCATAAACGAATTCATCCTCATAAACCTTTGTGGAGGGGATTTTACCTGCCACGATTTTACAAAATAAACAATCACTCATTATTTTCACCCTTATTTTAATTGACCTTCAACTATGCCGCAAACAGCCGCAAGCGCTTCTTCTATCTTGGAGGCATCCTTGCCGCCTGCCATAGCGCTATCGGGCTTGCCGCCACCGTTACCGCCTGCAATTTGAGCAACTGCACGAACGAGATTTCCTGCGTGAGCGCCGCTACCGACCGCATCACTTCCGCAAGCCGCACAGAAGGTTACCTTCTCACCGTTAACACCTGCGAAAACTGCAACCATATCGGCATTATTACCCTTAACGGTATCCGCCATTTTGCGAAGCTCATCGGCGCTTCCGTTAATTCTTGCGGTTATAACTCTAACGCTTCCAACCGCCTTAGCAGATGAAATCATTTCATCAATTTTGCCCGAAGCCAATTTTGCCTCTAACTTTTCTATCTGCTTTTCTTTATCTTTAAGCTCGGCGGTGATATTTGCCGCTCTCTTTGCAACATCGGCGCTGTTTGCAACCTTTAATGCAGCCGCAGTTTCATCGATAAGCGCTTTATACTGCTCAATAAGTGTTAAAACATTAGCACCTGTTAACGCCTCAATTCTTCTGACACCTGCCGCAACGCTCGATTCGCTGATTATGCGGAAAAGACCGATTTTAGCAGCATTATCAACGTGGGTTCCGCCGCAAAGCTCAACACTCTTTTCACCTGCCGCAACAACCCTTACAACATCACCATACTTCTCACCAAAGAGCGCCATAGCTCCAAGCTTTTTAGCCTCTTCAATAGGCATTTCCTTGTTATCAACAGCAATGCCCGAAAGGATAACCTCGTTAACAAAGGCTTCAACCTTGCTTATTTCCTCGCTTGTTAAAGCCGAGAAATGAGTGAAGTCAAAACGAACTGTGTTTTCATTTACAAGCTGGCCTGCCTGCTCAACATGGTTGCCGAGAACTGCACGAAGACCTGCTTGCAAAAGGTGAGCCGCAGTGTGATTTCTTCTGATAGCATTTCTTCTATCAACATCGATTTTTGCCTTTACGATATCACCAACCGAAATCGTTCCGCAAACTATACCAAAGTGGGTGAACACTCCGCCTGCGGTTTTATGAGTATCGGTTACGGTGAAGGTGTTTTCACCAAGCGAGATAGCACCGCTATCTCCAACCTGGCCACCGCCCTCTCCATAAAATACTGTTTTATCAAGGACGATTATTGCGCGACTTCCATCGGTTGCGGTTAAGGTGTGCTCACCCTCGCAAACGATATCCAAAACCTTTGCCTCGCATTCGTTTTCGGTATAACCGAGGAATTCGGTTGCACTGATGCCATCAAAGGAAATTCCATCGCTCTTCCAGCTTTCAGCATCGGCAGCCTTTCTTCCCTCACGAGCCTTTTTCTTTTGCTCATTCATAAGCTCGTTAAAGCGCTCTTCATCAAGGCTCATTCCCTTTTCGGCAAGGATATCCTTGGTTAAATCAAGGGGGAAGCCATAGGTATCATAAAGCTTGAAGGCATCCTTGCCCGAAAGTGTGCCGCCCTCTTTTGTGAGCGAGGAAAGAATTGCAAGGCCTTGGTCAATTGTCTTTGCAAAGCCTGCCTCCTCATTAGAGATAACCTTTTTAATAAGCTCCTGCTTTTCGATAAGCTCGGGATAGCCCGCTTTGTTTTCGTTTATAACTGCATCGGCTAAAATTTCAAGGAATGCCTTATCAATTCCGATAAGCTTTCCGTGGCGAGCCGCTCTTCTTATAAGGCGACGAAGAACATATCCTCTACCCTCGTTCGATGGGATAATACCATCGCTAATCATAAAGGTTGATGCTCTTGCGTGGTCGGTTATAGCTCTTATAGAAATATCGGTCTTTGCATCCTTACCATATTCCTTGCCCGATAATTCACAAACCTTATTTAAAATATTGCGAACTGTATCAACCTCAAACATATTATCAACACCCTGCATAATGCAAGCGAGTCGCTCAAGGCCCATACCTGTATCAATATTCTTATGCTCAAGCTCGGTATAGGTGCCATCACCCATATTATTAAACTGCGAGAAAACATTGTTCCATATTTCCATATATCTGTCGCAGTCACATCCCGGTTTACAATCGGGTGAGCCACAACCGTATTTCTCGCCTCTATCGAAGTAAATTTCGCTGCAAGGTCCGCAGGGGCCTGTTCCGTGCTCCCAGAAGTTATCAGCCTTTCCGAGCTTTACAATATGCTCCTCGGGAACACCGATTTTATCACGCCATATAGCATAAGCCTCATCATCCTCTTCATAAACCGATGGCCAAAGAAGATTTTCGGGAATTTCGAGAGTTTTCGTTAAGAACTCCCAAGCCCATTCTATTGCCTCATTCTTAAAATAATCGCCGAATGAGAAGTTTCCAAGCATTTCAAAATATGTTCCGTGGCGCGCGGTTATGCCAACACGCTCAAGGTCGGGTGTTCTGATACACTTTTGGCAGGTGGTGACACGATTTCTCGGCGGTGTTACCTCCCCTGTGAAGAATTTCTTCATCGGCGCCATGCCCGAGTTTATTAAAAGCAAAGATTTATCATTGTTCGGAACAAGCGAAAAGCTGCCAAGGCGCAAGTGACCCTTGCTCTCAAAAAATGATAAATATTTCTCTCTCAAATCATTAAGTGAAGTCCATTTCATAAAGCCTACATCCTAACATTCTTTATTGCATAAAAATACAGAATAATTATATACTTTTGAGGTAAATTTGTCAACACGAACTATATAATATATAAATATAAAATTATAATGTTTTAACACCTCTTGAAAAAGCATTCCTTTGGTGATATAATAATACTGTATATAAAATTTTGGAAGTAGGCATTCCTTTATGAAAAGATTTATAAGTGACATAAAAAATTATTGGAATTACACCCGCTATGCCGCCACCTCTGACCTTAAAAGCGAGGTTGCAGGGTCATTCTTAAGTTGGCTTTGGTGGATACTCGACCCGCTACTCTTTATGCTGGTTTATTCCTTTGTTGCCATTGTTGTTTTCGGAAGCGGCGAGCCATATTTCCCCGTTTTCGTTTTCATCGGTCTTAACACCTGGAATTTCTTCAGCAGAACGGTTAAGGCTTCAGTTAAACTCGTTTCGGGAAAGAAGAGTATAGTAACAAAGGTGTATGTTCCGAAGCACGTTTTCATTCTTGAAAAAATGGGTGTTTACGGATTTAAGATGTTAGTTTCCTTTGGACTCACGGTTGTCTTAATGATATTCTATAGGGTGCCTGTTTCATTTAGAGTTCTTTGGATAATTCCTTTATGGACACTGCTTGCAATCTTAACCTTTGCGATAAGCACAATAGTTGCCCACTTCGGCGTTTTTGTTGAGGACCTTTTAAACATAATAACCGTTGTGTTGCAGTTGGGCTTTTACCTTTCGGGTATCTTCTATTCCATAGAAAAAAGGGTTCATCACCCACTCCTTCAAACCCTGCTCGTTAAATGCAACCCGATTTCTCTTATCATAACCGACACAAGAAATATTTTACTCTACAATTCTAATCCCCACTATTTTGCGCTTCTTGCTTGGTTTATTGTTGGAATAGCGCTTTCGGTGCTTGGAATTCATATAATCTACAAATACGAGAACAGTTACGTTAAGGTAATTTAAGCAAACACGAAACCCCAACTTGCCTAAAATGGCATAATTTCGGCACTTTTCGGTTTGTCGTCATTAGTAGGCGTTAGCCTTACCAAATCCTCCGCACCAAAAATCACACAAAATTCTGCTAATTTTAGGTCGTAGAATTTTATAGGTTTGGGATTTTTGGATGTGCGAGGCACAAAACGCAGTTAATCCTGTCGGATTAACGAGTATTTTAACAATGCAAAGGCGGGAATCCCACCTCTAAAATCAAGTTCGGATTTCGTGTTTGCTTAAATAAAGGAGTTAAAGATGTCAGGATATAAGTATAAAATCTCCGTTATAACTGCAGTTTATAACGTTAAGCCCTTTCTGAAAGAGGCGATAGAAAGCGTTATAAATCAGGATATAGGATTCGATAATATTCAGCTTATTTTGGTGGATGACGGTTCAACCGATAAAAGCGGCGCGATATGCGATAAGTATGCCGCTAAGTATCCCGATAATATAGCTGTTATTCATAAGCAAAACGGCGGCCCTGCCGATGCTCGAAATGAAGGCTTAAAGTTAGCTGAAGGCGAATATATCAACTTCCTTGATGGCGATGATAAATTCGCACCCGATGCATTTTCGAAAGTCTGGGATTTTATTAAGGATAACAAGGAAAATGCCGATGTTTTCGCAGTTCCGTTAAAATATTTTGATGGGATGAGGCGCGGCTATCCAACAAATAATAAATTCAAACGCGGCAACCGAATTATCGACCTTAAAAAAGAATGGCGCTTGATTCAAAGCAACACAACCAATGTGTTCATAAGAAAGAGCGCTATCGGCGATATAAGATTTGATACCGAGCTTCATCTTTACGAGGATGCAAAATTTGTTAATCAGATTCTCTTGAAGAAGCAGACTATCGGCGCAGTTGCTGATACCTTCTGCTATTTTAGGAAGAGGACCTCAGGAGATGCCGCCGGACTTATTGAGCCTTGTGACCGCGAGGTGTTTTACACCACCTCTCTTTCGGGCTACTACAAGAGCATTATCGACCTTTGCATAAAGGAAACGGGCGAAGTTCCGAAGTTTATTCAAATGGCTCTTATGTTTGATATGCAGCATCGCATCAGCGCCGAAACCATAGGAACAAAGGCCTGCTCGCTTTCAAGCGCACAACGCAAAGATTACCTTTCGCTTTTAACCGAATGTCTTAAATACATTGATGATGATGTTATTATGCGCCAGGGCTTATTTGATGAGCAAAAGGTTTTCACACTTAAAATCAAATACGGGGAAAATCCCGAATATTCCTCAACCGACAATGATATAACCGCCACCTTTGGCAGCGGAACAAAGTTTGATTTTTCCGCCTTCAGAACAGTGATTGAAGAAATCGATTATATCGGCGGCAGCTTTGTTATGAGGGGCTATTCCGTTTTCCTTGCAGAATCATTTAAAAATGCAAATATTTTCCTTTCTATAAATGGAGAAAAGCTTGCTTGCGATATGGAAAACAGTGAACCGATTTCTAAATGCCTTGATAATTTCACAGGTATTAAGCTTCCGTTTAGCGCAAACATCCCTTCGGATAACACCGCTAAAACCTTCTCTATCGAATTTTTCGCTGATATTGATGGGCACACGGTTGCCCTTAAAAAGCTTGTTACTCAATTTATGGATATTGCCACCGCAGACATCTACTATGTTGATGCATATAGAACGGTTAAGAAAAATGAGAACGAGAATGGGCTTATTTTCGTTTGCGAAGATGCGCAGCAGGGCGGCGAATCGGCAATTTCGGTAAAGGATGTTAAAATCAAATATCGTTGTCTTAACCAAATTTCCCTTTTAAAATCAATTATGAACCCGAAGCACTTCTCAAAAACCGAATACTTTGAGGCTGTTAAGGGTGTTTCTTTCGAGGTTGAAAAGGGAAAGATTTTGGGAATCGTTGGTAAAAACGGAAGCGGAAAATCAACCCTTTTGCGCGCTATCGCAGGTATCTTCTCGGCTGATGAAGGAAGTATTGACCTGCATGGCCACACAATTTCCCTTCTTTCAATTGGCGTTGGTTTCCAAAATGCGTTGACAGGAAGAGAAAACATCTTCCTTTCAGGTCTTCTCCTCGGCTTCACCAAGGAGCAAATCAACGAAAAGCTTGAAGAGATTATCGAGTTTTCCGAGCTTGAGGACTTCATAGACCGCCCGGTTAAAACCTATTCGAGCGGTATGTATTCAAAGCTCGCCTTCTCTATAACCGCTATTCTTGAAACCGAGATTATGCTTATCGATGAGGTTTTGAGCGTTGGTGATGCTCGTTTTAGAAAGAAGAGCTTTGAAAAGATGAAGGAGCTTATTGATAACAAGGATAGAACGGTTATTATCGTTTCGCATAGCACCGATACGCTAAGCAAGCTTTGCGATAATATTCTTTGGCTCCACGAAGGAGAAAAGAGAATGTATGGCACAACCGAACAAATCCTACCTGAATATAATGCATTTATGTCGTAAAGCGAAAGGATGTAAATTATGGAAAAAATTGATTTTATAATGACCTGGGTTGATGGCGCAGACCCCGAATGGCTCAAAGAAAAAGCAAAATATGATGGAACAACCATCACAACTGCCAATAGCGAGGTTCGCTATCGCGATTGGGATAACTTGCAATATTGGTTTAGAAGTGTTGAAAAATATGCTCCTTGGGTTAATAAAATTCATTTTGTAACCTGGGGCCATGTTCCCGCTTGGCTTGATACAAACAACCCCAAAATCAACATTGTTAAACACTCCGATTTTATACCGGAAGAATATTTACCAACCTTCAGCTCGCATACTATTGAGCTTAATCTTCATAGAATTGAAGGTCTTGCAGAGCAGTTTGTTTATTTCAATGATGATATTTTCTTAAATGCTCCCGTTAAGCCTGAAGATTTTTTTAAGGATGGACTGCCTTGCGATACTGCGGCGCAAAACTGCATTTACTTTGGTAAGGATTCCGCAGGCTTCTTCCACGGAGCCGATATAGTTGTTATCAATTCCCACTTCAACAAAAAGGCTGTTATAAAAAAGAATTGGAAGAAATGGTTAAACCCCAAGAACGGTCTTAACAACGTTGCAAAAACTATTCTTCTCTATCCTTGGCCATGGTTCCCGGGAATGTATTTCCAACACGTTTCAACCTCTTATCTCAAATCTACCTTTAATACAGTTTGGGAAAAGGAATTTGACATCTTAAACGAAACCTGTTTGCACAAGTTCCGCAAAACAGGAGATGTTAACCAGTGGGTTATGAAGTTCTGGCAGCTGGCGGCAGGTAAATTTAACGTTCGCCCTGATGATTTTGCCCGTTGCTATCACGTTAAGAAGAGCACCTATAAAAGAATGCTCAGAGATTTAAGACACGGAACTCATCCTATGATTTGCATAAATGACAACGCTCGAACCTTCCACTTTGAAGCAAAGAAAAAGCAGGTTAACGCAATTTTCAACAGGCGTTTACCCGAGCAAAGCTCCTTTGAGCTTTATGATGCAGGCGCGCAGGACAAGCCGGAGAATCAAGATGAAAACTAAAAAGCCGCTCTTTCAAATGCTTAAATTTACCCTGTTTTCAATATCCGCAGGGTTAGTTCAAGTGATTTCCTTCACCCTTTTAAACGAGCTGCTCCACGTTTCATATTGGATAGCATATCTTGTGGCTTTGCTTTTATCTATCATTTGGAACTTCACACTTAACAGGAGATTCACCTTTAAGTCGGCAGCAAATGTGCCCGTTGCTATGGCAAAAATTCTCGGATTTTATGCTGTTTTCACCCCCTTGTCAACCTATCTTGGTGAGGTTGTGGAGCGAGGCGGAGTTAACGAATATATTGTTCTAATTGTGACAATGCTGTTAAACTTTGTTCTCGAGTTTTTGTTTTGCAAGTTTGTGGTTTATAAAAACAAAGAGGATACTTTATAAATACAAAAAACGAGGTCAAATGACCTCGTTTTTTATATTTCCATTAAGAAGCCAAAGGATATTTCCTTTTCCTTAAGCTGATATTTTTCTGCAAGAGCAGGGCCACAGGAATTAGAGCCTATTCCCGAAACCTTATAATCTATGCGGATATGTGTTCCATCGCTCTTTTTAAGCTCATCGGTATGAGTTGCCTTATATATATCCTCAATGCTATGATGAAGAACACTCATCTCCATCTTTTCATCCGCGGTGAAACTGAATGCATTTTCGATTTTTAGCACCTTGACATCAATATGATTTCCGTGCTCCTGCGGATATACATAGTTCACATATTCGCTATCAGCATCGCTCTCGTGGAACTTAACTGTTCCGTGATGACTCATATCGCAGTAACTCTCAAGCGGACCATTGCCAAAG
Organism: Clostridia bacterium; assembly: GCA_017439845.1. Taxonomy (GTDB): domain Bacteria; phylum Bacillota; class Clostridia; order Oscillospirales; family Acutalibacteraceae; genus UBA737. The sequence goes on along the minus strand of JAFSIJ010000009.1, from coordinate 7,832 downwards.
TAACGGAATTTATCGTTATCATAGGGCAATTTAAACTCAAAGCCGAGGCGTGGCAGGAAGAAGGTATTCTCCCTTATATTACCGTTAAGATTAAACTTAACCGCACCGTTTGCAAAAAATTCAAGCTCCAACACATATCTAAAGAAAGGGGCTCTTGAAATACCTGATGCCGAACACTCTGCTATGATTTTATTATCTATTACCTTTACATCATAAACCTTTGTGAACACGCAGTCATAATTTTCGCCCTGCCAAATATTGATGTTCAGTTGCCTTGCTTTGATATTTCTATCATTATCGGTTGCCGCTCTGTAATAACTGATTTTTGAAGGCTCTAATAATTTTTCTTCGCCGTTTACGACCATGCTGACAAAACCGCCATAGAGCTTTGAGAAAACATAGCGGAAATTTTCGCCCTCGGCGATAATCTCAAAATCCTCTTCTCTTAATGTTGCCTTTTCGAAGGTGATTTCACTTTGCTTAACTTCAGTTGGTATTTCTTCCTCTAAAACGCCTAAAACGTTATCATTTTTATCAAGCATTGTAACCGCTATATGACAACCGTATTTACAGCTTTCGGGAAGCGTTACTGCAGGTGTTATCGAAAAGCTTTCTTTTGGCAGAATATTAGCACTTATAACACGCTTTTCGATAATTTCTTCATCGCAAATGATTTCATAGCTGAAACGATATGTATCAAAGGAAGAAAAATCAAATCTATTGGATATAGTAAGGCTTCCATCCTGCCACTTAATTCTGAAGGGGGCATAAGCCGAACGAACCTCATAGGTGCCGGGCTTAAAGCTTCTATCCGAAAATACCATTCCATCACAGCAAAAGTTACCATCGTGGGTAAGCTCGCCCTCGAAATCGCCGCCATATTTTTGAACGCCATCGACCATTACCGCGTGGTCTGCCCATTCCCAAATACAGCCGCCGATAAGCTTCTTATGGTCATAAAAGGTTTCAACATAATCCCAAATATCACCGGGGCCATTACCCATTGAATGAGCATACTCGCAAAGGAAAACGGGTTGCTTCATATAATCATCTTTTGCCCATTCACATATTTCTTTTATGGGTGAATACATTCTCGAATAAACATCGCAGCTCTCGGGCGCATCCTTCGCCGAGCCCTGCTCGTGATGAATAAGACGCACTTTATCAACACTTCTCAACCACTCGGTCATAGCAACAGAGTTTTCACCGTGGTTGCTTTCGTTACCGAGCGACCACATAATTATTGAGCAGTGGTTTTTATCCCTATGATATGCCCTCGCCATTCGTTCAACATGCTCTTTTTTCCACTCGGGGTTATTGCAGGGCCAAATAACATCTTCATCATAACAATACGGAACATCGGCAAGTCTTCTTAACATTCCGTGTGTTTCTATATCAGTTTCAAGCACAACATAGAAGCCCATTTCATCGCAATAATCAAGGAAACGGGGTGAAGGCGGATAGTGGGAGGTGCGGATAGTATTGATATTAAGCTTTTTCATAAGCTCTAAATCGCGGATAATATCCGAATCGCTCATACACCAACCGTTAACGGGTGAGGTATCGTGGTGATTTACGCCCTTTAGCTTAACCGCAGTTCCATTTATGAGAAGCTCATAATCGGGTGAAATTTCTATCGTTCTAAACCCGATTTTTCTTGTTATTATTTCACCTGCTGATGCAATTTTAACGGTGTAAAGAAAAGGCTTTTCGGCATTCCATAAAACAGGATTATCTATTTCAATGGCGCATTTGCCCTCAGCGCCGCTTATTTGGGCTACTGTTTCCTCACCCTTCAAAACGGTGATATCATATATCCCGTTTGCATTGCAGACAATTTTTTTATCCTCGGTTTTTAAATCGATATCAAACAAATGACCTTTCGGGCGGGATAAAATATAAACATCTCTAAAAATTCCGTTAAAGCGGAATTGGTCCTGGTCCTCAAGATAACTTCCTGCGCACCATTTATAAACGAGAACGCGAACAGTGTTTTCACCCTCGTTCACATAATCTGTTATATCAAACTCACTCATTAGATGACTGCCCTGAGTGAAGCCAACATATTTCCCGTTTATATAAAGCTCGGCGCAGGAGGAAACACCCTCAAAAACTATATATGTGTTTTTATCACTTTCATTAATGGTGAACTCTCTCTCATAAACTCCAACCGGGTTTATATTAGGAACGAATGGTGGGTCGCAAGGGAAGGGATAGTTAATATTTGTATAATTCGGGTTTTCATAGCCCTTTAATTGCCAACAAGAAGGCACATCGATAGTATCCTCAAAGGCAATATCATCTCTTATATCACCAAGCGGAAAGAAGGCAAACCTCCAAACGCCGTTAAGCGTTGTCATTTTACCGGCACCTGTTGGAATATACCAACTGCGAGGCGGCATTCTGTTTTCACTTGTTTGTTGTGGATTTTCTATTTTTAACATAGTATCACCGCTTTTTGTTTGTTACTTCAATAATACCATACAAAAAATAAATGTCAAATAATATTTAATGTAAATTGTGTTGCATTTATAATAAATATGTTGCATTATTATAGTTTTAATGGTAAAATGATTTGGACTAAAATTATTTGGAGGAAATTATGGATAATAAAAATGAATTCAAGCCTTATGTTCCTGCCGAGAAAATCACCCCTGAGCTTACTGTTACAAGTATAATCATGGGTATTATCCTCGCAGTTATATTCGGCGCCGCGAATGCCTATTTAGGTCTTCGTGTTGGTCTTACTGTTTCAGCATCTATTCCCGCCGCAGTTATTGCGATGGGTATCATCCGCGTTGTTATGCGCAAAAACTCAATTTTAGAGAGCAACATAGTTCAAACTGTTGGCTCGGCGGGTGAATCTCTTGCCGCAGGTGCTATTTTCACGCTTCCTGCTCTCTTCCTTTGGGCAAGTGAAGGCAAGATGGACAAGCCCGGCATCCTTGAAATTACCCTTATCGCCCTTCTTGGCGGTCTTCTTGGTGTTTTCTTTATGGTGCCGCTTCGTAATGCGCTTATCGTTCGTGAACACGCAACCCTTCCCTATCCTGAAGGCACTGCTTGTGCCGAGGTTTTACTCGCAGGTGAAGAGGGCGGCGCAAACGCAACAACCGTTTTCGCAGGTATGGGAATTGCCGCAGTCTTCAAGTTTATCATTGATGGACTTAAAGCTGTCCCAGGCGAAATCTCGTTGAAGGTTAAAGGCTTTGCAGGTGAAATAGGAACACAAATTTACCCCGCAGTTATGAGCGTTGGTTATATTTGCGGACCGAGAATATCCTCTTATATGTTCGCAGGCGGCGTTCTCAGCTGGCTCGTTCTCATTCCGCTTATCGTTCTTTTTGGCGGAGAAAGCATTCTCTATCCCGGAACCGAAACCATCTCGGCTATCTATGAAGCGAGCGGAGCAAGTGGAATTTGGAGCTCTTATATTCGTTATATCGGCGCAGGCGCTCTCGCAGCAGGCGGAATTATAAGTCTTGTTAAAACCCTGCCGCTAATCGTTCGCACCTTCCGTGATGCCATCAAGGGTATGAGCGGCGCAGGTGCCACAGGAAACGAGCGTACCGCTCAGGACATAAGCTTAAAAATCGTTCTTATTGCTATCGGTTTGCTAACCTTGGCAGTTTGGCTTGTTCCCGCTATCCCTGTTTCATTGCTCGGCGCAATAATCGTTGTTATCTTCGGCTTCTTCTTTGCAACCGTTTCTTCAAGAATGGTTGGCCTTGTTGGAAGCAGTAACAACCCCGTTTCAGGTATGTCGATAGCAACTCTCCTCATCGCAACACTCATCCTTAAGTTCACAGGAGATACAGGGGCTCACGGTATGAGAAGCGCTATCGCAATAGGCTCTATTATTTGTATTGTTGCCGCCATCTCGGGTGACACCTCGCAGGACCTTAAAACAGGTTACCTCTTGGGCGCAACACCTAAAAAACAACAAATTGGTGAGATTATCGGTGTTATTGCCGCAGCGCTCGCTATCGGCGGAACACTCTATCTTCTCGATAAGGCTTGGGGCTTTGGCTCGCAAGAGCTTGCCGCTCCTCAGGCAACCCTTATGAAGATGATTATTGAGGGTGTTATGGAAGGAAATCTTCCCTGGGCTCTTGTTTTCACCGGTGTTTTCATCGCAGTTGCAGTTGAGCTTGTTGGTATCCCCGTTCTCCCCTTTGCTATCGGTGTTTATCTCCCCGTTCAGCTTAATGCCTGCATTATGGTTGGCGGTATCGTTCGCTTACTTCTAGACAGAATGAAGAAAGAAGAAAGCAAGAAGAATAGAATTATCAGCGATGGCATTCTCTTCTGCTCGGGTATGATTGCAGGTGAAGGCCTTGTCGGTATTGCCCTTGCATTGCTTGCAGTGTTTGGCATTGATAAGGCTATTGACCTTTCTGCTAAACTCAATATTCCCGCACCCGTTTCTAACATTTTAGGCCTTGTTACCTTTGGTCTTATCGTGCTTTGCGTGTTAAGATTCTCGCTTTGGAGCAAGAAAAACAAGGAAACAGTAAAAAATGAGCAAGAATAAAGAGAAGAAAAATTATCTCGAATGCGTTCCTGTTCGTAATGAGAGCATCGGTTGGAAAAACGATGAGGAAAACATCGTAACCCTTGAAATTGAGAACAAAGGCTTTTTTAACACCATTGCCCAAAAGCTATTTAAAAAGCCAAAGGTTTCCTTTGTTCATCTTGATGCTAACGGAAGCTTTGTTTGGCCGCTTATAGATGGACAAAGAAATATCGCTGAAATCGGCGCCCTTGTTCGTGAGCATTTCGGCGAAGAATGTGAGCCGCTCTATGAACGACTAATCAAATTTTTCGAGATACTTAAAAGTTACAATTTCATAAGTTTTAAATAAAAAAAGAGGTTCGAAAGAACCTCTTTTTTAATATGTGAACTGTACTTTGCCGACATATCCACCGGTATACCACCACTGCATATAGGTGCATTTATTTCCTTTGATTGTGAACAAAGAATCGGAGAGAGCATAGATAACATTTTTATTATTTCTGCCTGCCGGCATTTTATACTGCCTTATATTAACCGATTTCTTTTTGCTCATAACCGCATCATATAAAATGTTTGTTGCATAGAGCAAATTCTTTCGGCTCATCTTAGCTTTATCTGCTCGTGATACCGCAGTTGTTATATTGCAAATGAGAACGCCGCCTCTTACATAATAATACTTTTTGCCCTCTTTAACAATAGCGGTTACGCCCTGGAAGACACCTTTCTTTATATAATACTTCTTGCCTTCAACCTTAACAAAGCCTGAGCCCTTGCTCAAAACTCCGTTTTTAACAAAGTAGTATTTCTTACCTTCTTTGACAAAGCCTGTTCCTTTGATAAACCGACCTTTTTGGATATAATACCTCTTTGAGCCAATTTTCATAAGTCCGGTTTTCTTGGTATAAACACCTTTTTTGAGATAATAGGTTTTACCATCGGTATGCTTTATGAGTCGGGTTGAGGTTTGCTTTATACCCTTGATTACCCCGTATCGCTTACTTCCGCTCTTGATAATTCCTGTATAGGACTTTTGCCATTCGCCTTTTTTAACATAGTAGGATTTTTTCTTATAGGTTACAAAGCCGGTATAATTCTTCTTCACGCCGCTTTTAAGATAATAATACTTGCCCTCGCATTTTGCTATACCTGTAAAGCTGGCTTTAACACCATTTTTGACATAGTATACTGTATTATTATGCTTTATGGCACCGGTCATAGTAACCTTTAAGCCATTTTTAAAGCTTCGATATTTGCCTGCATATTTTAAAAGACCATTATAAGAGGCTATACCATCTCTAAAATAATAAACCTTTTTTCCGCTCTTTACAAAGCCATCTAAATCCTGTTTTATTCCGTTTTTAACATTATAATAGGCTGTATCCCCCGCGACTATTCCGTTTGAATACTGCCTTATTCCGTTCTTAATATAATAAGAATTTCCGTTTGGATGCTTATAAAGAGTATTGGCATAACTTCTTACGCCATTAACAAAATAATACGTTTTCCCATCTGTATGGCTTATAAGCCCTGTATAGTTCTGTTTTACACCGTTTTTGAAATAATAATAATTTTTGCCGATTTTTATAAAGCCTGTTATGTTGCTTCTGCTTCCGTTTTGGATATAATACATATTACCTTCATAGGTGATAGTGCCTGTATAGTTTTTAGGCTTTGAATAAAGGATATCAGCATCAAAATCAACAACACCGTTTTTAACGCAATAGGTTTTTCCGCCTGCTGTGAAAACACCCGTTTTATCGGTTGCAAGGCAACCGTTCTCTATATAATAAACGCTTCCCTCTAATTCATAGAAGGTTGTTATATTTTGTACCGCTGTGCCGCTTTTAAGATACCATTTGCCGAGCGACTTTTCAAGATAGGTTGGTAACTGTGGAACACTTTTTTCAGCCTTAGGCCAGGTATAATAATCGTATGTTGTATCATAAGGCGAGCTATCATAATCAACAGGTTTATGTCCATGATAATTTGCGAGATGGTTGGTTGAAATAAGGAAGTGATCGCGGCTAACCTTATTCGAATTATCAGGGTCATCCCACGTTGTATCAACATGATACTTTTTACCATTTATATAAACTATATTCCACGCGTGATTCATACCTTTTGCTTCGCAGTAATAATTTTTTATTCCCACTCTTTCCAAAAGATAGCCATAAGCATTGGTATACCCTGCACAAACGCCAATCCGATTACCAAGAATTCCCGCCGCTCTTCGTGCAATATCGGGAATAGTGTTTGCATTATAATTTGCCCAGTCATACTTAGCCCATAGAACTAATCTATCGTGAATTTTAAGCGCCTTTGTAACATCATTCATTGCGGCATTGTTTTCAATACCATAGAGAATCCTTTTTACCGCCTGAGCTTGATTTATTCGCAAGTCTATATCGTTTCGCCTGGCTTCATCATATTCTACATCAACCCAGCCGATATAATTGCCTTTATCCCTATACCAAATATTTTTTATTGCAAACTCACAATTTACTTCACTATAAAAATCACTGTTTGCAATATCGCTTAGAATATCCTTGCTCTCGTTATACTTTATTTTGGCGGTGGAAACATCTATTTTTCGCTCATATCTGCGCCCGCCTTTAATAAGAGCATCAACATATATCGAAAACTTCTTATTAACAACACCTTTTACCACATAATAGTATTGACCATCAACGCAAATAGCACCTGTATAACCGTTGTCAAATCGCCCATCCGTATAAAATCGGGTTTGATTTCCAACTGTAACAAGTCGGTTACCGGAAACATATATTGCCGCACTTGCGGTTGGTGAACAAACACAGGCAAAACAGGTCACCAGAGCAATAAACGATAGCAAAAATGCTATTATTCTTTTCATAAAATAAATTTTCTCTCCTCTAAAATTTATTTCGTTTTCTTATATTTAACCGTTGACCAACCTGAATAGTATTTTGTCTTACCTACAGTCTTGTAGGTTCTAACTCTTACATAGTAGGTCTTCTTTGAGCCAAGCTTCTTTAAAGTTGTCTTGGTTGTCTTATAACTCTTTATTGTAGCCTTCTTTGCCTTTGAGAACTTCTTATTGGTTGCATACTGTATTTCATATCCTGTTACCTGCTTTGTCTTCTTGGATATGCTGACAGTTAATGCTTTCTTAGCGGCTGTTAACTTTGTTACACTTGTCTTAACGGGGTTAATCTTGAAGTAAAGTGTTTTACTTCCGCTATAATTACCCTTAAAGGTTATAGTTACCTTATACTTTCCTACATTCTTTCTTCCACTTGCATACTTAACTGTATAATAGCTCTTTGAAATCGTTTTT
>JAFSIJ010000008.1 GCA_017439845.1 Clostridia bacterium | reverse complement strand
GAAGAATTTCTCTTAGCCACCTTTTATTGAAAGGCGCAGCGTGAAATTTGCAGTAAGGCTGTCGCCTTACAAAAATGAGCGCAAGAAAGGCGGTAAAAGGTGGCAAGCGAAATCGTAACCGGTTCAACTCTTGTCACCCTATCTTTATAAGAAAAGCACCCGACCGAAAGTCAGGTGCTTAAATTTTAGAATAATCCGCTTATCTTTCCGTTTTCATCAACATCAATTCTCTCCGCAGCGGGAACCTTTGGAAGTCCCGGCATGGTCATTATATCGCCTGTTAATACAACGATAAAGCCTGCGCCTGCCGAAATCTTAACCTTTTTAACAGTTACCGTGAAATCCTCGGGAGCACCGAGCTTTGTTGGGTCATCAGAAAAGCTATACTGTGTTTTTGCAACACAAATAGGACACTTGTCATAGCCAAGCTCTGTTAATCTATCAATTTCCTTTTGAGCGGCAGGAAGCACAGTAACACCTGCACCCCTATATACCTTTTTAACAACCGCTTCGATTTTTTCGTTTATTGATAAATCATCGCTATAGCTGAATGTGAAGTCACCCTTTTCTTCATCGCAAAGTCTTACAACCTCACGAGCAAGATCTTCTCCACCCTTTCCGCCTTCTGCCCAAACGTTAGAAAGAACAACATTAACTCCGAGCTTTTTGCACTCTTCGATTATGCATTCAACCTCACTATCGGTATCGGTTGGGAAACGGTTAACTGCAACAACACAAGGAAGCTTATAAACCTCTTTGATATTTGCAACATGGCGAAGAAGGTTGGGTATACCCATCTTTAATGCCTCAAGGTTTTCCTCACCGAGCTGTGTTTTAGCAAGGCCACCGTGCATTTTAAGGGCACGAATGGTTGCAACCATAACAACTGCATCGGGAGTAAGCCCTGCCATACGACATTTAATATCAAGGAACTTTTCAGCGCCAAGGTCCGCACCAAAGCCTGCTTCAGTCACTGCATAATCGCCAAGCTTCATAGCAAGCTTGGTTGCTGTTACCGAGTTGCATCCGTGAGCGATATTTGCAAAGGGACCACCATGAACAAATGCAGGGGTTCCTTCAAGGGTTTGAACAAGATTAGGCTTGATGGCATCCTTAAGGAGTGCTGTCATAGCACCTGCCGCCTTCAATTCACCACAGGTTACGGGCTTATCATCCCTTGTGTAACCAACAATAATTCTTGAAAGTCTTTCCTTCAAATCGGTTATAGAATTTGCAAGGCAAAGAACCGCCATAATTTCACTTGCAACAGTGATATCAAAGCCATCCTCACGCGGCACACCATTAACCCTTCCACCAAGACCATCAGTTATAAATCTTAACTGGCGGTCATTCATATCAACGCAGCGCTTCCAAGTAATCTTTCTAACATCGATATCAAGAGCATTACCTTGTTGAATATGGTTATCAAGCATAGCGGCAAGAAGGTTATTTGCAGCACCGATAGCATGGAAGTCTCCTGTGAAGTGAAGATTTATATCCTCCATAGGAACAACCTGAGCATATCCGCCGCCTGCGGCACCGCCCTTAACACCGAAAACAGGGCCTAAAGAAGGCTCTCTTAATGCAACAACAACATTCTTTCCTATGCGGCGAAGTCCATCGGCAAGACCGATTGTTGTGGTTGTTTTCCCCTCACCCGCGGGGGTCGGTGTAATCGCAGTTACAAGGATTAGCTTTCCGTTTTTACGGTCAGAGTCCTTTAAAATTGCGGTATCAACCTTTGCCTTATAGTTACCATACTGTTCGAGATATTTATCTTCAACCCCTGCAACTCTGGCAATTTCTTTAATGTTTTTCATTTCGCACTGCTGTGCAATTTCAATATCGGATAAATAAGCCATTTTTATTTCTCCTTTGATATTTAATTAGTAAATCGGGAACTTCTTGCAGAGTTCTTGTACTTCCCTTGAAACTCTTTCTTTATTAGCATCAAAATCATCAATTATATCAGCTATCCAACCTGCGATTAGCTTCATTTCAGCCTCTTTAAAGCCTCTTGTTGTTACAGCAGGGGTTCCAATACGAAGACCACTTGTAACAAAAGGACTTTGTGGGTCGTTAGGAATGGTATTCTTGTTAGCAGTGATATGAACTTCATCAAGTCTATGCTCGAGTTCTTTACCTGTTATGCCTTTATTAACAAGCTTTAAGAGCATAAGGTGGTTATCAGTTCCGCCCGAAACAAGCTCAATACCTCTTGCCATAAGCTCCTCGCTTAAAACTGCGGCATTCTTAACTATTTGCTCCTGATACGCCTTGAACTCATCGGTTAAAGCTTCGCCGAGAGCAACTGCCTTTGCAGCAATTATATGCATCAAAGGACCGCCCTGTGTGCCTGGGAAAACCGCCTTATCAATTTGCTTTCCAAGCTCTTCTTTGCAAAGTATCATACCACCTCTTGGTCCGCGCAGGGTCTTATGGGTTGTTGTTGTAACAACATCGGCATAAGGAACGGGAGATGGATGAACACCTGCGGCGATAAGACCTGCAATATGAGCCATATCAACCATTAAGTATGCGCCAACTTCATCAGCAATTTCGCGGCAACGCTTGAAGTCAATAATTCTTGAATAAGCGCTCGCGCCAACAACTATGAGCTTTGGCTTGCATTCCTTTGCAATTTTAAGCATCTCATCATAATCAATAGTTTCGGTTTCATCGTTAACACCATAAGGAACAATGTTAAAATATTTACCCGAAATATTAACGGGTGAACCGTGAGAAAGGTGACCGCCCTGCTGGAGATTCATACCCATTACGGTATCTCCCGGTTGCAAAAGCGCAAAGAAAACTGCAAGGTTTGCATTAGCGCCGCTATGCGGCTGAACATTTGCATATTCTGCGCCAAAAAGCTTTTTAGCACGCTCGCGCGCAATATCCTCGGCAATATCAACGCACTGGCATCCGCCATAGTAACGCTTGCCGGGATATCCTTCTGCATATTTATTTGTTAGAACACCGCCTGCAGCCAACAAAACCGCCTTCGAAACAATGTTCTCTGATGCGATAAGCTCGATATTATGTTGCTGACGCTCAAGCTCTAATTGGCAAGCATTAGCAACCTCGCTATCATAGTTTTTTAGTTCCTCAAAAAAGTTCATTTTAAACCTCCAACCAATATAAACATTATTATAAAAAATTATATCAAAATCGCAGTATTTTGTCAATGTAAACAATTGATATAAAATATAGAAAAAAACCTTGACATTTTGATAAATTTGCGATAATATATATTGTACGCCGATGTGGTGGAATAGGCAGACACAAGGGACTTAAAATCCCT
>JAFSIJ010000007.1 GCA_017439845.1 Clostridia bacterium | reverse complement strand
TTATTTGCTCGGCAGTATTAGCACTTGGTTTACTTCCTGCCGCGGGGAGATTTCGAGTTCTATATCTATGCTCACTTTCAAGCTCGCCCTTAGTATAAATATCGGCCGAGAGGATGCGTTGACCCTTCTTCTGAGTCATAACAGCGATACCTGTATTATCCCTTGTTGTTTTAGCGGGAATAGAGCCTGTGTTAACAAGCAAAATTCTTCCGTTTGTTGATTTAAGTTTGATATCAATATCCTCGGTTATTGTGAATATTGTGTGCAAATTAAACTTGCCGCAATATGCCGCGATAAGCTTTTTACGGTTATTCTTGGTAGCATAGGATGAAAGCGGCACCTTTGAAATTCTACCGTTATCGAATATGAAGACTACATAGCCCTTATAATCGGTGGTGTGTGCCATAAATACTGCATTTTCCGCCTCATCAAATTCGAGCTTGGTTGGGATATAATCACCGAGCACGCTCGCTTTACCATCCGAGAAATCGGAAACCTTTGATTTATAAACCTGTTGTTTGTTCGAGAAGAACAACAAGTCATAAGCATTTGTTGCCTCGATGGTTTGGGTTATTTCATCGCCCTCTTTAAGCTTTTGCTCACCGCTCATACGAAGCGACTGCGGCGTTATCTTCTTAAAGTAACCATCCCTTGTGAAGAAGAGTGTTACAGGTGAATTATCAACAACCTGCTCCTCCTTATACTCCTCCTCTTCCTCGGCGCTTATTATTGCGGTTTTTCTATCCATTCCGTATTTCTTGATAACATTCTCAAGCTCGCCTACGATAATCTTTAAAATCTTACTGCGAGATTTGAGAACTCCTTCCATATCGGCAATTTCTTTTTCTAACTGCTCAATATCGGCGGTGCGCTTTAAGATATACTCGCGGTTTAAATGACGAAGCTTAATTTCAGCAACATATTCTGCCTGAATTTCATCAATACCAAAGCCTATCATAAGGTTTGGAACAACCTGCGCCTCTTCATCGGTTTCTCTGACAATCTTAATTGCCTTATCAATATCGAGAAGAATTTTTTCAAGACCTTTTAAGAGGTGAAGCTTATCCTTTGCCTTTGAGAGCTTATAGAAAACTCTGCGCTTAACACATTCCTCACGGAAAGCAACCCATTCGGAAATGATTTCCTTAACCCCCATAACTCGAGGTGTTCCGGCTATAAGAATGTTAAAGTTACAAGCGAAGCTATCCTCAAGCGGAGTCATCTTATAAATCTTCTTCATAAATTTATCTGGGTCTATTCCACGCTTCAAATCTATGGTGATTTTAAGACCGCCAAGGTCAGTTTCATCACGGATATCATTAATCTCGGTTATCTTCTTTGCCTTTACAAGCTCGATTACCTTTTCAATAATAGCCTCGGTTGTTGTTGTGGGAGGAATTTCGGTTATATCGATACAGTTTTGCGACTTATCATAAGCATAAACACCCTTTACCTTGAAACTTCCTCTTCCACTATCATAGATAGCCTCCATTTCCTTGCGGTCATAAATAAGCTGACCGCCGATTGGAAAATCGGGAGCTAAGAGAGTATCAGCAACATTTATATCGTTATCCTTAATATAAGCAATTGTGGTTTCACAAACTTCCTTTAAATTGAAAGGGCAAATCGAACTCGCCATACCAACCGCAATACCTGTGTTTGCATTAACAAGAACGGATGGGAAGGTTACCGGGAAAAGCACAGGCTCCTTCATTGATGCATCATAGTTATCAACAAAGTCAACCGTATCCTTATTTATATCCTCAAAAAGCTCGGCGGCTATGGGAGCGAGCTTTGCCTCGGTATAACGAGAAGCGGCATAAGCCATATCGCGAGAATATGCTTTACCGAATGAACCCTTTGATGCAACATAAGGATGCAAAAGGGCTTGATAACCCTCAGAGAGTCGCACCATTGTTTCATAAATGGCGGCATCACCGTGGGGGTTTAACTGCATTGTTCTACCAACAATATTTGCCGATTTAATAGTTGAGCCCGAAAGCAAGCCCATATTATACATCGTGTATAAAAGCTTTCTATGAGAAGGCTTAAATCCATCAATTTCGGGAATAGCACGGGAAACGATAACACTCATCGCATAGGGCATATAGTTGGTTTCAAGCGTTTCGGTTATGGGCTGTTCAACAACAAGTCCTGCGCCCGCAATATATGCATTTATATCAGGTTTTTTAGCCTTTGGTTGTTCTTTTTTCTTTCTGGGAGCCATAAGTTTCTCCTTAACAATTTATTATAACTTTCGTTTTCGCAACGCGAAAACACCTTAACTATTCACTTTTCACTATTAACTTACATCTGCTTCATCAATATACAGATATCCAAATTCTGCAATATGGTCTTTTCTTGCCTGAAGATTATCGCCAAGAAGCATATCAAATATCTCGCTTGTTCGCTCGGCATCCTCGGGCATAACCTTTATGAGCCTTCTTGTTTCGGGGTTCATAGTGGTTAAGTTCATCATATCGGGTTGGTTTTCACCAAGACCCTTTGAACGCGCGATAGTATGCTTGGTATCCCCTATTTTTTCGAGAATTTCTATCTTTTCTTTTTCATCATAGGCAAAATAGGTCATATCCTTTGTGCCGATTTCATAAAGCGGTGTTTCGGCGATATAAACCTTTCCTTCGAAAATCAGCGTTGGCATAAGCCTATAAATCATTGTTAATATAAGCGTTCTGATTTGGAAACCATCGACATCGGCATCGGTACAAATAATGACCTTATTCCAACGAAGGTTATTTATATCAAAGGTGGTAAGTCCCTTGTTAGACTTTGATTTAACCTCAACGCCGCAACCGAGCACTTTTATAAGGTCGGTTATAATATCGCTCTTGAACACTCTTTCATAATCAGCCTTTAAACAGTTAAGGATTTTACCACGAACAGGGATAATTGCCTGAAATTCAGCATTTCGAGCGAGTTTACAAGAACCCAAAGCCGAGTCACCCTCAACTATAAATAGCTCGCGAAGTGCCATATCCTTTGAGCGACAATCAACAAACTTTTGAACCCTATCAACCATAGAATTGCTTGTTTGAAGAGTTTTCTTGATGTTTATTCTCTCGCGCTCACTTCTCTCACGACTACGCTTGTTTATGAGAACCTGGTCGGCTATCTTATCAGCATCCGCTTTGTTTTCGATAAAATAAATCTCTAACTGATGGCGGAAGAAATCAACCATAGCCTCATATATGAAGTGGTTGGTTATAGCTTTCTTAGTTTGGTTTTCATAAGAGGTCATCGTTGAGAAGGATGACACAACGAGGCAAAGACATTCCTCAACATCCGAGAATGTTATCTTGCTCTCATTTCCCTTGTATTTATTAGTTTGCTTGATATAAGCATCGATTTGCGAAACGAAAGCATTTCTAACCGCTCTCTCGGGAACACCGCCATGCTCGAGCCAACTGGAGTTATGATAATATTCCTTTAAAAGATGGCGATTTGAGAAACAAAGCGCCGCATTGATTTTAACCTTATACTCAGGCTTGTCCGCACGGTCGCGACCCTTTCTCTCGGTTTGCCAGAACTGAATAGGAGTCAGTCTTTCCTCCCCTGCAGTTTCCTCGATATAATCGGTTATACCGTTTTTGTAAACGATTTCCTTTTCTATAAAACGATTACCCTGCTGTTCGCGGAAAACAAAGAGAAGTCCATCGTTGACTATTGCCTGCCTTTTAAGCGTATCAATAAAATATTCAGATGGAATATCTATATCGGTGAAAACATCGAGGTCGGGTTTCCAACGGGTTTTTGTTCCTGTATCTCTTCCGGAATATTCTTCCTTTTTAAGTCCGCCGACATTATAGCCCTTTTCAAAGTGAAGACTATACTTATAGCCATCTCTCTTGATTTCAACATCCATATATTCCGAAGAATACTGTGTTGAACAAAGGCCAAGTCCGTTAAGACCAACCGAATATTCATAGTTTGCGCCATCGTTGGTATCATACTTTCCGCCTGCATATAATTCGCAGTATAAAAGTTCCCAGTTATAGCGCTGCTCCTTATTGTTAAAATCAACGGGGGCGCCGCGGCCGAAGTCCTGAACTTCAATAGAGCCATCGGTATATTTTGTGACAACAATTTTCTTACCGTAGCCCTCGCGCGCCTCATCTATTGAGTTGGAAATAATTTCAAATACGGAATGCTCGCAGCCATCAAGCCCATCCGAGCCGAATATAACGCCGGGGCGCTTTCTAACCCTGTCGGCGCCTTTGAGCTGACTTATACTTTCGTTACCGTATTCAGCATTAACCTTAGCCATTAACACTACTCCTGAACAAATATATTCATTTTACATTATATACCATATATTGTGGTTTTGTCAAATAAGAAACAATTAAATATTGTAAATTTAGTAAGTTTATGTTATTATAAAATCACAAAATAAAAGAAGGTAAAAAATATATGAAAAAACAATACACAAGAAGGCAAAAAGCTATAATCCGCCGCCGTATTTTTATATGCGTGTGTGTTGCTATTCTCATAGGCCTCACGGCTATTATAGCAACTTTTGTGAATTTTATTATCGGACTTTCGGATAAAAAGGATAATAACCCCGTTTCATCCGCTCCATCCTCCTCTGTTTCCTCGCAGGTTTCCGAGCCCGAAGAGGAGGAAAATAAGCCACCGCAAATTGTCAGCACCGCAACTGTTCTTAATATCGGCGATATTATGGCGCACTCAACTCAGCTTACAGGCGCATACAACTCATCAAGCGGAGAATACGATTTCAGCGCATTTTTCAAGGAAACAAAGCCGATTTTTGAAAAGGCAGACCTTGTTACTGCAAACCTTGAGGTTACCTTTGGTGGAAAAGAGGCAGGCGAATTTAGAGGCTATCCCTCATTCAACACACCTGACAGTCTTGCAGACACAATAAAGGATGCAGGCATTTCCCTGCTTCTCACTTCAAACAACCACTCATACGATACAGGGCTTGCAGGTCTTAAGCGAACCGCAAGGGTTCTAACCGAAAAAGGCATTGAATTCACCGGAACAAGCGAAACTCCAAATACTAAAAATTATATCATCAAAGAGGTTAACGGAATTAAAATCGGCATTGCTGACTTCACCTATGAAACAACAAATGCCGAAGGAGAAGCAGGAAGAAAATATCTTAACGGAATCCGCCTTGATACCGATGCTAACGACCTTGTAAACTCCTTTTCATACACCAATATTGATGCCTTCTATAAAACCGCCGAAGAAATGATCAGCGGAATGAAGGAGGGCGGCGCCGAGTTTATAACCTTCCATATGCATTGGGGCGAGGAATATCAATTAAGCGCTAACACCTGGCAAAAATCAATCGCGCAAAAGCTTTCTAATCTCGGTGTTGATATGATAGTCGGTGGTCATCCACACGTTGTTCAACCTATTGAGCTTATTCATTCCGAGGGCAGTGACCACACAACAATATGCGTTTATTCTCTCGGCAACGCAGTTTCAAACCAAAGAAGAGAGCTTATCTCCTCAAGTCCTAACGGGCACACCGAGGATGGACTGATTTTCAGCTATACCCTTTCGAAATACAGCACAGGCGATGTTGTTCTGAGTGCTGTTGATGCCACTCCAACCTGGGTTAATAAATACTCTGGTGGCGGAGGTTATCAATACACCATTTACCCTGTGACAAGTGAGACCTCGGCGGCAAGTGATTATGGTTTCTCGGGCGCAAACCTTGAGGATACCAAGCAATCATTCACCCGAACAAAGAAAATCATCGGCGAAGGACTTCGCGAATGCCAAGAACATTTAGGCTGTGAAATAACTTTTAGCGAATAAAACAAAGACCACTAAAACCCAAGGTTTCAGTGGTCTTTTTTCCTATGTTTATGCAATATAGCATAAACAATTATTCCAAACAACGGGAACAACATTCCCGAAAGCATACCGAGTTTCATACCGAATCGATCAGGTGTAAGTGATAAGCTCTTTGCAAAATTTATTGCCCACTGATTCGTTGTTGCAAAATCGGTTATAACTCCAACAAGCTGAGGACCAACCGATGCGCCCATATCGCCGCCTGCCGCCATTAGCGCAAACACAACAACTCCTCCCGATGGGAAATTGTTGGTTGCAACAACAAGTCCTCCCGGCCACATCATTGAAGCGCAAAATCCTGTAAATGCGCATGCGATGAGCCCGACTATTGCATTATTACTAATGCCTGCAATAAGGTAGCAACCGGTAGCGCCGATTGCACTGACAAGTAACACACGGGTAATATTTTTGCCAAATTTTCCGTAAAGACTCCTACCGAGACCTAATGTCACACCAAACAACGCAACACCGAATATATCTCCCCAAACCTTTGGTATGTTCATCGCATATTCAAGGTAGCTCGAGCTCCACTGCGCCATTGTTACCTCCGTTGCACCGCCAAGGAATAATCCTACAACGCTTACCCACAGCATAGGATTTTTATAGAGCTTAAGTGTATCGGAAGTCTTTTCGGGAGAATGAACACAGGTTATCTCAACCGTTCCAAAAAGAATGCTTGAAAGAATAGGTAAAAGCAAATATATACATATAAGCCAATTCCAATTTTCTTTGCCAAACACGAGTAAATAGAGGGTGCTTATTACAACCACGCCGACAACACCCCATGCATACACCGAGTGGAGCTTACTCATCTCACGGTCAGGGTCTTTTGCGGGAATCGATGCGATTATAGGGCTGATAAGAACTTCTGCCAGACCTGAAGAAGCAGAAAAAATAATTGTTCCTATTGCAATTCCCAGATATGCAAGTTTTGGAAACACAAGCGGCCAAAAAGCAAATATGGATAAGCCAATAAAAGTGAGCAAGGGCATAGCTCGTACTACCTTTGGAATATTGAATTTATGTGAGAAAAAGGAAAACACAAGATCAATTCCAAGCTGGGTTGCAAAATTGATTACAACCAACATACCAAGAAGCGAATATGATATACCATACTGCTCTCTGAATGTAAGGAATAATAAAGGTGATATATTACCAACAACCGCCATTGTAACATTAACTGTATAGCAGGCCATTTTTAATTTTTTATGTTGCTTGTTCATTTCATTGTCCCCCTAAGCAAACACAAATAATCCGAACCTGATTTTAAAGGGCGGATTTTCGCCTTTGCATTGTTAAAATACTCGTTAATCCGACAGGATTAACTGCGTTTTATGCCTCGCACAGACAAAAATCTTCACCTTTAAAATTCTGCGACCTAAAATTAGCAGAATTTTGTGTGATTTTTGGTGCGGAGGATTTAGTAAGGCTGACGCCTACTATTGACGACAAGCCGAAAAGTGCCGAAATTATGCCATTTTAGGCAGGTTCGGATTATTTGTGTTTGCTTAAGCATTTCTACCAATTTAACACAAAGAACTTTTCTTTTCAAGCCTTTTATTATAATTTTAATAAATTAAAGCTAAAACTTTATATTCTCCTTCGCTATCAACCGCTGAAAACAAAGAAATCAGCCAAACATCATTTGGCTGATTTCTTAATTATTATTGTTCTTCTTCATCCTTTAGGAAGGATGTATCAATTTTAAAGCCACCATCAAAGCCGCTCTCAATATGTGGGATTTGTGTTAAATCTTCATCATCACCGAGTATACTCTTATGCTTTAAGGCTTCATATACCTCTTCATCGAGTTCTTCGGCAGCATCATCCTTGCGCCATTGTTCAAGAAGCTCTTCGCCCTCGGGGTATTCAATTTCGCCCGGATGCTTTCTTAAATACATCACCGAAAGAAGCATATATATAACAAACACAGCGACTGCAAAAAGACTCACAAGCGCGCCCATTCTAAGACCCGGTGTTTCATACTCAAATCTTATCGTGCTATCCCCTCTTGGAACAAGCACTGCCATAAAGCCATTATTAACCCGCTCAATATCTGCCTTTTCACCATTCACAGTTGCGCTCCAACCCTCTTCAAAAGGCACTGAGAAGAAGACTAAATTTTCGCTGTTTCTTCTAACCTTCGCTGTGAAGCCTTTTTTATCAATGGTGAATTCATATGCCGAGGTTTTTGCTCTTGCACTACAATCATAGACATAGTTCTCATAGCCGAGAGAAAGTGACGCTCTATCGGTTGTGCCCGCAGGAGTTCCATAGAGGTTTTCAACATTATCAAGAATATGGCTATACTTTTTGATTTGCGCGCTATCTAAAAGCAGCGCCTTCATCATAAGCTTTGAGCGATCTTTTTCTTCGTGACTTTCGCAAAATGCCTCGGTCATATAATAGTCATAAGAAAAACCATAAGGCACAAAGTTATCATTTTGATAAACATAGTGTCCATTCTCGGTTTTAACATAGCTATAGCCCTGCATTTTGGGGTTGCCATCTTCATCGACAAAGCTATCAGCGCCAACACGGTTTAAAACATACTTAACCGAAAGCAAGCCGCGAAGCGCATATACCTCGGTTTCGGGGCGACTCGCAACATCTCTTGTAACACCAACATAAGGATAGAACTCCATAATAGAATTGGGCACAACGGAATGGAAGGCATTTATTCCCGGGTAGCCTAAGAACATTGAGGTGTTATCAACACAATCATAACAGTCAATTCTATAATTATCCGTATCCTCGAGCTCAATATTGCCCTCTATCAGTTGGTCTATCATTATGCTTTCCTGGTCAAAGGAATGCTCTCTTCCCTGCATAATGTAAACATTTCCGTAAATAACCGATATAATGCAAACACAGGCAAGCGCTGCCTTATAGAAGCCCTTGCGGTTTTGCTTTATCATAGAAAGCGTGAAGTAAAGAATTAAAAGGCTGACAATAGCAATTAAGCAAGCTATCCAAAATCTTACCGCATAGGTATTATTAACATCGGGTGAATAAAGACCGAATATAAGCTTATCCTCGCTATTCTTTTGCGGGAAGAAGCCTATTACAGCCGCAAATGCAACCGTTATACCAAGAACCCATTTGAAGCCACCGCTCCAATCAATTTCTCGATCCTCGGTGAGCATCACTGTTGCAAGACTCATCATCAAAATTGGCATATAGAACCATCTTGCATAGTAAGCGGTGTTAAAGGCATAGAAAGCACTGTTTAGGAATGGTACCAATGCCATAAAGGTGCATATACCAATAACTCTTTTTAGCCAATGACCTTTTTTATGCATAAATAAGGTGAACACGCCAACCATACTGAACAGCGGCATCCATCCGCCAAGAGAAGACCATTTCACATCGGCACCCGGGAAGAAAACGGGGCGAGATGGGATATCAGGTGGGAAGAAGAAGCATTCTATTACATTGAGATAGATTTGCTCCTTGCCATACATAATGGCATCCCAACCGAGAAGAATGTTATCAACTCTATTATTGCCGAGAACTGTGAGGAGGGACGGAAGCAATAAAACCGCTCCCATAACAAGACCGAGAACCGCCTCGAAGGCAATAATTCCGAATCTCTTAAAAGTAACCTTAACCGCGCCCGAAGCTACACGGACAACGAAATAAATAACCGTAAACACAGCCATCCCAAAGAAGAAGAAATAGTTGGTGACTGCACAAACGCAAACCATTAGCGCGAAAACTCCGCGTTTATTCTCGGTTAAAAGCAATTCAAATGCCAAAAGCAAGAGCGGGAAAACGATAATTGCTTCGTGGAATGCATTAAAGAATATGTTATAAATCGAAAAGCCCGAAAACGCATATAGCATACCGCCTATTCGAGCGGCATCAGGGGTTTTGGTAAATCTGCGGATATATAAATACGCAGTTAGAGCCGAACACGCAAATTTAAGTATTAAAAGCGGACCCATAAGATAAGGAACAAACGAGTTCGGGAAAGGCAAGGTCAACCAAAAGAACGGACTCGAAACCAAATAATATGAATATGAGCTAATAAAGTTAGCTCCCAAATCAGTCAGCCAATTCCAGCCGAAATTACCGGACCTGAAAACATTATGGGCTTCTTGATAAAATGGGATTTGCTGAACATTAAAATCTCCATAAAATATAAAATATCCCCTATCCATTATCATGGATGGAACAAAAAACAGTGCGGCAACAGCCAACGCTATTAAAAATGTTGATAGCGCCATGCTTTTTTGCGGCTTTAGCGTGGTGGTTTTGGAAAAAGAAAAAGTCATACTTCGCACACCTTTAAAAAATTTCTTATTGATATTATATCAATAAATGTTATAATATTCAAGGAAGGAATGAGAAAAGATGCAAAAACATTTTTATGCGATGATGTCGCGAATGAAAAATATATATCGTTGGGGACTTATGCGAAACACAAGGAATGAAAATTTAAGCGAGCATTCCCTTGAAACCGCCATAATTGCCCATGCTCTTGCAGTTATTAAAAATAAACGACTCGGCGGCAATGTGGATGCAAATCTCGCCGCAACCTGCGCTATTTTCCACGATACATCAGAAATCATAACGGGTGATTTGCCAACACCTATTAAATATTATAACAATGATATGAAAAAGGCTTATAAGGAAATTGAGGCAGTTGCCGAGGATAGACTCCTTAATATGCTCCCCGAGGATATGAAGGAGGAGTTTGAGAAAATTTATAATCCGAGCGAAGAGATAGCCCGAATTATAAAGGCGGCGGATAAAATTTCGGCTCTTATTAAATGTATAGAAGAGCTCAGTGTCGGGAATAAGGAATTTGCAGTTGCCGAAAGGGCAAACCGCCAGGCAGTTTATGATTTAAAGCTTGCTGAAGCTGATATATTTATGGAAGAATTTATTGATAGCTATTCCCTATCCCTTGATGAACAAAACTAAACAAAGAGTCCGAACAATTTGTTCGGACTCTTTTCTTATGCCTCATCAGAGGCGGAAGCTGCTATACTTTCCGCATCAATTATTAAACCATCTAAAACTTCATCGCTTATAAGATAAATCTTTTCGCTATCGGCAAATTTAAGATAAACTCCAAAGTTATCGGGAGAATCATTGCCGATTAAAATGGTATAGCCTTTATTATCCTTTGTTTCAATAGCCGCTTTATATCTCGGCTCATTGAAGCCGCATTCTTCAGCACTTTTGCCTGTTATTTCGCGTACTGCCTCGATATTTGAAACGGTGGATAAAATTTGGCTGATTTCGGAAGATACATCCTTTTTATCATAGCCCTTTATATACCACTCAGTTTTGGTGGTTTCTTCACCATCTTCATCCTTTTCGGTTTTTTCTTCGCTATAAAGCTCTATTTTGCCCTCATTATTTTCAACCGTTATTTTAGTGAAATCAGCAGAAGAAGTTTCAATAATTTTAAAGGGTTCAAATTCATTTGGTTTTTCTTCGCTTTTTTGCTCGGGCATAAATTTCACAATGAGAAAAGCCGAAAGGAATATAAGCAAGGCAAGAACAACACCCGATATAAGAGTTATCGCCTTTTTGCGAGTTTTCTTGGCTTCGGTGTTCTTATCGTTATGCTCGCTTGGAGCCGAAAAGATAGAATATTCTTTATTTTCCATTATGCATTCCTTCTCTTAATAAAGATATAAATACCGAGCGCTAAGGTGCAAACGGGAATAAGGAACACAAACACAATTCTCACCATATTAGCTTTTGAAGCGGTTACCGAGCCCGAAAAGCTTTCGTTTGTTATAGTTTTAGTTACAAACGATATTCCTGCTTCACCTGCACCACCTGCATTTTCAGCAACATTTAGCGCAATATCGAGGTTTGAGAAATTGCTATACTGTGTCCATTGAGAATGGATAAACTCGGCGCTTGAAAAAGCATAAATATAGCTCTTTTCTTCTATTCCATCGATTACCTTTACCGACTCAACAAGACCCGAATACTTTTCTTTCTTATACTTGCCTGCATCCGAGAAGCTATCAGGTGTTCCAATAGGAGCGCAAATAACACTATCGGTTGATGCAATAATGCTTGTTGCAGTTATATCCTCACTTTTAGGTTCCATAGCGCTTAAAGGAGAGTTTGCGCCTGTGCAGAAGATGTTCATATTCTTAGTGAGAGCGCTTTCGCTATCGGGGAAAAGTCCCATTGCGGTTGGCATTTCGGGCATATAGTTATTTTCATCAGTTTCAAACAAAATTCCCTCTTTTTGCGCTATTCCCCAATCGGATAAAAGTCTGCTCAAATTAGGAAGCAAAGGCACAGTTGCATCGGCAAAATAGATGAGTCCCTTGCCGAGTTTTCCATCATTATCAAGGAATTTTTCGATAGCCTTTATTTCTTCGGGAGCAAAATCGGTTGTTGGAGCGGCAATTATTATAACATTTATATCAGAGGATATATTGGTTATAAGCGCCGAATCAATAACGCTAACCGAATGGTTATTTTGCTCAAGCATAGAAATATAATCTTCGGTATAATCGGTTTTTGAATGTCCCGTTAAAACTGCATACCTAACGGTTTTACCTGTTATAGCATACTCAATAGCGCCCGAAAGCTTGGTTTCAAGGTTACTTCCTGTAACGTTATACATTGTATATCCATAAGAGGCATACTGCTCGTTATACTCAACCTCATAAATATCGGTAAAGCCGAGTTTTTTATAGCGCTCAGCCTCCCCTTCTCCAGCTGATACAATAATATCACCGTAGCTTATGCTTTCATCGGGGTATTTGGTGGTAACAGCCGCAAAAGCCGAGTCCTGAGTATCGATAAAGTTAACATTGATTTTATCGTTTGTTGCCGCATACTTTTTAACAAACTTAATAGTTTGCTCATAATACTCGGCGCCACCATAGATATTGCTGCCTTGAGCATAAGTATCCATCATACCCTCGGCATAGGCAGTTTCATCAGCGCAAAAGGTTATATTAACAGGTTGCTCTATTTTTTCAAGAAATTCTACATTTTCTTTTGTTAGGGAGGATACCTTGGCGCTTGTCATATCAAATTCAAGGTTAACCTTATCCGAAAGCACGCTGACAAAAATATTTATAACGAGCATAACTGCTAAAAAGATCGCAGTTATTGCCGCCGAATAGGAGCCTTTTTTGAATGCGCGCCAATCCTTTTTCTCGGTTTCTTCCTCAATTTCAATAATCTCTTCTTCAGTTACTTCGGGGATAATTTCATTTTCATTTTCAAAAATTTCATTCTTGTTCTCTTCCATTTTTATTTACCCCCTTAGCTCCAACGTTTCTTTTCAAGCGAGCGAACAGTTAAGAAAATAAATGCCGCCGCAATAGTTACAAAATACACAACATCAGGAACAGAGAAAATATTCTCGGTGAAGTTCTGATATCTATCTATAAATGCCATACTCTCAAAAAGTCCCGAAAGGAAGCTGTTTTTTGCCATTTGAGCAAAGGAGCTCATATAAACAACAACCATATTAACCGCAATACTTAAAATTGCCGCGATAACAGGACTTTCGGTGAGTGAAGATATAAACATACCTATTGAAATAAGCGCCGCGCCTAAAAGAAGCATTCCAAAAAGCGCATATAGATACGAGGTTATCCCTATATCAACATAAGCGCCTATTATTGCTCTGAAAATAACAGTTGGCGCAAAGCAAATTGCAAACACAAGAAATGCCGCAAAGAACTTGCCAAGCACTATGCCCGAAATTTTAACGGGGGCAGTTATAAGGGCTTGGTCGGTTTTGTTCTTTTTATCCTCACTTATAAGGCGCATGGTTAAAATCGGGATAGCGAACGCGCTAAGCAGGGTTACACCGCCGATAACCGATGTTATATCGGAATCACCATAAGCATAGGAAACCGAGAACAAAAGGCCTAAAAAGAAGAAATACACTGCAAGGATAACATAGCCTATGGGCGAAGTGAAATATGCTTTGAATTCTCTTTTAAATATCGCTTTCATTGTTATCCTCCTTTTCCTCTTCGGCTTCTTCTAATGTTTCAGTTTCTTCTACTGTTTCGTTTTCTTCCTCTTCCATTTCATCGAATTGCTCTTCAATTTGCTCGGTAGTGAGGCGCAAGAATATTTGCTCGAGTGTTGCGTTATCGGTTAAGTATGATAAAATAATGCCGCCGTTTTCAGTAACTGTTTTTGAAACGATTTCAGTTATATCGCAATTCTCCTGCGGCTTAATAATAAACTCGAAAATTCCATCTTGCTCGGTTGCTGAAACCGAAATCTCTTCCGCTTGCTCAATATCCGAAAGGCTTTGGAAGATTTTTTCAGCATCCCCCTTAACCTTAAGAGAGAGCTTTGAATTTTTAGAAAGATTACTGCTTAAATTATCAAGCAAATCATCGGCAACAATTTCACCCTTGTTGATTATAATAACCCTATCGCAAACCGCCTGAATTTCCGAAAGAATATGAGAAGAGAGAATAATTGTGTGATTCTCTCCAAGGCGAGAAATAAGGTTCCTGATTTCGATGATTTGTTTTGGGTCAAGTCCAACAGTTGGCTCATCGAGAATAATAACATCAGGGTTGCCGATAAGCGCTGCCGCAAGGCCGACACGCTGGCGATAACCCTTTGAAAGATTTTTAATAAGTCTTGATGAAACATCCAAAAGCCCAACAAGGCTCATGACCTCTTCTATGTGCGGCTCCTTCGGGAACTTAACTTTTTTAAGGTCATAGATAAATATCAAATATTCGCGCACAGTCATCTCAACATAAAGCGGCGGAATTTCGGGAAGATAGCCTATCCTCTTTTTAGCATTTTCGGGGCTTTCAAGAATATCAAACCCATCGATTTGAACCCTTCCGCGTGAAAGTGAGATATATCCTGTCAGAATATTCATTATTGTTGATTTTCCCGCACCATTAGGGCCGAGGAAACCAACAATTTCACCCTTGTTAATTGTGAAGCTAACATTTTTCACAGCCATATTAGTTCCATAAGACTTATATAGCCCGTTCACCTCAATCATTTATATACCTCCAAACATAAAAACTACATTTATACCATTATAATGATTGTTGTTTGTCAAAACGCTAAAAAGCTTTTTGACAAGCCACTTTTCAAGTGGCTTAGGCAAAATTAAATTTTGTATTTTAATTTTGCACAACATTCATTGCAATGGATATGGGCAAATTTCGAGAGAAATTTGTAACAAAATCAAAGATTTTGTATCGAAACAGATATGTTTCGACTTCCCATAACCATTATAATATATCATACCAAAGATTTCAATTTATAAATTTTTTATAAATTTATTATTAAATTTGATGTTTTTCAATGAAAAACAAAAATAAGATGCAAAATTTTGTGAAATTTTAGATTGTAAATTATCGGATATTGCAGAATTCAAATCAGAAAAATAGCATTAAAAGACCGACAGATTAAAATTTAATCTGTCGGTCTTTTTTTATAACAAATAAAGTCCTGATTCTAAGATTACCATTCGTTTTTCATCGATGCAGATATATTGCTTTACGCCTTCTTCAAACTCTTCTAAATCTTCCACTGTATAATCATTGAGATTTACTGCGATTAACTTCTTTGAACCATAATTTGAAACTATCGCTCTATCTTCTTCAATGAAAATATCCTTCGGTGCTGAAAAAGGCTCCTTGCGATTACCAAGGCGAAGGTCGTTTCGCATTGTGTTAAGATTAAATCTTATAAGAACATTCTTTTCTTCATAGGTTGCCCAAAGAGCATTACCATGGAACTTAACATCACTTGGCGCTTCGCCCTTATAAAGCAAATTGCCTGACCAAACAGGAGTGGCATCCAAATCAAGCAGGGTTGCCTTGCCATCAGGAAATATAAGGAAAATTTTTCCACCTGCCAAAAGAAGCGACTTTACCTCAATATAGTT
Organism: Clostridia bacterium; assembly: GCA_017439845.1. Lineage (GTDB taxonomy): Bacteria > Bacillota > Clostridia > Oscillospirales > Acutalibacteraceae > UBA737. The sequence goes on along the minus strand of JAFSIJ010000007.1, from coordinate 37,719 downwards.
TCCTATATGTTTGATAACCTCGGTATAATTGTTTCCAAACTTTGTTAATCGATAAATGTTGCGCTCAACATCTGTGAACTGACCGCTTGAAAAGGAAATCATTTTATAGCCGACAATGGTTTGGTCGCTTATTTCTTCCTTTTTGTATGAGAAGATTATTCCGTTCATTATAGGAAGAACTTCATAAACCTCACCCGAAAAAATTAGTTTCATTTAAGTACACCCTTATCTAACATTTTTTGAGCGGCGAGCAAAATTCCCGCCTTTGCGCTATGGAAGTTAAGTCCGCCCTGCATCCAAGCGGCATAGGGCTCGCGAAGCGGAGCATCGGCTGAAAGCTCTATTGATGCGCCAAGCGTGAAAGCACCTGCCGCCATTATAACCTTATCGGTATAACCCGGCATATCCCAAGGCTCAGGCACAACGAAGGAATCAACGGGAGCTCCCGACTGCATTCCCTGACAAAACGCCACAAGGCCCTCCTCGTTACCGAGTGTTAGACACTGGATAATATCTCCTCTTGTTTCGTTATATCTTGGTGTTACCTCATAACCTAAATTTTCAAAAAGGAAGGAAGCAAAAACTGCGGTTTTCACTGCTTCACCCACTGTATGAGGTGCGGCGAAAAGTCCCATATAAAGCTCTCTACTATGACCGAGCGTTGCGCCGACCTCCTTGCCGACACCGGGGCAGGTCATTCTGTTTGCGCACTTTTCAACAAGCTCTCTTGTTCCTGCAATATATCCACCCGTTGGAGCGATACCGCCGCCTGGGTTTTTGATAAGCGAGCCTGCAACCAAATCGGCACCAACCTCGCAAGGCTCCTTTGTTTCAACAAATTCACCATAGCAGTTATCCACCATAATATATGTATCGGGCGAAACCGACTTAACAGCTTTGCAAAGCTCTTCAATATCAGCTATTGTAAGACTTGGTCTGAGGCTATATCCGCGCGAGCGCTGAATATAAGCCATTTTATATTTATCCTTACTTAACTCTTCTTTGATTTTTTCGATATCGGGTGTTCCATCTTCCTTTAAATCAACCTGATTATAAATCACGCCGAAATCGGCAAGTGAGCCATCGGTTACCTCATCGATACCGAAAACACCTGTGATGGTATCATAGGGTCTGCCTGTTAACACAAGCACCTTATCATTCGGGCGCAAAACACCGAAAAGGGCAACGGTTAGAGTATGCGTTCCCGATGCGAAGTTATGGCGCATGATAGCATCCTCGGCGCCCATACATTCCGCCATAACGCTTTCGAGCGCTTCCCTGCCTCTATCATCATAGCCATATCCTGTGGAGCCTGACATATTAGCCTCGCTAACTCCGTTTTTAATAAAGGCATTAAGCACTTTAAGTTGGTTGAACTCGGTTACTTTTTCAATTTTTTCGAACTGCTCGCGAGTGGCGGCAAGCGCCTTTTCGCTCAAATCTAAAAGTTTATTATCAATATTAAAAAAGTTTGTTATGCTCATTTATTTCACCCAATATCCTGCTTTATATAAAAATTGAAATCCGTTTTTTTCGTAAAACATTCTAACCTTTTCTCTGCAACAAACGAGGAAATCTCGCCCCTCATTTTTAGAGAGAATATTTTTAAGAGCTATACTTCCATAGCCCTTTTTATGACTCGCAATTCCGTTCATTATGGCAAACCTGCCCGTATTAAACGAGATAGCGGCGCAAAGCCCTCTTATTGCGAAATAATCGGCATACCCTTTATTCAGTCGCCTGCAATAATCAACCGCAAAAAAGGGGTATTCGGGCAAGGAAAGCCCGTCCACATCAAGAAGAGAATATAACTCCTTGCTTGATAATTCATCCGACTGCGTGTTATCGCTCTTTTTAGCTCTTATAGAATAGACATATATCTCCTCTTTGGGAGCTTTGCCTATTGCCTTTAGTGTTTCAAGGTCAGAAAACACGCAACACGGAGAAATGACCGAAACGAACTCTGAAAGCTCCTTAATATCGGCATTTTTATTATAGATTATCATATTTCCATCGGTTAGAGAGATATATGCATCTGCTTCGTTTTGACACCAAAACATAACCGAGCTATCATCCTTATAGCATTCATAAAGGCACCTTAATTTTATCAAGGCGGCATCCTTTATATCAACCTTTGGAATTTCCTTTGTTATACTAATCATATTTTCCGCCAAGAATTCCGTTTTTAAGTTCTCTTACCATATCGAGAACGCTTTTAATATCACCCTTATCGGCAACTGAAGAAGCCGAATGGATATACCTGCAAGGCACCGAAACGCTAACCGTTCGAACACCCTCGCGATTCAGATGGATAGCGCCCGAATTGTTTCCTCCCGCAACTGCGCTCTTGGGTTGACATTTTATTCCCGAATTAAGAGCCGCATTATAATACTTGCGGTCATAAACAGTGGCATTATCCATAAAGGATATAACCGCGCCCTCGCCCTGAACGCAAACTCTCTTTTCGCTTGGAACATCAGCAATATCGGCGGCAGTTGTTGCCTCAACAACAATTGCGCTATCGGGGTTAACCGCAAAGACAGCGGTTCGAGCGCCGCGAAGCCCTACCTCCTCCTGCACCGAGAAGGTGGCATAAAAATCATATTCGCTATCTTCTTTCAAAAGAGTTATAAGAACAGCACAACCGATTCTATCATCAAGGGCTTTGGATAAGATTTTATCTCCTGCCTCTATATAATCAGAAGCGATAACCGCTCTATCTCCAAGCGAAATTTTTTCTTGTGCCGCATCTTTGCTATTAGCACCAATATCAATGCAAAGACTATCGGCTTTCGGGAGCTTTTTGGCCTCTTCCTTTTCGAGCAAATGGATAGGCTTTGCGGTTATAACACCGGGAATTTCACCGTTTATCATAACCTTGCGGCTCATAAGAACCGCAGTGTCAATTCCGCCAACCGTTTTAAACTTTAAAAATCCGCCATCGGTAACACTCGTTATAATAAGCCCCACTTCATCCATATGGGCATCAATAACAAGCCTTTTTTCAGGTGTTTTCTCACCCTTTTTAAAGGCTATGATATTTCCTAAATTATCCACCCTATATTCACAGTAGGGCGCTATTTTTTCGATTATATAATTTTTAACTGCATCTTCATTTCCGCTTGTTGCATCAAGGCAGCATAATTCTCTGAGGATTTCAAACATCTTTTATACCTCCCGAAAGAATATAGCTTTCTAAAATATCGCAAACGCTTTTGATATCAGCAATATCAAGCACTTCGGCATCGGTGTGCATATTACGAAGCGGAATGGATAAAAGACCTGTTTTAACACCCTCGCGTGTTATAGAGATAACATCACAATCTGTCCCTGTTCTATCCCCCATAACCTCGCACTGATAGGGAATATTATTTTCCTTTGCGAGCTTTATCAGCTTATCGGAAATCTTTTCATCAAGAACGGGGGCAATGCCGACCATAGCGCCGCTTGACACCTTACCACACTCATCGGGCGAGATATTAGGTCCATCACCAAACGAAACATCTATTGCGATTGCCTCATCGGGATTAACCGAAAAGGTTGCGGTTCGACTTCCTCGGCAACCGAGCTCCTCGCTATCACAAAGCGAGAAAACAACATTGCAAGGAAGCTTTTTGTTTGATAATCTTTCGGCAAGTTCCAAAAGGCAAACAACACCTGCTCTATCATCGAAGGATTTACCGGCAACCAAATTTCCGAGTTCAAATGGCTTTGTATTATAAGTGACAATATCGCCAACGCTTATTATATCCTTTGCCTTTTTGCCGAGCATTGTATCAATTTTTATCTTTGATATATCATCATACTCAACTTCACCCGAAGCGAGATGAGGTGGCGTGCTACAAAAGACTCCTGTTACCTTTTCTTTTCCGTGGATAGTAACGGTTTTCGCGGCAAGGGCTCTTATATCAATTCCTCCCGCCTTATTAACCGTTAAAAATCCGTTTTCATCAATGTTTGTTACAACAAAGCTTACCTCATCAATATGAGCATCAAGCATAATTGTATAATCACTTTCACCCTTTATTTCTCCGATAACAGTAAGTCCAGACTTTTTCTGCGTTTTCGCATACTTTGAAAGTATATCATAAGCTATATCGGAAGCCTCGCTCACATAAAATGCGTTATTCGCACCGGAAAGTGAAAATAATATATTCTTTATATCCATTAAAGTTTATTCACCAATTCTTTAAAATAATTTCCTCTTGCCATAAAGTTCGGGAAGGCATCAAAGCTCGCGCAAGCGGGAGAAAGAGTTACTATATCACCACTCTTGGCATCCTTGTGAGCACGGCTTACTGCATCAGCAATATCCTCGCACCTGATAACCTTAGGCGAGCCCTTATATCCATCATATTCCTTTAAAACTCTCTCTATCTTATCGGCAGTTTTACCGCAAAGATAAAGGCGTTCAACCTTTTCCACGAGATATGGTGCCAAAGGCTCAAACGGAATGTGCTTATCATATCCGCCTGCAATGAGGAAAACCTTTTTATCGAACGCTTTAAGGCCTGCGATAGTTCTTGTTGGGCTTGAAGCAATGGAATCGTTATAATATTTAACTCCATCAACCTCTCGAACAAATTCGATTCTATGCTCAACACCCTTAAACTCACGAGCAACCTTGTTTATGGAATCAATTCCAACATATCCCCAAACAGCCGAAATTGCGGCGAGATAGTTAGCAACATTGTGGTCTCCTAAAATAGCTATATCGCTCTTATGGAGAACGGGAGCATCAATTCCTCTATATGCCATATGGAGTGTTCCATCAGAATCGAGCCAAGCGCCATTTTTTATCGGCTTTTCCATACTAAAGGTTAGCATTTGGCCGCGAACATCCTTTTGGAAACCGTTGGTTATTTCATTATCAACATTAAGTACAGTTCTTGAAAAGGCATTTTGATGGAGAAGAACATTCTTCTTTGCCTCAACATATTCATCCATATCCTTATGAACATCAAGGTGGTTAGGCTCAACATTGGTTACAACTGCAATATCGGGGCTCTTTCTCATAGAAATAAGCTGGAAAGAAGAAAGCTCAACCACAACAAAATCATCAGCGGTTATATTTTCAATTTCCGGAAGCAAGGGTTTGCCGATATTTCCGCCAACGAAAACCTTTTTGCCCTCGGCTTCAAGCATTTTTGCAATAAGAGTTGTTGTGGTGGTTTTTCCATCCGAGCCTGTTACTGCGAACACAGTTGCAGGGCAAAGATCAAAGAAAACCTCCATTTCACTTGTAACCGCAATGCCTCTTTTTCTTGCTGATTCAAGTTCGGGAAGATTAAAGCTCATACCTGGGGTTCGGAAGATGATATCAACCTCTAAATTCTCAAGATAGCCTTCTCCAAGGCGAAGCTCTGCACCTGCTTTTTCAAGTGTATCAGCCATTTCACCTATAAGCTCTCTCGAGCGCCTGTCACAAGCGAAAACACGCGCACCCTTTGATAGAAAATCAAGAATAAGGGGTGTATTGCTAACCCCTATTCCGCACATAGCAATTTTCTTTCCCTTTATATGTTCAAAAAACTGTTTGCAATCCATTCTCTTGCCTCCAATATCTTATTAAAACATAATTACACATATATATTATACTTCTCCTTTTTCCAAATATCAACAGTTTACAAAGAAAAAATCACCTCATTTTCAAATGAGGTGATTTTTAAGCTTTTAGATTATAGTAACTTTTGCGCCATTGCCGATTCCTGCGGCATTGGCATCATCGGTATCGATATGCATCTCAAGGCGGAAATCCTTGTGAACACGAACCTGAACATCATAGAAGAGTGTTTTGCGTTCACCCTTTGCTTCAACATTCACATAGTCGCCATCCTTAAGGCCGAAAGCGGCACCTTCATCAAGGCTCATATGAATGTGGCGGTTAGCAATTATGCAGCCCTCTTTAAGAGTTACAACACCTTTTGGACCGATAATAGTAATAGGTGCGCTGCCTGCAATATCTCCCGATTCTCTAACGGGGGGCTTAACCTTCAAAACAAAGGAATCAGTTCTCGAAATTTCAACCTGAGAAGCCTTTCTAACAGGGCCTAAAACTCGCACATTTTCAATTGGGCGAAGTGAAGGGCCAACGATGGTCAAACACTCCTTACAAGCGAACTGACCGGGCTGAGAAAGGTCCTTTATCGGCGTTAACTCATAGCCTGCGCCGAAAAGGGTTTCAAGGTCCGCCTTTGAAAGATGGATGTGGCGATTGGAAACACCAACGGGAACCTGCTTTGTGTTAGCACTCTGGCCCATTTGCTCCATAACTCTATTCACAATTTGTGATACTAAATTTGAATCGTAAGTCATTTTATTTTCTCCATTAAATAATACGGAAATTTTCACTTAATACGCATCTGCGTTGACGGGTGAAGCTTCTTGCCGAGGTTATACCCTCACCTGTGGGTCCAGCGATAGTAAAGGTAGCATGACCCTCTCCACCGAAGCCAATACCTGCATAAGAAGGAGCATTCTTAACGAAAATTGTTGTTTCAACTGCCTTTGCAAAGCGAGAAAGGTTATCAACATTCTTAGAATGCATATGAGCGGTATGGCGATTTCCATGCTCAGCTTTAACTGCAAGGTCAATAGCCTCATCAATATTATCAACGCGAACTATCGGCAAGATTGGCATCATAAGCTCTTCTTGAACGAATGGATGCATAAAGTCGGTTTCGCAAATGATACAACGAATATCCCCGCTTACCTGAACACCGATTTTTGAAAGAATAACTGCGGCATCTCTACCAACGCATTCGCGGTTAACGGTCTTTTTCTTGTTGCCCTTCTTATCGGTAACCTCAACAAGAACTATATCGGCAAGTCGGCTTGCTTGAGCGCTATCAATAAGATATGCACCATTTTTAAGCATATTTGAAATAAGCTCATCAGCAATATTTCTAAATGCGAAAACTTCTTTTTCAGCTATACAAGGAAGGTTGTTATCAAATGTGCAACCATCAATTATATCCTTAGCCGCTTTTTTAATATCAGCGGTATCATCAACAATAACAGGGGGATTACCGGCACCCGCACCGATAGCCTTTTTACCCGAAGAAAGAACCGCTCTTACAACACCGGGTCCACCTGTGCAAACAAGCAAGCGGATTGCAGGGTGAGATTGCATAATAGAAGCCGATTCAAGTGTTGGCTTTTTCATTGAGCAAACAAGGATTTCAGGGCCGCCCATAGCCTTACTTGCGCGATTTACAAGGTCAATAGCATAGTTAGAAGTTGCGATAGCATTAGGGTGTGGATTAAATACAACACCATTTCCTGCCGCTATCATACCTATACTGTTACAAATAACTGTTTCACTTGGATTGGTACTCGGAGTGATAGAACCAACAACACCAAACGGAGCCATTTCAACTAAGGTTAAACCATTATCGCCTGTTTTAGCAAAAGATGTTATATCCTCAGTTCCGGGAGTTTTATCGGCAACAAGAATATGCTTTGCTTTCTTGTGGTCAACCCTTCCCATTCCTGTTTCCTTAACACCGATTTTTGCCATAATATGAGCTTCCTCGCGAGTCAATCTGCGAATTTCGGTGATAATCTTTTCTCTTTCCTCAACGCTCATTGCTCTTACTGCCTTATAACCTTCGCTTGCAGCGGCAATGGCATCATTCATATCGTTAAATATGCCGATAAACTTTCTACCTGCATACTGTGTGCTGTCAAAAGAAGCCTCGGGAGCCGACTGCACATTATTTAAAACTTGACTTACAACCTCTCGAATTTGAGCCTCGGAAATTGTTCTTGCCATTTTAATCACTCCTTAAAATTACATAAGTTCAACGTTTATATTTCTTAAATATTCCTGCCAGCGAAGAGATGGCTCGGTATCTGTCGCTATGATATCAACATCGCTTATCTCTCCAACCTTAACAAAGGAAATTTTATCGAATTTAGTGTTATCCACCGCGAGAATTTTCTTTTCAGCGGATGTGAAAATTGCTCTTTTTATTTCGGAATCCTTTTCGTTTGAATCGGTTATTCCCATATCCAAATCAATACCCTTTGAGGAGCAAACCGCTAAATCTACATGGAAACCCCTAATCATTTTTTCAGCCGAGGGGCCAACAAGTGAAAGAGAGCCTTTTTTGAGTGTTCCACCGGTGGAAAGTATATTCCAATCATCCTTATCGGCTAAATCTATAAGAATTTCAACCGAATTTGTAATAATTGTTATATTTCTTAAATGTTTGATATAGTTCACAAGGCTTATCGCTGTTGAGCTGGCATCAAGCATTATGCAGCTGCCATCCGAAATCAAATGACTGATTTTTTCAGCAATAATTTGCTTCGCCTCAACATTCGAACGCTTACGGACATTGTAGGGCAGGTCGATGTTATAGTTTTGCACAACAACCGCGCCGCCATAGGTCTTTTTCGCAAGACCCTCGTTATCAAGTTTTTCGAGGTCGCGCCTTATGGTTTCTTCGGTAACATCAAACTCTAAACTAAGCTCCGAAACGATAACCTTTCCATCGGTAAATAGTTTAGAAAGAATTGCGTTACGCCTTTCTATTGCTAGCATTATATTTCGTTCACCTTTTTTATAAAGTTATAAAATACTGCGCCACATTTTCTCATCAGGGCGAGGAATAACTGCGCTATCGAGGAACATTCCGTTCTCACCTGCCGACTGTTTTGCCCTTTCAATAGCTGCCTCAACAGCTGCAATTTCACCCGTTAGCAAGAGATATGACTTTCCGCACATTCCTCTTGAAAGGCGAAGCTCAACAAGGTCAACAAGCGAGGTTTTTGCCGCAGTATCCGCCGCAACAATAGCCGCCGCAGATGAGAAGGTTTCAAGCACACCGAGTGCATCAGGACTGCCAATATCGGTTGTTCCGTAAAGAGCAGTGAAAATACTGTCATGTGGGTTGCCTAAAACAAATTTATCAATAAGATTTTCGGAAAACTGAACAGCCGCCGCATCAACTGATGCCTTAACTGCGCTAAGACTTCCGCTTATTAGTACCATATACTTACCGGGGCAAACGGTTGTTGCCTCGATAATATCTACATCGGCGGTTTTAACCATGATATCCGCCGCCATCATACCCGATGAAACGGTTTTATATTCAACCATTGCAAGTGCTTTTTTCATGGTTATCCCTCCTTAAGAATTACTATTGCTTTTTTGCCGATTGCGGTGACTGCCCCGTTCATTGGTGAATGTATTGCAACACCAAGACCTTCCGCCGCGTTGGCTATAAGCTGATTTTTCTTTACTTTATCGCCAACCTTAACGCAGGGCACCGAGGGTGCTCCAATATGCTGGGAAAGCGGAATTGTTAATTTGCGAGCTTCTACAGCCTTATTCGACATAGGTGCAGTATGGTTGTATTTTCCAAGTCCCAAACGGGCTACAAGTCGGCTCATGGGAACCTGGCGAAGCGATCTTTCAGGCTCTATTTTATATTCCTTTTTAACCTCTGTTGGTTTTATTCCGTTAGCACGCAAGGTATCCTTGCAGGAAGCGAGAAGATTTCTCGGTGAAAGGTTTTGCACGCAGGAATAAAGCTCACAAAGTCCGCAAGAGGAGCAATAGAGCGCATCAAAATATGGTTTTGCATCATTAGTGATTCCGTTTGATGCAACCCTCATAAGCTCTGAGGGGTTAATTGGATGACCAAGAAGATTTCTCGGACAAAGTGAGGTGCAATAGCTGCATTGACAACAAGCCGCCATAGCCCTCTTCATATCTATGAAGATTTTACTTTCCTTTTTCTTAATAAGGTAATGCTCACGAGGAAGCACAAGCACCGCATTCGTTGTTTTGGTTACAACATCATTATTGGAGCCAAGTCTTCCCATCATAGGACCGCCTATAAGGTAGGCTGCATCCTCGGTTGTTACACCGCCTGCAAGCTTCAATAGGTCCCCTATCTTCATTCCGATAGGTGCTAAAAGTGTTACAGGGGTTTCAACCTCACCTGTTAGTGTTACATACTTATGTGTAACGGGTTTGCCTGCAAGCGCGTGGCTCACGTTATAAACCGTTTCAACATTGATTACAGTGACACCAACCGATAACGGAATTGCACCCGCAGGCACAATTCTACCCGTTACCTCATAGGTAAGCACAACCTCATCGCCCATTGGATAAACATCGGGCAAACGGAAAATTTCTGTATTTTCAAAGGAGTCCACTATCGGTTCAATTGCTTCTATGGTCTTTTTATAAGACTTCTTTACCGCAATATAAACCTTTTCGGCTCCTACTGTTTTCGCGATTAGGTCAAGGGTGAAAATTATTTGTTCAGCCTTTCTTTCAAGCAACTGGCGATGCAGTTTAAGAAGAGGCTCACACTCGGCGCAGTTAAGGATAATAACATTTGCTTTATCGCTTAGCTTTGCATAGGTGGGGAATCCGGCACCACCGGCTCCAACAACTCCGTTATCACGGAGAACACCCTTCAAAAATTCAAGATTCATTATTATAACTCCGGTAAACCGATTCCGTTATCAATTATTCCAACGATAGCCGCATCAACGGGGGCATCGTTCATATCACAACCAATTCTTGCAGCGCTTCCTGTTGCTATAAGCACAACCTCGCCTATACCTGCACCAACATTATCGATTGCAACGATTTTTTCCTCGGGATTTCCAAGCTTTTCTATTGGCTCAACAACCATAAACTTGGAGCCAATCAACTTTTCGTTCTTACGGGTGGAAACAATAGTTCCTACTACTTTTCCGACAATCATGTCTTCACCTGTTTCTTTTTTGTTTTTTCGCCTTTCGGCAGGGAGAGAGTTTTACCTCTCTCCCGAAAGCCATTCAATGACTTAAAATTACTTCAAGCTGGGAAGTATTTTCTCAACGTCGCCGTGAGGTCTTGGGATTACGTGTGTTGCGATTACTTCGCCAAGGCTGCCAGCCGATGAAGAACCTGCTTCAACTGCTGCCTTAACTGCGCCTACATCACCACGTACCATAACAGATACGAGTCCTGAACCGATTTTCTCGGTGCCGATGAGTTCAACATTTGCGGCCTTAACCATTGCATCAGCTGCTTCAATTGCTGCAACTAAACCTCTGGTTTCTACCATTCCTAATGCTTCGAGTGCCATTTGTATATCCTCCTTAAATAAATTACAAATAAATTACTTCAAACTGGGAAGTATTTTTTCAACATCGCCATGGGGTCTTGGGATTACGTGTGTTGCGATTACTTCGCCAAGGCTACCAGCCGATGAAGAGCCTGCTTCAACTGCTGCCTTAACTGCGCCAACATCACCACGTACCATAACAGATACGAGTCCCGAACCGATTTTCTCGGTGCCGATGAGTTCAACATTTGCGGCCTTAACCATTGCATCAGCTGCCTCGATTGCTGCAACTAAACCTCTGGTTTCTACCATACCAAGTGCTTCAAGTGCCATTTTCCTAACCTCCTTTTTAGGTGCCTCAACCTTTACCTCAGGTGCGGCGGTTTTGGGTGTTGTAGTTTTAGTAGTTGTTGTTTTTTTAGCAGTGGAACTGCCGGTAGATTTTTTTGTTGTTGCCATAATTATTACCTACCTTTACTTAAACGCGATGCGCTTAAATTAACTAATCTTTCAACCTCAGAATGAGGACTTGCAATCACGGCATATGCGCTGGGAGTTTTTATCGCACCCGCAACCGCATTTTGTACCGCCGCTGTTACCGCCGAGATGTTACCCTCAACTATAACTGTGCAAAGTCGGCCACCGAGCTTTCGCTCCCATGTGACAAACTCAACATCGGCAGATTTACACATAATATCAAGGCAATCTACCGCGGCAGTTACTCCCACAACTTCTATGAGTCCTAAAGATTTCATTGGTCTCCCGCCTTAAAACTTAGGAAGTATTTTTTCAACATCCGCATGGGGTCTTGGGATTACGTGAACAGCAACGAGTTCGCCGAGTCTGCTTGCAGAGTCAGAGCCTGCTTCAACTGCAGCCTTAACTGCTCCAACGTCGCCACGTACCATAACAGATACGAGTCCCGAACCGATTTTTTCTGTTCCAATGAGTGTTACCTCAGCTGCTTTAACCATTGCATCAGCAGCTTCGATTGCTGCGGTTAAACCGCGGGTTTCTACCATACCAAGAGCTTCTTTAGACATAATATTTTCCTCCGAAATAATTTTTAATTTTTATCAAAAGCATTAAGCTTTAACATTGCCTCTGTATCTTCTTCCGTTCTTGTGATTACATGAGAGCTAACTATTCCTGTTACTCTCTCGGCTGCAGCCTTTGCCGCCTCAATTGCAGCTTCAACAGCATCAACCGAGCCGCGAAACTTAACTGCCACAATAAGCGGAACTTCTAATTCATCAGCGTTTCCGGGTTTGTTTTTATCAAAATGCTCAACCGTTACATCAGCGGCTTTGCATCCTGCATCGCAAGCAACAAATGCTGCAACCAAACCGAAAACCTCAAGTATACCTGTGGCCATACCCATAATTCGTCACCTTACTTATTAACGATAGCAATCTTTAAGCCTTCCATCTTAAGATTGGTTACGAGAGCTTCGTTAATTTCCTCTAAGGGATACTTATGTGTAATAAGCTTGCCAAGCGGTAAACCTATTCCCTTTGCTCTCTTTAAGAAATCAAAGGTTGTTGCATAATCTCTAAGGGTGTAAACCCAAGAACCAACAGTTGTGATTTCCTTTGAGCAAATATCAAAGTGGGGATTGATTGTTGCATCGCCACCATTGATGAAGAAGCCGAGCTCACAAAGTCCGCCGCCGTTGCGGATGAACTTATAGATGTTGCTATGAGCAACAGGTGAGCCTGTGCACTGGAATGCAAAGTCAGCAAGATAGCCGCCGAACGCATCTTCAACTGCACCTGCAAGAGCTTCAATGCCCTTATGATTCTTAAAGTTAACGGTGTTTGTTGCGCCCATAAGCTTAGCAAATTCAAGACGCTTCTCTTCACCATCAACCGCAACAATGTTTTCGATACCCATTGTGCGAAGAATTGCGATACAAATAAGACCGATAGGTCCGCAACCCTGAACAACAACGCGGCTGTTAAATCTTAATATACCGGTTGTCTTAGCGCGTTCAACTGCATGAATTAAAACTGCGCAGGGCTCGATAAGAATTCTCGAATCGAGGTCAAGGTCACTAACATTAAATACGGTAGAGCCGCCTCTTACAACTATGTAATCACTGAACCAACCGTTAAAATGAATGTCATCATCGGGAAGGAGTCCATAAACATCGGCGCCTCCCACGTTTTGCTTGTTAAGGTCAAACATTGTGATATCAGGGTTATCCTTGAAAATCATACAAGTAACAACCTTATCACCTATGTTAAGAGGTTTGCCTGCGCTATCCTTCTTAACATTCTTACCCATCTTAACTATCTCGCCTGTTCCCTCATGACCGAGAGCAACGGGGATAAGACCAAATGGGTCACGTTTAAATTCATGAGCATCAGTTCCGCAAACGCCACAGCCTTCAACCTTAACTAAGATATCATCATCACCGATTTCGGGGATGGGATATTCTTTAAGCTCAAACTTTTCAAGGCTTGTGAGCATTGCAACACGAGCTTTAGCCGGAACACTCTTTGTTGATGCTGCGGGAGCACCTGCAGGAGCACCGTTCATGCTATCAAGCACCTGGCGAACTATTTGCTCAATATTGGAAGAATTTATATCCATTTTTACTTTCCTTTCTCGAAAATTTGCTTTGCGTAGGCGGCAAGAGCTGTATCCTGCTCCTCACTACCACCGCTAACACCAACACCGCCGATAACCTCACCGGCATCATTGGTAAGCGGCTCACCGCCTCCGAATATTACAATGCGGTTATTATTAGTAAACTGTATGCCATAGAGCGAACCGCCCGGTTGCGCTAAGGGCTTCAGCGTGCTTGTGGACATCTTTAAGGATACCACAGTAAACGCCTTGTTTACCGCCACATCATAGCTTGCGATATACGAATCATCCATGCATTCCACCAGAACCGGATGGGCGGCTCTGTTGGAAACTGCAACGACCGCTTTCACACCCATTTCCTTGGCCTTCGCTTTAACCTTTTCAGCTAAAGCCAGCGCCTCGGTTAGTGTGATATCCTGTGGTTTTTTCAGTTGGGAAACAATATTTTCCACAACCGAATGCAAGGTTTTTTCATCCATATTTTATTTTCCTTTATTTACCGAGCTGCTCCATAACACGACGGGTGATTTCAGAAACTATATCAGCATCGCCGCCTGAGCAATGACCTGAGCAGTTACCACCGCAACCGTGACAGCTGGGTTGACCGTTCTTAGCGTTCGGGCAAAGGTCTGCAGGATGCTTACCTGTCATACCGAACTGACGGCGGATTTCATAAAGGCGCTTAACCTGAGCTTCATTTAACTCCTTAGGTCCGCCTAACTGCTTAGATATGTAAAGGAGCTTTGCATAGAATTCAACCGACTCCATCTTGTGATAAGCAGCAAGAAGATTATCCGAGAAGGTAAGTGCGCCATGGTTTTCGAGAAGAACAGCATCAAATGACTGTAAGTATTTTGCAACTGCGTTAGGAATTTCTTCAGTTGAAGGTGTTCCATACTCAGCAATCGGAACGCATCCGAGAGCAATAACAGCCTCAGGCATAATGGGCTGTGTTAGCGGAATGCCTGCAATAGCGAAGCCTGTTGCATACATCGGGTGAGCGTGAACTACTGCGTTAACATCAGGACGCTCCTTGTATACACGCATATGCATTTTAATTTCGGAAGAGGGCTTGAAGCCTTTGTTAGCTTGAAGAACCTTTCCATCCTTGTCTACCTTACAAATGAATTCAGGAGTCATAAAACCCTTACTAACACCTGTAGGTGTGCAGAGAAACTCGTTGTCGTTAAGCTTAACGGAGATATTACCATCGTTAGCGGCAACCATTCCCTTGTCGTAGATTCGCTTACCAATGTCGCAAATCTGTTTTTTGATTTCATACTCGTTTACCATAAAAATTACTCCTTATAAGTATTTTATTTTATTTATTTACTTCTTTCTTTCATAGTACCACACAAACAAAGGAAAGTCAACGAAAAAAAGAAGATTTTTTTGGTTTTTTATCCTATTTTTTTGGTTTTGTGTTGTTTTTGAGGTGTTTTAGTATTTCTTCTACACCTTCTCTTGTTTTTGAGTCTACAAAAAACACTGTTTTGCATCCCGATAACCTTAGCCACCGTTCAGCTATCTCGGGGTTACCTTTATTTTTCTTGGTGACAACGCCGATTACCTCACGGTTTACCATACAGGTAATGTTTGGGGGGAAGAGTGAATATTCATCATCCGCCGCAATAAGCAACGCCACAACATCCGCCTCGTAAGCATACAAGCAAAGGGCTGCGCCCAAATCGTGATTCTCAGCGTATTCACCCGGGGTATCGATTAAAAAATCTTCATAATCTATATACTGTGTTTTCTTGTACTCAACCTGTTCGCCTTTAAGCGCTTGAGAAAGGGTTGTTTTCCCTGCTCCGCTTCTTCCCATAAGTATAAGCTTTTTCATTATGTCTTGGTCAACTCGCAAACTGCAAATCCAAGTCTATCTCTTGCATATTCGGTTATTGCCGCAAGCGATTCCTCAACCTCCGAAACGGTTCCTGTTAGTATCACCGTACCGCTGAATCGGTCGACAAAGCCGAGTGTTGCGCCCGATGCCTTAATTGCTATATCCGCTGCAATAATTGCGGTTTCGCTCGGGCTTACGGTTAGGATACCGATTGCGCCCTTATGCTCTTGGGCAGGGTCAAGACCTAACTTCTTATAAAGAATTTCATCCGGATTAGCTATTATGTGGGCAAGTGTTATTTGCTTACCCGGAACTAATTCCTGAATAATTCTTGTTTTGTTATCGGAAGAAAGAATTTTCTCTAAATCCATATCTAACCTCCTATATGGGCTTTAAGTCCATAACTCTCAGCCACTCTTATTAGGGCTTGCATCTTATCATTATCGGGTGATTTAATATCGCCCATAAGATACTCCCTATTAAGTCCCTCATACTTATCTCTTCCCATACTGTGATAAGGTAGCAGATGAATTTCATCCACATTCGGAAGTCCTGCCGCAAAGGCGGCTATATCCGATATCTCACTTTCAGTATCGTTAAAGGTGGGTATCACCGGAACTCTTATAATAAGCTTGTTTGCCCGCTCGGCTATAAGCCTTGCGTTTTCGAGAATTCTCTCGTTTGATTTGCCTGTGAATTCCTTATGCTTATCGCTGTTTATATGTTTTATGTCCATAAGCACAGTATCAAGAACAGGCAAAAATCTTTCTATTACATCGAAGGGGGCAATTCCCGTTGTTTCAATGGCGGTGTTAACTCCGTTTTGCTTACAGGCTGTTAGCAAATCAACCGCGAAATCGGGTTGAAGGAGTGATTCTCCTCCCGAAAGGGTTACTCCTCCGCCTGAGCGGCGATAATAAGGTCTATCCCTTAACACCTCGGGGAGAATTTCGCCAACCGTTACATCTTTTCCAATGGTCTTCCATTTGCCTGCCTGCATCATTTTTTCAATCTCAAAGGATTGGGATTCAGGGTTGCAGCACCATCGGCATCTCAATGCACATCCCTTTAAAAAGACTATTGTGCGAATACCGGGACCATCGTGGGTGGAAAAGCGCTGAATATCAAAAATTCTGCCCTTCGTTTCCAAAATATCCCTTGCCATTAGAATCCTCCCTGCTCGGTTCTATTGATTATATCCTCTTGAAGTGAGCGAGAGAGTGTTGTGAAGAGTGCGCTATAGCCTGCAACACGAACAACGAGGGATTTGTATTTTTCAGGGTTCTTTTGTGCATCGCGAAGTGTTTCACGACTTACAACGTTAAACTGCATGTGACTTCCCTTTTGGTCAAAGTAACCTCTAACCAAAGCAACGAAGCTCTCAAGACCGCTTGCTCCTGCAAGTGCGCTCGGATGGAACTTCATATTAAAGAGCGTTCCGTTTGAGGCTATAAAGTGGTCAAGCTTGGATACCGAGTTAGCTGCCGCAGTCGGACCCTTTATATCTCTACCTGCAGATGGCGAAACACCATCAGCAACAGGTGTGTAAGCAAGTCTACCATCAGGGGTTGCGCCTGTTTGAGCACCAAGAGGAACATTTTCCGATACAGGATAAAGGCCTGCGTGGAAGATACCGCCGCGTGGGTTCTTAAAGCTTTCAAGTGGCCTTGTATATGTATAAGCAACATCTCTTGCAAAGGCATCTATTTCGGGGATATCGTTACCGAACTTCGGCAAAGCATTTATTGCTTCATAGATTTCGCCAAATCTTGCCTTTTGTTCTGCACTGCATTTATTTTCGCTAACTGCAATTAAAATTGCGGTTACATCTTCAGCAGTGAGCCTCTCTCCATTTTGGAGAAGCTTGTTTGCAACAGTTCTTGTTAGCTTTTCAGCGGTTGCTGCATCGAGATCCTTACCATAGTTATTATCAAGGCATTCCTTAAGCTCGGCAAGTGTGCAGAACTTCTTTTCAAACACAAGTGTTTTAACCGCCATAAGAGCATCTGCCATATTGGCAATACCGAAGCCCTGAGGACCTGTGAAGTTATAAATTGCACCACCCTCCTGCAAGCTCTTGCCACGACCGATACAATCTTCAACCATTGAGGATTGATAAGGAAGCGGACAAAGCTTTGCGTGAGCAACATCTATTGCATTATCGGCATTAACCATAAGGCCTATAAAGTAGTTCATTTGAGTTTTATATGCGTCATAGAACTCTTCAAAGGTCTTCATATCGGCAACATTGCCTGTTTTGGGACCTATCTGAACTCCTTTATCAACACCATTTGAGAATACCATCTCAAGCGGGCGGCACATATTGAAGAATGCGGCATCATGCCAACCATCAGTTTTACCCGACTTTTGTGGCTCAACGCAACCGATTATGTTATAATCACGCGCATCTTCTATTGTTAATCCTCGACTCATAAGAGAAGGAATTATAACTTCATCATTGTAGTATGCAGGGAAACCAACACCCGTTCTTGTTACCTCAGCCGCACGAAGCATAAACTCATGCGGTGTTCCATTCCAAACTCTAACCGAGAATGAGGGTTGAGGAAGAAGTGTATGCATAACTGCATTGAAGCACATAAACGACATATCGTTTGTTGCATCCTTACCGTGAATATCCTGACCGCCTACTATGAGGTTCTGGAACATACTGTATCCTGCAAAACCTTCAGCCGATGCGGCATCACGAACCTTGTTTAGATCGTTAAGCTTAATCCAAACACAGTCAACCAATTCCTGAGCTGCCTCACGAGTGATTTTACCTGCTCTGAAATCAGCCTCAAAATAAGGATTCATATATTGGTCAAATCTACCGGGGGAAATCGAATGTCCGCTTGATTCAATCTGCAATAACAACTGAACAAACCAGAAGCTCTGGCAAGCCTCATAAAAGCTTTCAGCTCCATAACGCGGAACTCTCTCACAGTTTTCGGCAATCTTCAAAAGCTCCTGCTTTCTTGCCGCATTGCTCTCGGTAGCCGCCATTTGTTTTGCTAAGGTTGCATATCTTTCGGCATAATTTATAACTGCCTCGCAGCTTATAAGCACTGACTCAAGGAAAGCGCTTCTTGATGCATAATCGCTATCGGTGATGCAAAGCTTGTTTTGCGCCGCCTTAACCTCATCGATAATTCCCTTAAAGCCACTCTTTAAGATTTTGCCATAATCAACCGTCACGTGACCGATTCCGTTATAGAAATAGTTACCAACGGTGAAGATATTATGCTCAATAGCGGTGAGCGCCTCGGGAGCCATATAAGAGGTTGCAAGCTCACTTGTTGTCTTGCCCTTCCAATAAGGATAAACCTCGCTCAGAGTTTTCTTGGTTTCCTCCGATATGTAGAACGGGTCAGCGCTTCTTGTTGCAACTGTTTCAAACTCGGAAAGCAACCACTCATAAGAATACTCAGGGAAAACCTGACATCCTCTAGGCGCCTTCGATGCGCTACCAACGATAAGCTCCAACGGGCGAATTACAATCGGTAGCTTTTCAAGAATGTTGGCAAACGCCTTAGCTCTGCGAATAACCATCGGTTGACCTTCGGTTTGCTTATAAGACTCAGTTAAGAGCACAGCGCGGTCTGCCGATATTTCAGGTCTTCCTTCAAATAAAAAATCTTTAAGCGCCGGTATTCTCGGGCTCATTTCTATATTTTCGGTAAAAGTATATGCCATAGCCATATTACCTCCCATTGTTATCTAATCCAATTTTACATCAAAACAACAGCATTGTCAATAGAAAAACCAACAAAATAAAGAAAAAATCACAGAAAACCAAAGAATTGTCCGTTCAAAAACAAGAAAAACCCGATTAAATCGGGTTTTTTCTTTGTTTCCATATTAGATTTCAAACTGTCTTTAGAATTTCGCTCGTTTTATTCCCTCGCCTTTTATATATTGTACACTTAATGTTTTACTATATATATATATTATTATATTAGGATGTAAAATAAAATTCCAACTAACTGTAAGATACTGCCAATAACAACAAAGATATGAAATACCGAATGCATATAACGGTGATTTCCCTTTGCCGCAACAGCATAAAGAATCGCGCCAAGGCTATAAGCAATACCGCCCGCAAGAATCCATAAGAACGCCTTCATGCCCATTGCGGTTATGGCTGCTTTCCCTGTCAGCACAATACACCAGCCCTGTGCAAGATAACAAACAACCGAAAACACATTATATTTTTTAAGGTCGATAGCATTGAGCGTTATCCCGAGCGCCGACACACCCCATACTACACCGAACACAACCCAACCAAGAGCGGTGTTGTATTCTCGCAATGAAACGAGCGCTATCGGAGTGTATGTCCCCGAAATCAAGATAAATATTGTGCAATGGTCAATAATTTGCATAACCTTTTTTGCCATTGGTGGTTTAAGGCCGTGATAAACACTCGAAGAGGTATACAAAATTATCATCGAGAAACCGTAGATGAATGCGCTCACAATTTGATAGGCATCAAAATTAATAAATGCTTTTATAACACATAAAGTTAGTGCGATAACCCCAAAGCCTCCGCCTACTATATGTGAAACCATATTGAAAATTTCTTCGCCACGAGTATAATCGGGCAATAGCCTGTCCTTCAATTTTGTTCTCTTCATGTTGTTCCCTTTTCGCTTAAAACTTAATAGAGTAATTATATCACAATAAAAATAAAAAATAAATAACATTATGTAAATTGAAGTGTAAAATTTTATTTGTTATTTTTTTGATAATTTTATTCAATTTTGACAAACTTTACATCAAAAAATCTACATATTTTTTTGTCGAAAATTGTAAAAACACTTTACATAATTTTTTTATTCATTTTACGGTTTTTATGCCCGTTTTTCCACTTTTCCACCGAGTTTTCCACCGAAAAAAATTAAAAATTGCCCTTAATATGCCGATCTAACCGCAAAATTGTTAATAACTTTGTGAATTAGTGGAAAAGTTTTTTTGGTTAAATTAGTTTACATAACAACATTTTTTGCACTCATTATGCTTTATTACAAAGTTGTAACAAAGTGGTTTACATAAGTATATAAAGAAGAGCAAAAAGTAACCTCTTATCACATTTCTCGCTCATCAGCAAAAGCAGTAATCCGAGGATAATTGGCATATCAGAATCTCGCTTAAACATTTCTAAAAAAGGCAACGAAAAACCGTTATTTTTCATACCTTCATTTGTTACTTTCTTTTCTTGCTCCCTTTCTTCCTTTGGCGGTGGTGTTGATACAAACTGTGGTTTAGGTGGCATTTTGTGCGGCGTTGATTTTATATTAGCCCTACTGTTTATCTCACGCATTCTTCTAACTGCCGCTTCACTTTGCCGCATAAATTCTTCCTTCGACATATTTTCCATCACTGCCACCCCCTATTTTTAAATTTTAAAAAGTCCGCTCTCCTTAATCAGCGGAAATAGTTCAATAAGCTTTAGGATTTTTATAGCGGTATCAACCTTTTCTCTTCTTGGCTCGCTAAGGTGAGGTTTAAGGGCTGTTAAAAGCTGAGTGCTTGCATCGCCCTTGCTACTTTTGAGGCGCGACATTATATTAACCATCATTTGCATTTCGTTAGCGCCAAGGGCGGATACCACATCCGATTGCTCCTCCCTTTTTTCCTCACCACCGAGCAGGCTTTCCGCCATTTGCTTCACCCTGTTCATACTTTCGGGGTCGTTTAGTATCTCGGCTAATTTTTCTCCTAAATCCTCCATTATTTACCTCCACCCATAAAGTTTCCAATTATATCGGTTATTTTAGGATTTTTGAGCAGATTTTTTATGGCTTCTTTATCATTTAAAACTCGTTTTAGCTTCTCCTTATCCTCTTCGTTCAGAGAGTTTATAATCGCTTTAGCATCCTTTTTTTCGGCGGCTTGTGAGAGAGCCTTCATATCAATTTTGCCACCCGAATTTTTTCCAATTTCCTCTAAAATTTTGTTCTTATCAAAATTATCCATTGATTTCTACCCCACAATTATATATAATTATCGTAATCTCTACTTATTATTATGCGTTTTCTCGAAAAAAAAGAAGGTATTTTAATGCGTATTTTAGTTATATCTGATTCCCATAAAAGCAACCAAACAGTTGAAAAAATAATTGAAGCTCAACCGACTGCTGAGCAAATTTTCTTTTTAGGCGATGTTGTTGGCGATATAGAGGACCTACAATTTTTATATCCAAACAAAAGCTTTCATATCGTTAGCGGAAACTGTGATTTCGGCTCGCTCTATAAATGCGAGGATACTGCATTCGCAGCTGATAAAAAAATCTTCTTTGCGCACGGGCATACCCTCGGTGTTAAATTCGGGAAGCGACCTTTAATTGAGAAGGCAAAAGAACTCGGTTGCGATATTGCTCTTTATGGGCACACCCATTGTCCTGATATATTATATGAAGATGGCATTTTTGTTGTTAATCCGGGGTCCTGCTCCTCCCCTCGCAATTACAGTAAACCTACCTATGCGGTTATTGATATTGAGAAAAACGGAATAAAACCGATAATTATCGAGGTGTAAATTTGATAAAAGATTTAAAACGGAAATTATTCATTTCGGCAATTATTTTAATTTTTGCGAGTGTTCTTTATATCTTTGAAATTCCTTGTATTTTCCTCTCAATAACCGGTGTTCACTGTATCGGTTGCGGAATGACACGGGCACTGCTGAATGCTATAAAATTAGATTTTGCCGCCGCTTTTTCACATCATATTATGTTTTTCAGCATACCTTTTTTATATGCTGCATTTCTTTTAGATGGGAAGCTTTTCAAAAGCAAAACTGCAAATATCATATTCTATTTCCTAATTGGTTTAGGCTTTTTAGCAAATTGGATTTTAGGATTTGTATTCTAATGTCGAATAAAGCAACAATATGTAGTATTTTGTTGACAGAAAAGTCCAAATATATTATAATAATTATATAAAAAACAAGGAGGTTTCATTTATGTTTTGTAAAAACTGCGGTGAACAAATGAATGACAATCAGGCTATATGCGTTAAATGTGGTGTTAAGGTTGGCGAAGGAACACAGTTCTGTGCTAACTGCGGCAAAGAGGTTGCTCCCAATGCTGAGGTTTGCCTTAATTGCGGCGTTGCTGTTAAGGGCGCAAAGGACAATCTTAACGGTCAGGATAAAATCGTTATGATTTTGATTTGCCTCTTCCTTGGCGGACTTGGTATCCATAACTTTATGATGGGTGAAACCAAAAAAGGCGTATTTAAAATAATTATGTCCTTCTGCTGCGGAATCGGTGGCATTCTTGCTCTTATCGACCTTGTTAAGATTGCTATGGGCAAATATGTTGTTGACCCCACAAAGCTTGTTTAATTAAAAGGCACAAAAAAACACCGTTCTTACCGAACGGTGTTTTTTTATACTTATTTACAGTTATAGAATATAAGTTTGCTTTTACGCTTTTCAGGTATGGTTATTTCTATACCGTTTTTAATCTCTTGTGCCGAAAGAATAAAAGACTCTTTTGTATCAGCATCGGTGAAAATATAATCGGCTCCTTGCTTTGCGTTTTCAAATTCGAAGGATAGTGTTTTATAATTAGAATTTTCTCTTCTGAAAGCAAGAATGATGCCATCGCCTTGCTCGGGGCGGTCAAATCTTGCCGCTGTCCAAATATCAAGGCTATCTCCCGCACTTGTAAGAGGATAAAAATCGCACGAGAAATAATCTCTAACCTTTATATATTCCTCCATAGCATTCTTTATCCAACAAAGCTGCTCGGCATTATCACCAAAGTTATCCCTTGCCGAAAAGGTATATGCGGTTCGAAGGCTTGTTCCGTAAGCACTTCTGAAATCATACATATTGCCCCAAAGTCTACCCGAACAGGTTCCCGAATATACAAGCCAATCATTAAATCCGAGCATATTATTTTGGGCAATGTCAGGTCTTGGATTAGCGGGACATTGAGCATCGCTTCGCCATAACGGAACGGAATATTTTAGCGCTCTATAATCAAGGCGTCTTCCCCCACCCGCACAGTTATCAATAAGCAAATCGGGGAATTTTTCGAGCAAGGCTGCCCAAAACTTATAGAAACCGTTTATATACTTTATCTCGGTTATTCCAATGCGGTTTTCTTCATCATTTTCGCACCAATAGAGATCACAGATGTCAAAATTGAAATCCTGCCTGAAAAACGAAACAGAAAGCCTTTCCACGAGAGAGGCCATGAGGTTATAGATATATTTCCACGCCTCTTCGTTTCCTAAATTGAGCATAACGACATTCTCTCGCCCACTCGAATTAAGAAAATACTCGGGATGCTTAATAAATATCGGCGCAGTATCACTTTTTGCCCTTTCCGGCTCAAACCATAAAAGGAATTTCTTACCATTTTGTTTTATTCTATCGGCAATCACTTCAAGACCGTTTGGGTGATGGTTTTTATTAACTCTCCAATCGCCAACAAACCTCCACCAATCGCCCTCAAACTCATCGGGAGAGTCTTTTGTATCCGTACCATACCAACCTGCATCCATCCAAAAATAATCAACGGGCCACCCTGCCTTGCATACCGCATCAATTCTTTGAAGAGCATCCTCGGTTTTCATTCCACCCCAAAGTCCTGCCGATAACGGAAGTGTTTTATCGGTGCGTTTTGCCATAACCGATATCTCATTTTTAAGAAGCCTTCGCCATTTATTATGAGCATTAACGGTGCCATCATTATATTCCATAACAAGCACCGAAGAGGTTGAAAT
This sequence comes from Clostridia bacterium, assembly GCA_017439845.1. Classification (GTDB taxonomy): domain Bacteria; phylum Bacillota; class Clostridia; order Oscillospirales; family Acutalibacteraceae; genus UBA737. The sequence continues at coordinate 13,471 of JAFSIJ010000007.1, read as the reverse complement.
TTTTTCATTTGGCTTTAAGTAAAAGCTTGTTTTTTCGATGCCGGACTTAAACTCAACAATGTTATTTTTGCGGGAAATAACAGCACGCCACTTTCCGCTCCAACCAACTGCAGCGATATAGCCTTTATCGCCTTGTGAGATTTCAAAATATGGTGCTTGAGCATCTGAAGAGAGTCCACCGGCACTGCCATAAACCCGTTCTTCATCATCAAGCAAATATCTCGGGAAAGCAAATCTTGATGCTTGATAATCGCTATCACATAAAAACTCTCTTCCCGAGCAATCTGAACCGCTTGGTGCATTTATTTTAACGGTTTTATGTTCGGGGCGAAGCTTCCATGCCTTACCCGGCATCTCATCATCAGCCTCGGTTTCATAGGTGAAAACTGCATCGAAAAGCTCGCTTATAACCTCGGTGTTTTTATTGGAAATATTTTCAAACTCATTTATCCATTCTATAGCATCATAGTCTTTATATTTTTTAACAGTTTTTGTTACCTTAAGAGTATCTTCAAAAATATATTCAAAAACCTGTGTTTCGCCCTCGCTTTTCACAATTTCTGCGCATTTAAGGGTATTAGAACTTCTCCCGCCATAAACAAATGAAAACCCTTTTTCAATTTTCATATCCGCGCCTCCAATAAAATCTTTTAGCAAAAAAATGGTTGTAATAAAACTAGTTTATCTACCTACAGTTTAATGTATATTTCCTCATATTTCTATCATTTTTTCACCAATAATAAGGAGATTTTCACCAATATAAAAGGAGCCTCTCAATGCAATAATTGGGAAGTTCCTTTTTTAGTTATTATTTAATTAAATCAATGTTAAATTTAGCAAGGCTTTCGGCTTTATAGGTTGCATTTGTATTCACAACCGAATCACCGACACCCAGCACATCCATACCACCGGCTAAAGCTGCCTCAACACCTGCTTCGGCATCCTCAACAACCATACAGTCGGCCGGGTCTATTCCGAGAAGCTTTGCTGCAAGCAAAAACACTTCAGGGTCGGGCTTACTGTTCTTGATTTGGTTTCCATCGGCAACCGCATCAAAGTAATTGTCAAGTCCTATTCCTGCAAGAATGGTGGGTGTGTTTTTACTCGATGAGCCGATAGCGAGCTTCACTCCGTTCTCGCGAAGATATGAGCAAAAGTCCATAACACCGGGTAATGTATCGGCAGGAGTTAGAGATTTAATATATTCTCTATAATAGTTGTTCTTTCTCTCTGCCATCTCGGTCTTTTCTTCTTGCGTGTAGGTCCTTTCTGCCTTTTCGAGAAGAACCTCAAGACTTTCCATTCGGCTAACGCCACGCTGCCTTCTGTTTATTTCTCTATCGAAATAAATACCTTCTTCATCGGCGAGCTTTTTCCAGCCCTTATAATGACATTCATCGGTTGTTACAATAACACCATCTAAATCGAAAATGACTGCTTTATATTTCAACCTTCACACCCTCTTTTCCAACATTATATATATTATTGAAAATTCTTATCGGCTCTGCTTCACCATCAAGTGTGAAGGTGGCCTCATTGCCCTTAATAGCAACTGTTAAAATCTTACCTCTATAAAGGATTTTAAAGGAATAACCCTTCCACTGCTTTGGTAGACTCGGCTTGAAGGAGAGAATTTCATCATCACTTCTCATTCCGCCGAAACCATAAACAATATTCATCCAAGCGGCAGCCGCCGATGTTATATGAAGTCCCTGATGGGTGTTTCTATTATAATCATCAAGGTCTATTCGGCTTGCATATTTTGCATATTCATAAGCCTGCTCAAAGTTGCCTATTTCATTTGCCATAATAGAATGAATTGAGGGCGAAAGTGAGCTCTCGTGGAAGCAACGAGCTTCATAGTAATCATAGTTTGCCTTCTTTTGCTCAATTGTAAAATCATTTGAGAAGAAGAAAAGCATAAGCACTACATCGGGTTGCTTTAACATATTAACTCTGAATATACTATCATAAGCCCAATATCTATAAATTGGAACTCTATCGGGTGAAATGGTATTAACATCGATATGAGGAAGGTCGAAATACCCATCGTGCTGTTCAAAGAGCTTGGTTTCCTCATCATAAGGAATTCGCATTTTATCAGCTTTGTATTTCCAATCCTCAAGCTCTCCGCTCTCAATTTCAGGGATAAGCTCGGGGCATTCTTTTTTCATTTCCTCGATAACATCCAAGGTATAAAGGAACATCTTTTTAACCATATAGTTGGTATACGCATTGTTGTTAACCATCATATGAAATTCATCGGGGCCCATAACACCGTAAAGACCAAAATCTCCGTTTTTGGGGCTAAATCCACCACGGGAAGCGAAGTATCTTGAGGTTTCAACAAGAAGTCTTGCACCGTAATTATAAAGGAAATCCTTATCCTTTAGGTTTGTAACGTAATGCCAAACTGCATAAGCAATTGCGGCAGTTACGTGAATTTCAAGATTTCCGTGCTGCCAAACGCCGCAGCTTTCGGTTCCATCGATGGTAACCATTGGGTAGCAAGCACCCTTTGTATCCTGCTCCTTTGCACGCTCAAGCGCCTGAGCCAAGGTGTTATAACGATACATAATAAGGTTTTTAGCCGCCTGCGGATTATTGAACATATAGAAAGGAAGACAATATGTTTCGCTATCCCAGAAGGTCCAGCCCGAATACTTCTCACCGGTCAGTCCCTTCGCCCCGACATTGAGTGAGCCATCCTCACCGTGATAGGTTTGATGAAGATTGAATATACAGAAACGAACGCCCTGCTGATTTTCTTCATCACCCTCTATAACAATATCGAGTTTATTCCAAACATCAGCCCAGAAGCCTATATGGGCTTCTCTATATGTATCATAATCGGTTGCGAGAAGCTTTTCTGTCTTCTCCTTCGAATCGGCAATAAACTTTTCATCTGAAATAGAAGTATCCTTCTCGGCAATGTTTATGCTGATACGCTCAAATATCTTTTGCTCACCCTCGCAAAGCGAAATGTTATATTCAGCGAGGCATTTTTTCTCTTCAGCAAAATATCTATCAGCCTTAATGTTTGCACCAAACTCACAGTATACACGTTGACCGCTTGACTGTGTTTTACACATAATAGCGCCATTTTCATTATAAATCTCATTCCAGAAGTTGCGGTTTTCTTCCTCGTGAATAGGAGTGAAATCCGAGCCCGCAATTATCTTGATATCGCCCTTAAATCCTAAAGATTTTAAGGTGATTTTTTGAGCGGCAACGCATCTTTCGGTCATAGAAATAAAACGTTCAAATGTGAATTCCACATTCTTCCAACTAAACTTACGAGTAACAATACCCTTTTTCATATCAAGCTCGCGATAGAAATCACTTACCTCACATTTTGCAAGGTCAAGCTCCTCGCCATCAACGAAAATTCTTGTATAAATCCAGTTATGCGCGTTAATCATAAAACAGCATCTCTCGGAAAGACCCTTAAAATGCTCAAAATATGTAATAGGCTTATCTTCCCAAACGCCGTTAAAATAGTTACCTTTAAGACTATCTCCCGAATAAACCTCATCGAAAAAGCCTCTTGTTCCCATATATTCGTTACCAAGAGAAAAAATGCTTTCCGAAACCCTTGAATATTTGCTTTCAAAACCTGTTTCGGTTATTTTCCAAGGGTCAACTCCAAAATACTTTACCGCTTCTTTTGCCATTTTTCTGCCTCAAATCTTTTTAATTTTTTTAGCAATTTTTATAAATTGCTCCATATTTTTAATTTCATAACCTCCCGATATAATCAAAAAATATATTGGGAGGTTATTGTTTATGAATATAAATTCTTTTGATACAAAGCTGCTTTTCCTATCCTTTTTAGATAGTTATCAAAAAAGATATATCTATGGTGATTCTCTTTCACCCGAATTTAAGTTCTTAGCTTCAAAGGGAGCCTTTATGATAGCTGCCGAAAGGCTGACCCCTGAGCTTAAGAAAGATTTTCTTAAAAATCTTGGATATTAGAAATTATCGTCTGACTGCTCATCCTGCGCCTCTTCAACCTCTTCATCTTCAAAGATGAAGCCTTCTGCAACAGGTTCGGCATCATTTGAAATCGCCTCAAAATAAGCCGACTCTTCTTTTCTCGCTTTAACACTGCCAACAATAACAAGAATTATTAAAACAATAATAACAACAACGATTAGCGCAAGGGCTACCACGATTGTTTTAGCGGTTGGCTCAAGTGATGCGAAACGCTCAAGGAAGTTGCCCTTTGCCACTTCGGGAGTGCTCGGGTCTTCTGCAATACCATCTCCAACAGTATCTGCGGCAAACTTAAGACCGGGCTCTCTTTGAAGCGTATCCATAACTGAGTCATATCTATAGTATCCGCTAACGCCATTTATATAACAGCTTATATAATAAAATCCTGATAGAGCCGGGTCCTTCGGAGTGAAACCATTTACATAGTTATCCTTAATTTTAACACTTCCAAAATAGGTGTCAACAGGGGCGCCCTTTGAATCATCGCAATCTTCAACAATATATGTTTTATCGCCACTTTTGAATATTGCAACAGCTTTAAAGAAATTATCCTCTTTATCAAGAGTACAGGTTATTACCTTGTTCGTTTCAGTATTCTTAAGATAATAAAGTGTGTATTTATCCTTTGGGTCCTCAGCAATGGCAACCTTTTCATCATTATACTTGCCAACGCCCTTGGTGAAACCATCAGGCAATGTAATATCAGCGGCTTTAGTTAAAACTTCATAGGTTGAATCGTTTATTAAAACTGTTCTGCGTTTGAGAGCTTCTTCCTGCTCCTTTGAATCCTCAGAAGAGGTTGTATCTTCCTTTTTTTCATCTCTCGTTATAGTTATTTTATATTCTTTCTGATTTCCATTAGGTGCTGTTACTATAACCGTGCGAACATTTTTACCAACCTTCATATCGGGGCTTCCCGAAACACTAACCTTAGCATCGCTATCCTCAGTTCGAGTGTAAACTTTACAAACGGTTACATTATAGGGGATTTTAGCAGTATATGAAGTAACATTCGGTGAAAAAGCGGGGCTTAACTCTCCATCATCAATACGCAAGGATTTAAGGTTTGCATTCTTCGATTTTGTTTCATCCTTAACGGTTACATTAACACCTGCACCCGAAACACTTATATCCTTATAATCCTTATCACCATACATACAATCCTTCACCGATATTGATGATGAGCCTGATTTAAGCGCTGTAAAGTTTAATACATAAGATATCTTTTTAAGGCCTGTTACACCACCTGCAACCTTGACAACTCCTGCGCCACCCGATGCATCATTGCCACTGTCAAACCTTATAACATCAGGGTCATAAGAAAGTGTGAAGGACATTCCATACATTGCCTCATCAGCGTTAACAGTTACTGTGACTACAAGGTTTTGCTTTACCGTTAGCTCTTTCTTACTAAGTGAAATAACTGTTGATGCTTTTGCCGAAGCAGGAACGCAAACAGCACCAAGCAGAATAATTATGCTTAAAAACGCAACTAAAAATCTTTTCATTTTTATCCTCCTATCAATTTAACACCAAGCAGGTGCATCTGAATTGCCGCGAGGTCTCCCACGCTTATTTTATCATCCTTATTTATATCGGCAAGAACCTTTTTATCCTTCGATATTTTTTTAACCGAAAGCAAATGCATCTGAACTGCCGCGAGGTCACCAACACTTATTTTATTATCGCCATTTATATCGCCAAGTTTGGTTTGAATTTCTTCTTCAAACGAACCATTGACCTCAACTGTTACCTTATAAGCTCCTGTTGAAGCGACCTGAATTACATAGGTGTTTTTATAACCCGTTTCGGAAGTGACCACTAATTTTACATTGTTCTTTCCCTTTTTAACGCTAAATTCTGTTTTGCCGCTATATTTAGCACCTTTTGGAAGGGTTACGCCAATGTTTGTGTTGCCCAAAATATCAAGTGTGTACTTATAAGTAAACTTATTAAACGAAGGGGCAAGTCCGCTACCTGCATCTATATCCAAAAAATAATAGTTATTTTGTTTCTTACTTGCCTCAGGCTTTTTGCAATTTGCCTTAGGCATTCCCTCATAAACAGGAATTTTAAAGGTGAGCGTTGCCGAAGCATTTGCAGTATAAATAGGTGCACTGATTTTTGCCGAGGAATATGAATCGTGCACTGCTTGCGCGTATTGATGCCAAAGCTTATCAGGGTTATGCACATTGAAATTTTTATAATAGAAGGTATCCTGACCTGCGCTTATATAACCGTTAGCATAAAATTTCGCTCCACCTATTATAGCAGCCCTTCTTGAATTCCATTTTTGGCTTTTAGCATATTCAAGCCCATTCTTCACAACCTGCGCTGTAGTTGTTCCCGATGCCTTAACATTAAAGAAATTATAGTAACCTTTATATCCCTTATAATTGCCGGAAATAAGGTCCGATGTTCCTTTAACACCCTGCTCCTGAATAATCATAGAGGCAAGAACGTAAGGACTGACCTTACTTTGCTTTGCCGCTTCTAATATATCCTTAGCATAATCGCCTTTAACGGAATTTTCAGTGTATCCGTTTTCAAGGAACGTGCCTTTTATAATAGTTCTTACTCCTGCAAGGGTCTGCGTTTTTGAGTCATATCCTTGCTGCAGGAACATCATAACCCCTGTCTCATCGAGGAAATTTCTCGGGTCCATATAGTACATTATCATCTCGCGGGATGCGCCATACCATGCTCCGTTTGATGCTATATATTTTTCCGTTCCCCAATCATAGCTACCATATCCCATAGTACGATATGAAAGATAAGAGCCATCAACCTGTTTTATATTATCCTGATTTTCAAGCGCTACTGCTTCATCAAAATCAAGGTCAACCTGATGAGCGATAAACTTCCAATTCGGATACTGTGCGTGAAGTTTAGTAAGCGCCTCTCTATAGCTTTCGGGGAAAAGTTTAAGTGTTGCTTCAAAGGACTCATCGGTTGTATATCTTTCGATTTTAACGAAATCGCTTCTTATATAACCCGTATATTTTTTGCCTGTCGCATCGGTATATTCAACCTTATACCAAAGCTCATCAATATCGTTTTTTTCTTCGGATATATAGGTAACCTCGGAATTTGTTATCTCGGTTAAAATATTATTAGAATCAGATGTTGTTGGTGCGCTGCGAAGTCGCACATTTTCACCATCGACTCTATAAATCGTTATAACTTCTGCGGACACATCAAACCTTGCAGCATCGAAGCCGATAACGGCAACCATAAGCAAACATAAAATGATGCATACCGTTTTTTTAATTCCTGACATACTTTCCCCTTTCTTATTTGATATATTATACTAACAGTAATTATATACATAATAGGCAGTTATGTCAATAAACAAGACTTGACATAAATGTAAATTTTTGCTCTTTTTATTTCGCCTTGTTCTCTGTTCTGAATTTAGAGGGGCTTTCTCCGAAATTCTTCTTAAAAGAGGTTGAAAAATAATAGGAGTTTGAGAATCCCAAGCTTGCCGCTATGCCCTCTATCGACATTTTGCTTCGAAGCAGCATTTCCTTTGCTCTTTCCATTCGAATATTATTAAAATATGTAATAATACTGCTCCCTGTTTCCTCCTTGAAAATCCTTTTTATCGAGGAAAGCGAATATGAAAACTGCTTTGAAATTTCCTTTAAAGACAGCTGTTTATCGGTATTTTCATTAAGGTATTTTATTATGTTTTGAGTCAGTGTTTCGCGCTCCGTAACATGCTCATAAAGGGAAACTCGGCTTTGTTTTTCGGTTGTGTTGGCGCTGAGCAAAGATATTATAAGCAGCTCTATTGAATTTTTAACAAACTGCTCATTTAAGGGTGAAGAATCGGGCGAAACATCCATTCCTCCATCCCTTGCTATATCAAGAGGAGCTTTTGAGAGAAATATAGCTTTCCCCATATTCACAATATCGTTTAAATACTGCTTTTGCCGCTGGTTTATAGCTATGATTTTATTGTTGAAATATTCCATATATTCGTTATCACTGTAAAAGCAGAAAATCATAACCTTTGCTCCGCTTTCATAGGGCTTTATTGTATGAAATTCAAAGGGCTTATGGCATATCATTTCGCCCTTTTTAACGATATAGGTTTCATCATCGGCATTAACGATTACCCTGCCGTTTTCAACATAAACAAACTCCCATCCCGAATGGCTTTCACCCGAATAGTTAAAGTCTAAAGGAAGCTCATAATAAAAGTCACTCACTAACCCCTTAACTTCTATCTCGTTAAGAAGCTTTATTCCCTTTAGTTCACCCATACAACCACCTCGAAAAAAAGTCTAAATAATATGCAAAACCTTCTTTAAGCTTATTTTATAAAAAAATTGTCGCATTGTCAATTCTCTTTTTCTAAAATTATGTTATTCTTTAATTAGAATCAATATTAGGAGGTATTGTATGAACATTTTAGCAATAGGCTGTCATCCCGATGATGTTGAAATTGCCTGTGCGGGAACACTTGCCAAGTGTGTTAAACGAGGCGATAAGGTAACCGTTTGCCACGTTTCGAGCGGTAACTTGGGCCACGTTATAATCCCACCTGATGAGCTTCGCGTTATCAGGGCAAATGAAGCCAAAAAAGCAGGCTCTCTCGCAGGAATCGAGGTTATTTCAGCAGGCTTTGATGACCTCGAGATTTATGACAACAATAAGGAAGCAAGGGATAAAATCGTTGATGTTATCCGCTATGCAAATCCCGATGTTATCATCACCCATAACCCCGATGACTATATGCCTGACCACACCGCAGTTTCGCGCCTTGTTTTTGACGCTTCTTTTACTGCGACTCTCCCGAATTACGATTATCCCCGTGTTTTCAGCGATGAAAACACACCACCTGCAAAGCTTGTTCCCATATATTATATGGATACCCTTGCAGGCGTTAACTTCAACCCAACCGAGTTTGTTGACATAAGCGAGGTTATCGACCTTTAGCTTGAGATGCTCGAATGTCACGAAAGTCAGCTCGTTTGGATGCGAGAGCACGATGGCATTGATTTTGCCGATATGGTTAAAACCTGCTCGCGCTATCGCGGTTATCAATGCGGAGCCGACTATGCCGAGGGCTTCCGTATGTGCCAGGTTTATCTTAAAGGAACAACCAAAAGGCTACTGCCTTAAACATAAAAATTATAAGGAGAAAGAACTATGAATTTTTTAACTACAGTTAAAGGCTCTCTTCTAGAGAATTTCTATCCTAAGGGATGGGATATGAAGAAAATTGATGAATGCTGTGATAAGGGCGTTGCAAGAGAAGATTTTTGGAATAAGGACTTCAACCCCGTTGAATGTGAAAGCCTTGGTGATTTTGATACACTTATGGGTCACGAAATCGCAATGCAAATCAAGCTCACCCGTGAAGAAGGCAAGAAGCTTGCTATGATTCTTCCCGTTGGACCTATGGGTATGTATCGTTGGGCAGCATACTTCTTAAATGAGTGGGATATAAATTGTGACCACGTTTATACCTTTAATATGGATGAGTGGGCTGACAGTGAGGGTAATACTCTTGACAACACAAACCCCGCTTCATTTGAATATTCAATGAAACAGGCATTTTTCAACAAGCTTAACCACACCATTCCCGAAGCTCAGCGTAATTTTGCAACCAAGACCAATCTTCCAACATATCCCGAAAAAATTGCCGCTCTTAAGGAAGAGGGCGCAAAGCTTGTACTTGTTTACGGTATCGGAAGAATGTGCCACATTGCATTCTGGGAGCCGCAGTTTGCTGAGGATTATGCTTCGGTTGAGGAGTGGAAAGAGGCCAACTATCGCATTGGCGCAAAGCTTCATCCTCTCACCATTGAGCAAAATGCTATCACAAGCTTTAAGAGTCGTTCAACACTTGTTCCCTGCACCGCAAACACAATTGGCCCCGGTCTTTTCTTAAAGGCTGACTATGCAATCGGTGGCGCTGATGGTGCTCTCGGTCGCGGAATGGGTTGGCAGGGTATGAGCTTCCTCACAACTCTTCACTACGGACCCGATATGAACATAACCTCAACCTTTATTCCAACACTCCCCGGCAGACTTTTCTATCTTAAAGAGCTTGCAGGTCCGCTCGTGGCTGAATGCAACTAAAGGAATGATTTTATGAGTAAATTCTCAAAAGGAATAACCATTGCGGGCAATATGCTTTGCGATGTTGTTAAATCGGTTAACTGTTATCCCGAAATCGGAATGCTTGCCGATATTTTATCGGTTAGCAAGGCGGTGGGCGGATGCGTTCCTAACACAGGAATTAACCTTGCTAAAATCGACCGTTCTTTACCCATTTCCGCTATCGGTAGGGTTTGCAACGATGACTACGGCAATTATGTTATAAATCAACTTAATGAGTATGGTATTGACTCTTCGCTCGTTAAAGTAGGCGGTGAAAACCCCACAAGCTTTAGTGATGTTATGAGTATGCCTTCGGGCGAGCGAACATTTTTCCACTATCGTGGTGCAAATGCGGATTTTTGCCCCGAGGATATTGATTTAGACAAACTTAACTGTGATATTTTCCATATTGGTTATCTTTTATTGCTCGATATATTTGATATGGAGGATAGCGAATACGGAACAGTTATGGCAAGGTTTTTAAGCTCCTTGCAGCAGCGCGGAATTAAAACCTCAATAGATGCAGTAAGTAGCGCAACTTTAAGCTTTGAAAATATAATCAAGCCCGCCTTGCGCTACTGCGATTATGTTATTTTTAACGAAATCGAATGCTGCAACATTTGGGGAATTTCCCCCACCGATAACGGAAAGCTTGACATTGCTGCAATAGAAAAGGCTATGCGCCTTACTATGAATGAAGGTGTTAAGGAAAAGGTTATCGTTCACTGCAAGCAAGCAGGCTTCTGCCTTGATAAGTCGGGTGAATTCACCGTTATCCCCTCCCTCGATATACCAAGCGAGGAAATCAAGGGCAGCGTTGGCGCAGGCGATGCGTTTTGCGCGGGAAGTCTTTATGGAATTTATAATGATTTTTCCGATAAGCAAATACTTGAATTTGCTTCTGCCGCCGCAGCCTGCAACCTGTTTTCCGAAAATTCGGTTGATGGAATGAAGGATAAGCAAGGCATTCTTGAAACAATTAAAAAATATAATCGTAAGGTTATATGAAACAAAAAATCTCTCATACGCCGAAGCGTATTTCATAGCATCAGTTATTTAATTGAAAGGAACCCACATTTGTCGTAGACAAATGTGGGTTCCTTTTTGGCCCGCCTGAGAGGATTCGAACCTCCGTTCTTCAGAATCGGAATCTGCTGCGTTATCCAGCTGCGCCACAGGCGGAAATATTATGATAAAAAGGAAAAGTGAAGAGGAAAACACTTAAAATACAAAGCAATATATTGTGCCGCAAGGCACACCTTTTCTCTTCCCTCTTCACTCTTATCTTTTATCTGAATAATCCAAAGGGATTATTCCTCAAATCCCTTTGGGTTATTCTTTTGCCAACGCCAAGTATCCTCGCACATTTCTTCAATGCCGCGCTCAGCCTTCCAAGAAAGAAGCTCTTTTGCCTTATCGGCATTCGCATAAACTTCATCGGGATCACCGGGTCTTCTTGGGTCTATAACATAAGGCACCTCAACACCCGAAGCCTTAACAAATGCATCACGAAGCTCAAGCACACTCGTTCCGTTTCCGGTTCCTAAATTGATTGCCTCACAACCTAAATTATTAAGCGCCCAATTAACCGCTCTTACATGGCCGAGAGCCAAATCAACAACGTGAATATAATCACGCACACCTGTTCCATCAACAGTGTTATAATCATTGCCAAAAACGTGAAGCTTTTCCAGTTTACCAACTGCAACCTGTGAAATATAAGGCATAAGGTTGTTGGGAATTCCCTTGGGGTCCTCCCCTATTGTTCCGCTCTTATGAGCGCCTATGGGGTTAAAGTAACGAAGGAGCGCAATACTCCAGGTGTTATCCGACACATAAAGGTCGCGAAGCATTTCCTCAATAAAGAGCTTTGTTCTGCCATAGGGGTTAATTGCACCCGTTGGCATGCCCTCCTTAAGCGGCATTTCGGTTGCAACACCATAAACCGTTGCGCTTGAAGAGAAAACAATTTTTTTAACACCAAATTCATTCATAATCTCAATAAGATTTATTGTGCTTATGAGGTTGTTATCATAATACATCATCGGCTTTGCAACCGATTCACCAACCGCCTTAAGACCTGCAAAATGAATTACAGCATCAATACTGTTTTCACTGAAAATCTTGCGAAGAGCAGCCTTATCGCGAACATCCTCTTCATAAAATTTAACAGGTTTTCCCGTTATTGCTTCAACCCTTTTGAGCGATTCCTTACTACTGTTATCTAGGTTATCAACAACAACTATTTCATAGCCTGCGTTTTGCATTTCAACACAAGTGTGTGAGCCTATGTATCCAGCTCCGCCTGTTACAAGTATTGCCATAAAAACTCTCCATCCAATAAATATTTTCTCTTAACATTATATAGTTTGTTATATGCTATTGCAAGTATATTATTTTAAAAATTTCTTATAACCCTTACCATACTGCAAGGCATTGGAAACTCTGCTTAGAGTTGCCGAAGAAATATCGGTTTGCTCTATGATTTGATTGTAGGTTTTGCCTTCAATAAGAAGTCTTGCCGCGGCGATTCTTTGTGCCATTTTCTCAATTTCGCGAGTTGTGCACATATCCCCGAAAAGCGCCTTGCAATCATCAACATTTTCTATTGATGCTATAATAGTGAAAAGGTCCTCAAGCATCTTTTCATTCACTTTATTTTCTCGCATATCATATTTCCTCTAACGACTTATTAAAGAAATGCTTGGTTTTCTCGCTCTTTGGATGCTCAAATATCTCCTCGGGTGTTCCCATCTCTTCAATAACACCATCCGCCATAAAAATAACCTTATCTGAAACATTCTTTGCAAATTCCATTTCGTGAGTTACGACTATCATCGTGCTATCCTTACTTTTAAGCTCCTTGATAACCTTAAGCACCTCGCCTGTAAGCTCAGGGTCAAGCGCACTTGTTGGTTCATCAAAGCAAAGTATATCGGGGTTGAGCGCCAAGGCACGCGCAATAGCAACACGCTGCTGCTGACCACCCGAAAGCTCGCACGGATAGTTATTCACCTTTTCACTAAGGCCAACCTGTTCAATAAGCTCCAATGCCCTTTGCTTGATTTCGGCTTCGGTTCCTTTTTTCAGAAGGGTTGGCGCAAGCATAATATTTTCTAAAACATTATATTGCGGAAACAGGTTAAAGGACTGAAAAACAAGGCCAAAATGCAAACGATTTTGCCTTATCTCTTCCTCTTTTAATTTACCTGCTGTTTCACCATCAAAAATAGTTTTACCGTCTATTAAAATTTTTCCGCTCTCGGCAAATTCAAGGAAATTTATGCAGCGAAGAAGGGTTGTTTTTCCGCCGCCTGAAGAGCCGAGAATGGATAATACCTCACCCTTATTGAGC
>JAFSIJ010000006.1 GCA_017439845.1 Clostridia bacterium | reverse complement strand
TCGGTTTTATTATTTCCGTGAAAGAAAACCTTTTCCATTGGGAAGGATGCCGAAAAAGCGGTGAAGATTTCACCCTTAGATACAACATCCACATTCATATTTTCTTCCTTCATTATGCGATAAATTGCGCGGCAGGAAAAAGCCTTGCTTGCAAATTCAGGCTCGCTGCCTTCGGGCAAATATTTTCTCATCGCATTTTTATAAACACGCACCTTTTCCCTTATTTTTTCTTCATCCATAAGGTAAAGCGGTGTTCCGTATTTCTCGGCAAGCGCAACAGTATCCCTACCCGCAAAGGTTAGGTGGCCCTTATCGTTTTTACCGATATTATCACAAATCATTATATCCTGCATAAAATCACTTTTTCTTTTTTGTTTATATTATGCCAAATTTACGCATTTCGTTAAAGAGAATTTCTTTATGTGCATCCTCCATAGAGGTTAGCGGCAGGCGAAGATAATCCTCGCAGAAGCCCATTTTAGCCATAGCCGCCTTAACGGGAATGGGGTTAACCTCGCTGAATAGCGCATTTATAAGGTGGAGATACTTAAGCTGCATATCTGCGGCGCCCCTTACATCGCCATCCTTAAATTTGTTATACATTTCAACTGTTTCTTTCGGCAAAAGGTTTGAAAGCACCGAGATGCATCCCTTTCCGCCAAGAGAGGCTATCGGGATAATTTGGTCATCATTGCCCGAATAAACATCAATTTTTTCTCCGCAAAGAGCAAGGATTTCGGCAATGGAAGAAATATTTCCGCTTGCCGCCTTAATTGCCGAAATGTTGGGATGCTCTGCAAGAGCCGCAACGGTTTCGGGCGCCATTGCAACGCCTGTTCTCGATGGAACATCATAAAGAATAACGGGAACACTCGATGCATCGGCAAGGTCAGTAAACATCCTTATAAGTCCCTTTTGTGTTGCTTTATTATAATAAGGTGTTACGAGTAAAACTCCATCAACGCCAACCTCGCAGGCGAACCTTGTAAGCTCGAGGGCGTATGCTGTGTCATTAGAGCCTGTTCCTGCAATAATCGGAACTCTGCCCGCCGCTCTCTTAACCGAAAACTCAATAGCGGCTTTATGCTCCTCATCGGTTAAAGTTGAGCCTTCACCTGTTGTTCCGCAAACAACAAGGGCATTTATCCCCTCTTCAATTTGCCAATCGATAAGTCTTCCGAAAGCATCATAATCGATACCGTTTTCGGTCAAAGGCGTGATAAGCGCAGTTGCAATTCCTTCAAAAATTTGCTTTTTCATTTTTTGTTCCTCCACGTCTTTAAAGACAATAAAAAATAGCCGAAGAATCGGCTACCAAAAACAGACAAAATAAAGCGAAAACGCACTAATTTCCGTTTTGATAGCTCTCCGCAAAAATGCGACAGTAAAACAGGATCTTATTCCCTTTTACCGGTTTGATTTTCCGCCGAAAATCACCCTCGGCAACCGCCCCTTTCACCAAAGCATCACTCCGCCGAGTTTAACAGCTTTTGGCTACTGATGACAAATTGCGCCTCTATCTTCCCTAATAGATTAGCACAGCTTCCCCTTTTTGTCAATATTAACTATAATTTTTTTGCAAAAAAGGATAAAATTTTTTAGAAAAATTGCAAATTTTTTATTGCGTTAGGAAGAATATGAATGTATAATATTATAATGTGTTATACAGAGTATAACAAATTTTTAAATTTTTAGGAAGTGAAGTTCCACAATGGAAAGAAAAGTCGGTACTATATCAAGAGGAATCAGATGCCCTATTATTCGTGAGGGCGATAACCTCGTTGAGATGACAGTTAACAGCGTTCTCGAAGCTGCCGAAAGCGAAGGCTTCTCCCTTCGTGACCGCGATGTTATTGCTCTTACCGAATCAATCGTTGCCCGCGCTCAAGGTAATTATGCATCTGTTGAAGCTATTGCCGCTGATGTTAAAGCAAAGCTTGGCGGAGGAACTATCGGTGTTATTTTCCCGATTCTCTCGCGCAACCGTTTTGCAATTTGCCTTAGAGGTATCGCGATGGGTGCTAAAAAGATTGTTCTTATGCTCAGCTATCCGAGTGATGAGGTGGGCAATGCTCTTCTCACCTATGACCAGCTTGATGATAAGAACATCAACCCTTATAGCGATGTTTTATCCCTCGAAAAATACCGTGAGCTTTTTGGTGAAAACAAACACGAGTTCACCGGTGTTGACTACGTTGACTACTATTCAAATATAATTAAGGAAGCAGGCGCCGAGGTCGAGGTTGTTTTTGCTAATCAGGCAAAGACCATTCTTGATTATACCGATTGCGTTCTCACCTGTGATATTCACACAAGAAAGAGAACAAAGAGAATCTTAAAAGAAAACGGCGCAAAGGCCGTTTGCTGACTTGATGATATTCTCAATTCCTCGGTAAACGGTAGCGGATACAACGAGAAATATGGTCTTTTAGGCTCTAACAAATCAACCGAAGATACCATTAAGCTTTTCCCCAACGAGTGTCAGGATTTAGTTGAGGATATTCAAAGCGAAATCCTTAAGAGAACCGGCAAGCATGTTGAAGTTATGGTTTATGGCGATGGTGCTTTCAAAGACCCACAGGGTAAAATTTGGGAACTTGCTGATCCGGTTGTTTCGCCTGCCCATACCGCAGGACTCATCGGCACACCTAACGAGTTAAAGCTCAAATATCTTGCAGATAATGATTTTAAAGATTTAAGCGGTGAAGCTCTCAAGGAGGCAATCTCCAAGAGTATTAAGGAAAAGCAAAGTAACCTTGTTGGCAATATGGCTTCTCAGGGAACAACCCCCCGCCAGCTTACCGACCTTATCGGTTCACTTTGTGACCTTACAAGCGGCTCTGGTGATAAAGGCACACCCGTTATCTTAATTCAAGGATATTTTGATAATTTCACAGACTAATAGAATGCAAATATAATAGGAGGATAAATTATGGATTCAAATGTAAGACCGGAAAGTATGCAGCGTATAACCACAAAAGAACTCGCCCAAAAATTTATCGAAGAGCAGGTTGCTCTCGTTCGTGAGCAGGTTGGCGATAAAAAGGTTCTTTTGGCTCTCTCGGGCGGTGTTGATAGCTCGGTTGTTGCCGCACTTCTTATCAAGGCTATTGGCAAGCAACTCGTTTGCGTTCACGTTAATCACGGACTCATGCGCAAAGGCGAAAGCGAACAGGTTATCGAAGTTTTTGGAAAGGAACTTGATGCTAATCTTATCTATATTGATGCTACTGACCGCTTCCTCGATTTGCTTAAAGGTGTTAGCGATCCCGAGCGAAAGAGAAAGATTATCGGCGGCGAGTTTATAAAGGTTTTCGATGAAGAATCGGCAAAGCTTGATGGCATTTCATTCTTGGCGCAAGGAACAATTTATCCCGATATATTGGAACCTGATGGAGTTAAGGCTCACCACAAT
>JAFSIJ010000005.1 GCA_017439845.1 Clostridia bacterium | reverse complement strand
TTTAAAGCGAACTGAACATTACAGCCGCCTTCAATTTTCAACTCTTTGATAATCTTTATAGCGCTGTCATTAAGCATTATAAGGTCATGGTCGTTAAGTGTTAGAATAGGAGCTACAACCAACGAGTCACCCGTATGAACACCAACGGGGTCAATATTTTCCATACCGCATATAGTTATAGCGTGGTCATTAGAGTCACGCATAACCTCGAACTCAATTTCCTTATATCCCTTAACACTCTTCTCGATAAGCACCTGATGAACGGGAGAAAGCTTGAAAGCATTTGTTCCAACCTCGATAAGTTCCTCTTCGTTATATGCAAATCCGCCGCCTGTTCCACCAAGTGTGAACGCAGGGCGCAAAACAACGGGATAGCCGATTCTTGCTGCGGCTTCTCTTGCCTCATCAAGACTATATGTGATTTCGGAAGGAATGGTTGGCTCGCCGATTTCCTCGCAAAGCTCTTTAAAGAGTTCTCTATCCTCGGCGCGTTCAATACTCTCACTGCTTGTTCCAAGCAGTTCAACTCCGCACTCCTTTAAGATGCCCTTTTTCTCAAGCTGCATAGCAAGGTTAAGACCTGTTTGGCCACCAATACCGGGAACAATGGCATCGGGGCGCTCATATCTTAAAATCTTTGCGATATATTCAAGTGTTAGCGGCTCCATATAAACCTTATCGGCAATTGTGGTATCGGTCATAATGGTTGCAGGGTTAGAGTTACAAAGTATTACCTCATATCCCTCCTCCTTAAGCGCCAAGCAGGCCTGTGTGCCCGCATAGTCAAACTCAGCAGCCTGACCTATAACGATAGGGCCTGAGCCTATAATTAAAATCTTCTTCAAATCAGTTCTCTTTGCCATAATTTATTCCTCCGCTTTCTTATATACAGCTTTATTATTTACAACAGTTAACAGGTTTCTGCCAAACACCGTAACATTTTCAAAAGGTGTCGCTCTTCCCTTTGATAAAAATTCATCGGGGTTTATTTTATATTCTTCATTAAGATTATAAACACAAAAATCTTTAGTTTCAGCAAGGCCGAAACGCTTTCTCGGATTTATGCTCATAAGCTCGATTAATCTTTCGAGTGTTATGATTCCTTTTTTTACGAGGAAGGTATACATAACAGGGAAAGCGGTTTCTATACCGACAACTCCCATAAGGCTATCCTTTAAGCCCCCCGCCTTTTCCTCAGCGCTATGCGGCGCATGGTCGGTGGCTATCATATCAATGGTGCCATCCTTTATTCCCTCTATGAGAGCCAGCCTATCCTCTTCACTTCTAATCGGCGGATTCATTTTAAATCTTCCGTTTTCCTCTAAGTCGTTATCGTTAAGCACAAGATAGTGCGGTGCGGTTTCGCAGGTTATATCAAGTCCCTGTGCCTTTGCATTTCTTATCAGCTCAACGCTTTCTTTCGTTGATATATGGCACACATGGTAGCTTGCGCCCGTTTGCCTTATAAGCTCAATATCTCTCTTAATCGGGCCCCATTCGCTTTCGCTGCATATTCCCTTATGCCCGCGCTTTCTTGCATATTCACCATCGTGGATATACCCACCGTTAAGCAAGGAATTATCTTCGCAATGGGCAACGATTATCTTGCCAAGCTCTTTTGCTTTTAGCATTGCCGCCTTCATCATTTCTTCGCTTTGAACTCCCCTGCCATCATCAGAAAAGGCTATGGCATCACTTAGTTCATCGAAGGGCGAAAGTTGTTCCCCTTTTTGCCCTACCGTTATTGAAGCATAAGGGTGAACATTTATAACTGCATCACTCTTTATGATATCGAGTTGTTTATCCAAAGAAGCCTTGCAGTCGGGAACAGGATTCAGGTTTGGCATTGAAAACACATCGCTATATCCCCCTGCCGCACAAGCTCTTGTTCCGCTCGCTATCGTTTCCTTATAAAAAAAACCCGGCTCTCTGAGATGAACATGAACATCACAAAAAGCGGGGAAAATATAACAATTATTGAAAGTGAATTCTAAACCGCTCTCTCCACCGATTTGTGCGGAAGAAACAGCAGTTTTGCTAAAACCGTTATTTTCATATTTGAAACAGTTTTTAAAATTAACCTTCATAATCTTCTCCTGTATTTTATTTTAAAAAAACGGCCTTGCAATGAAGCAAGACCGAAAATAAGCACACACAAAAACACTGTGATACAAATCACAGTCTTAATCACATATTGTCAATCTTGCCGATGTCACAGCACCGAATTAAAGATTTATTTTGAAACATTATATCATAATCCTATATATGTGTCAAGAGTATGTGTATTGATTTTTTATATTTATTATATATTATTTAGCGCCGCTTTGACTTTCTTTTAGTATTCCTTTGAGGAACCTTTTTGCCACCTATATTCTTTTGGGGCAGTGGCGCAACAAGACAGTTTTTACCCGTTCCTATAAGGTCGTGCCTTCCCGCTTTTTTAAGTGCGCGGATAACTATTTCTCTATTCTCCGGCTTGAAATACTGCAATAGAGCTCTTTGCTCCGCCTTTTCGGCAGGGGTTTTCGGAACATAAACCTTTTCCATTGTAATCGGGTCGATACCCGTATAGAACATACAGGTTGAAACTGTTCCCGGTGTTGGATAAAAATCCTGAACCTGTTCGGGATGCATTCCCTCCCTCTTTAAAAAGCGAGCGAGCTCAATTGCATCATTCACTGTGCTACCGGGATGCGAAGACATAAGATAAGGCACCAAGAACTGCTTTTTGCCCATACCTTGTGTTAATTCATAAAAACGCTTTTTAAATCGGTTATAAACATCAATAGGCGGTTTGCCCATTCTCTTTAATACATTAGCCGAGCAATGCTCGGGTGCTACCTTTAACTGACCGCTCACATGATGAGCAACAAGCTCTTTAAAGAAGCTTTCATCCTTATCTGCTATGAGATAATCAAATCTGATGCCAGAACGGATAAACACTTTTTTAACCTTGGGTAAAGCACGAAGCTTTCTGAGAAGCTCAAGATAGTCGCTATGGTCCACCTGCACCGCAGGGCACATAGTGGGAGCAAGGCATTTTTTATCGGCGCACGCACCATTTTTATCCTGGCCCTTGCAAGAGGGCGCTCTAAAGTTAGCTGTCGGTCCGCCAACATCGTGGATATACCCCTTAAAATCATCCATCTCGGTGATTTTTTTAGCCTCATCGATAACCGATTCATGACTTCGGCAGCTAATAGTTCTACCCTGATGATATGCAAGCGAGCAAAAATTACAAGCACCAAAGCAGCCCCTATTATGAATAATAGAAAACTTAACCTCTTCAATACCCGGAACTCCGCCCACTGCCTTATACGATGGGTGATAATCTCTCATAAAGGGAAGCGAATAAACGCTATCCATTTCCTCGGTTGAGAGGGGTGGCATCGGTGGGTTTTGAACAACTATATATTCTCCGTGGCGTTGAATAACTATTTTTCCGCGAACGCTATCATGCTCGGCTTGTTGAATTTTAGTGGCCTCAGCATATTTAATCATTCCCTTTTCATCGGGGACACTAACAGCATCAAAGCTCGGGCATTCCTTAACGCTCATCGGCTTGTAGTCTTTGGTTTTAACCGCATAGCAGGTGCCTTTAATATCGGTTAATGAAGATATATTTTCCCCGTTTTCAAGCCTTTTTGCAATTTCCACAATATGCTTTTCGCCCATACCGAACATCAGCAAATCGGCAGTTGAATCTAAAAGGATGGATGGGCGAACCTTATCATCCCAATAATCATAATGTGCAAAGCGGCGAAGTGATGCTTCAATTCCGCCTATTGCAATCGGAACATCCCCATATATTTTTCTAATTGCTTTACAGTATACTATAACCGCTCTATCGGGTCTTGCACCGGATTTTCCGCCCGGTGTATAAGCATCATCGCTTCTTCTCTTTTTTGCGGCGGTATAGTGAGCAACCATTGAATCGATATTGCCGCTATTAACAAGGAAAGCAAGATTTGGCTTTCCAAATCGCTTATAATCTTCTTCGCATCTTGGTTGAGAGATAATACATACCTTATACCCTGCCGCCTCAAGAACTCTCGAAATTATAGCAGTACCAAAAGAGGGATGGTCAACATAGGCATCCCCTGTAACAATTATGAAATCGGCACTTGTCCATCCGCGCTCGGTCATTTCTTTTTTAGTGATTGGTAAAAAAGGCATTTTCTTCTCCCTGAAAATTTTCTACAAATCTATAATACTTTAACAAAAAAGGAATGTCAACAAAATTGACATTCCTTTTAATTAGGGTGGCAAGTGAAATCGTAATAGGTTTGAACCTTGTCACCCTATTCAAATCTAAGGTAAACCGATAAAATTCTTTTTGCGCAAGCTTCAAGGTCGGCTCTTGAAAGCTCACCCTTTTTCAAGGTTTCAAGCAAATCATCGGGGTAGCCGATATGCATTTTCATATCATTTCCTGCTTTCACTTCATAAACAGGGTTATTTTTTTGGCCCCAATCGGTTGTTATCATTCCCTTAAAGCCCCATTCCTTACGCAATATTTCACCTAATAACTCATAATTCTCACTTGCATGAATTCCGTTTATGAGATTATATGAGGTCATAACGCTTCGTGGGTCTGCTTCCTTAACACATATTTCAAAGCCTTTAAGATATATTTCGCGAAGTGCTCTTTCCGAAAGTCTTGAATCGCTTCCTGCTCGGTTAGTTTCCTTGTTATTACAAGCAAAATGCTTAATTGAACAGCCCGTTCCCACACTTTGCATTCCCCTAACCTTAGCCGCCGCCATTTTACCCGAAACAAGTGGGTCTTCCGAGAAATACTCGAAGTTTCTTCCGCAAAGCGGATTGCGGTGGATATTAAGTGCAGGAGTGAGCCAAAAGGCTATATTGTTTTCCTTAACTTCAAGGCCCCCCGCTCTTCCTATTTCTTCTACTAAATCGGTATTAAAGGTACAAGCAAGAAGGGTTGCACAAGGCCAAGCAGTTGTGGGTATTCCGCAATAATCATTCAAGCGAAGTCCCGCCGGGCCATCTGCTGTGGGCATTTTCGGAACTCCCAATCTTTCCATTCCCGAGAAACAAAGGGTATTAGAAACGCCGATATCACTATCGCCACCCATAAAATGACATAGCTCTTCATCGGTGAACTGCGCTATAAATTCATCAAGCTGCTCTTCCCTCTCAACATCGAAGAATCGCAGTTCCTTCTCGGGTGCTTTGACAGTAATGGGCTTATTTTCGGGGAACCTATGCTTTGCTTCACCAAGCGGCAACTTTTCAAAGCTTCCATCAGATAGCATTCTTTCTTTAAGTGCAACAGGTGCACATAGGCTACTGCATTGCTCTACTATTACATTATCTTCTAAAACATATTTATAATCAGTTTTTTGTGCATCACGAACTGAGGTGCCTATATAAAATTCATAGTTGCCCTTTTCGAGAATATATGCACTTTTTTGAATTTTGCCGAGGTCATCAAAGCTTGCCATATCGCAAGCCTTAAAACTCAAGGTCACGATTTCACTATCTCCCGGCTCTAAAAGCTTTGTTTTAGCAAATGCGCCAAGAGCTCGTGCGGGCTTGCCAAGTATGCCTTGCGGAGCGCTAAAATAAAGCTGAACAACCTCTTTACCCGCAAATTCACCAATGTTTTTTACTTCAACCGAAGCAGTTATTTCTCCATTCACTTCTTTAACGGTTGCTTTAGAAAGTTCGAAGTTTGTATAGGAAAGACCAAAACCAAAGGGATAGTTTACCCTTTCCTTTTTGCCTTTCATAGTTTCGAAATAGCGGTAACCGACATATATATCCTCTGTATAATCAACATAATCCACCGACTCGTGAAAGTTCTTTGATGATGGATAATCATCAAATGATTTCGCAAAGGTATCAACAAGCTTACCCGATGGGTTAACATCGCCGCAAATGATATCCGCTATTGCAAGGCCGCCCTCCATACCTGCCTGCCAAGCAAGTAACACCGCACCTATTTCATCATCGTTTATGAACCATTCGGAATCGACCATTCCGCCAACATCGAGAACGATAATAGTGGTAGTGAATGCCGCCTTAACCTTTTTAACAAGGTTATATTCTTCATCGGTTAGATAAAAATCTCCCTTTTCGCTGCTTCGCTCCCAACCTTCACCCGAATAGCGGCTAATGGTGATAATAGCGGTATCGGCAAAGTCGGCCGCTGCATCAAAAATATCATCGGGAACTTTCGTTTCTCTAACCTGAACGTTGCGATAAAATTCGCGTGAGCGCACCGCATGTTCAATAATATCTTCAATCTCAAAAAGTATTGGATAATCGGTATCCCAAACCTCTTTTATTCTTATTTGTTCTTTTTCTATATGCTCTTTATAAAATTTTTCAGTCCCTCTGAAAATATTCACTTTGCCTTCTTTTTCTTTAACGGAAAAACCATCGTAAATATTTCTTATATATTCGCAATAAACATCTCCGCTGCCTCCGCCGCCTTTTATGTAATTAACCGAAGATTGACCGAACAAAGCTATTTTGCTTCCCTTTTTGAGCGGAAGTGTTTGGTTATTATTTTTGAGCAATACCATACCCTCGCCTGCGGCTTTACGCGAAAGCTCAATATGTTCGCTACACCCTGTGATAACTGTTCCGTTTTTACCGAGTGGCCTACAACCCGGATACATATATCTCGCATACTTTCTCATATTTTCATCCTCCTGAATTAAAGAGAGTTGTTCTACTTGTATTTTAAGAAAAAATATGCTATAATTCAAGTAAATTTATGCCCAATTTAAGACAATTTATGCAGTTTCGAGGTTAATATATGGACAAGGTTTTCCGCCAGCTTAAAAATGAAATCGAGTTTTCCGACAGAGGAAACCCTGATTTTCCGCCGCATATTCACAATGATATAGAGCTTCTATATGTAAAGAGCGGAAGGGGCAAAGCATATTGCAACGGTGAAGAATACACTCTGAAATCGGGCAGTTTTTTTATCACCTTTCCAAATCAAATTCATTACTATTCGGGTTTTAATGAATACAGTGATACCGTTCTTCTTATTATCAACCCTGAATTACTAACAGGTTATAGCGAAATTTTCATCAAAAAATATCCTGTATCGGCCCATTATAGAAGCTGCATAGAGGATGAAAATCTCATAAGCCTTTTCAACATCGCACAAAAAGAATACGAAAAGAATAAAGATAAAGGTTTTGTTATTTCGGTGATAACGGCATTTTTTGGTATGTTGCTTGAAAGACTTGAACTTATCGAAACAGTAAGTGCCAACGATTGCACCACAAAAATTTTGCAATATTGCAAAGAGCACTATAAAGAGGATATCTCGGTGCAAAGCATTGCGGCGGCTCTTAATATCAGCAGAAGTCATATTTCTCACACATTTAGCGATAAGCTCAAAATCAGTTTTTGCGATTACATAAATTCTTTAAGACTTGCCCGTTGCGTTCGGCTTATGGAAAACAAGGAATATTCAATAAGCGATATTGCTCTTTCGAGCGGTTTTTCTACCATTCGCACCTTTAACCGAGCCTTTTTCAAATATTTTGGCAAAAGCCCGAGAGACTTCCGCAAATCTAATATATAAAAAAGCCTTAGAAGTTCTAAGGCTTTTTCTTTTTATTCTTCAATTTTTGAAATAAGGTATCTTCCAACATCAACCGAATATTTAAGTGCAGTAGGCAAGAAATCATCGGGAACCTTTTTTATAAAGCCTCCCACCTCATAGGAAAGGTCTCCCTTATATCCTTTTTTCTTTAATTGTGCGGTAATATTAGCAAAATTAAGGTTGCCCATAAATGGCAACAAATGAAGGTCGTAAAAATAATCGTTATCGTGAACATGTAATACCTTTAACAAATCAGCATCAATATTTGCGATATAATCTTCAGGCTCAACACCTGTGATAGAGGCATGACCTACATCAACACAAACTGCAAAATGTGGTGAATTAAGACTTTTAACAAACGCATTCATTTCGAGCGGTCTCGAAAGTCGACCAACGTGCATTCTTTGAGCAGGCACCCAAGTAAAAAGATTCTCAATACTGATTATCATATCAAACTTCTCGGCATAGGGTTGGAGAGCTTTATAGTAACGATAATTAACCTCGCAAACATCGTTTGAGGGCGATACATCTATTGTGTGAACCACTATCTTTTTAGTCCCCAAGATTGATGCTGATTCAATAGAGCGAACAACCTTTTTAAATAGTGGCTCGCTTTCATCAAATTTATGGTTTTCACCCAAAGTATATGGTGCATGAGCCTGAACGCAGTCTAACCCATATTTATCGAGCAGCGCCTTCATTTTGTGGGCAAACTCTATATAGTTCTCGCCCACTCCCTCATAATCATCACCTAAATCGTATGAAAAATCAACACCATCAAAACCGGCATTGCTTAAATACTCAAGTGTCTTTTCCATACCTAACCTTGATAAAAGCATTCCTGTTGTTGCTGATAAACGCATAATTCACACCTCATCAATAAGCTCTAATTTCTATTATTCTTGCATTTTCACATCCGTGTGTTTGTTCAACCGTTACCTTGATTTCATCGCAAACGGTTTGAGTTTTTAGAACATTAACACGCTGATGATTATCCTTAACCGATTTAGTATCCACCACCTTACCATTAAGGAAATACTCGATTTTATAATCCTTAACAATAGTATCAGGCACGCCATCGGTCTGATGACCGTGGCACCATTTGGAAAGCGAAATCATAATTTCAACCGAGAGGTTGGAATCAAAAGTCAACTCAACCTGACTTATTTTCTGCGGCTTATCCCATTTAAGTGAGAGGCTCTCTCCTGTTCCGCAAGCTTCCCACATATTACTGTTTTTACCAACGGGGCGCGAAATTCCGTTTATAACATTTATCGCTTCGCTTTTCTCACTTGTTGCAGTTATATGAGCAATTCTTGCCTTATCTGCCTTATCCTCATTTTTAAATTCGGGGATATAGCATCCGCTTCTTAAAATGAGTTGTTGAAGCTCATTTATATCCTCGGAAAGTTGCCTTGCGGTTTTGCCCTTTTTAACAGCTAAAGCCGCCGCTATACCTGCCGCCTCACCTGCTACTGCACAGGTTGCCATAACACGAGTTGAGCAAAATGCTCTATGTGTTGCGCTTATACATCTTCCGCCAAGATACAGGTTTTCAATATCCTTTGAATATATACTGCGGTAAGGCACGGTATAAATGCCTTCAAACATAACGGTTTTATCCTCGGTATGAGGAGTATCATTTACATGTGCATAGAAGCATTCGGGCCTATGGGAATCTATATGCCATCCGCCATAGGAAATAGCATCCTCGAACACCTTATTAGAAAGGATATCCTGCTCTTTTAGAACATAATCACCGATAACTCGGCGGGTTTCTCTTTTGGCCGATACAAAGCCAACCCAATCAAGATAGAAATTCTTGGCATTTTCGGCTTGGTCGCTATGGTTTTTGATTATATCCCAAAGTCCATAAACAACCTTTAAAAGCTCTTCTTTGATTTCCTCCGAATCGGTTAGTGTGTTAAGCTTTGTTCCTCCAAGCTCAACCCACCAAAAGCCACTATCAAACCAATCCCAGCTTTTTTTATAAACCCATTCTTCGCCCGAAAAATCATAGGCCCAAGAAGGTCTCTCAAAAGGAACTTCTCGCCCTGCATCAAGAGAGCGAAACTGAATGGTGTTTCCTTGTGTCACTGTATCGGTGCGGTCAATGGCACCCGGCTCATCAAAATCGGCACTGCTTTCTCTTCCGTAAAGATACTCCGCACCGCTCTTTTCACTGATTGAGCCATCACCCGTACAGTCAATAAACATTTTAGAAATAAAGGTTAACTGCTTTTCGGTGGACATTTGAGTTCCCGAAACGCTAACGATTTTTGCGTTTTCGGTTTTAACTTCGTTTATATATGTATTAAGATAGAGTGATAAATTTTCCTGATAGTTGCACTTTTCCCAAAGAAGCGCATCAAACATACCGTAAGAATGTGCGGGATTGCGATGCTTATTTTCAAGCAAAATCTCCTCAATAATTCCTGTTTCGCGAAGATTATCTCGCCCTGCTTTACCATGGCGAGTGGCTCCCGTTATATGCATTCTGATTTCACTTGAAGCATTGCCTCCAAGAACAGGTCTATCCTGAACAAGCGCAGTTTTTGCGCCCTGCCTTGCCGAAGCTATTGCGGCGCAAATTCCCGCCATTCCGCCGCCGATAACAACAACATCAAAATTTAGAGTTTGACTAATTGGTTTAAGGGCATTTTTATTCATACTATCACCACATTATATTCTTTTTTACTCACAGTATAGTTTAAAAAATATGTAGTGTCAAGTGCAAAAAGTTGTGATTTTCATGCGATTTTTTGACATTATAAAAAACAAGCTCCGTGTTTCCACGAAGCTTGTAAAATCTCAAAATAATTGTGATTATCTCTCCCGGAACTGAGGTTACTCCCTACTGTGTAGGGAGATGTCACGCAAGTGACAAAGGGTACGGGCGCAGTCAGCGCCACGACGAGCCGCGAAGTCGTGCAAAAAACAGCACCCACCTTCGTGAGTGCTGCAATTCGTGATAATAAAGTGATTATCTCTTTGAGAACTGAGGTGCACGACGAGCGCCCTTGAGACCATACTTCTTTCTTTCCTTCATACGAGGGTCACGAGTGAGAAGTCCTGCCTTCTTGAGTTCAGGGCGGAGCTCTTCATTGTACTGAAGAAGCGCACGAGAAATACCGTGGCGGATAGCACCTGCCTGACCGGTTACACCGCCGCCTGCTACACGACAAACGATATCGAACTTATCAGCTGTTTCAGTTAAGTTAAGGGGCTGACGAACGATAAGTTTGAGTGTTTCAAGACCAAAATAATCATCGATATCTCTATCGTTGATGGTTATTTTACCTGTTCCGCTATAAACGCGAACACGAGCAACGGAACTCTTTCTTCTACCTGTTCCGTAAAAATAAGGTTTACCTTCAAACATAATTCAATCTGCTCCTTTCTTAAAATTCAATTTTCTCAGGCTTCTGAGCTACCTGAGCATAATTTTCGCCTGCATAAACATGAAGTCTTGTTAATGCTTTTCTGCCGATAGTTGTATCGGGAACCATACCCTTAACAGCAAGCTCCATAGCGAGCTCAGGGCGGGTTGCCATAAGAGTTGAATACTGAACCTCTTTAAGACCACCGATATAACCTGTGTGGCGGCGATAGAATTTCTTTTGTAATTTTGCGCCAGTTAAAACTGCCTTATCAGCATTGATTACAACAACATGGTCACCGCAATCAACATGAGGGGTAAATTCAGGCTTGCCTTTACCGCGGAGCAAATCTGCAACCTTTGTTGCAGTTCGACCAAGCGGTCTGTTAGCAGCGTCTACAATATACCACTTGCGCTGAATATCAGCCGGTTTTGCCATAAAAGTAGACATATTTTTTTCCTCCAAATTTTTTAAAATCTCTTTTAGCCAAAATATAATACCATAACAAGAACATAATGTCAACACATATTTTTGAAAAATTTAAAATAAATTCGCATAGCTCTTTTTTTCTCGTTTTTTCTCATTTTTTCTCTTATTTGCTCGCTTATGATTTTTAAAAATATTAAAAAAGAAAGTCAAACTCAAATGAGTTCGACTTTTCTTTTTATACTGTAAAAATAAATTTTCCTTCTCTTTTAAAGGTGCTTATTCTCGTTCTATAGATGCAATCGCTTTCCCACATTTTAGCAAGCTTTTCATCAGTGAGAGCAATTTTTTCGCTTTGCACGTTATAGCCCTCTGTGAAATCACAAACAATTTTTTCACCATCAAGATCAAATTCAACGCTATTACCATTAACATTTGGTTGAGCGAGTGTTACAAGGTTGAATATGTATTCTCCTTCTTTTTCGAATTCAAAATTATCCTCAACTGTTATTTTACCCTTATTCAACCTCATTGAGCGAGTCGCTGACACTATGCCGCTATCCTCGATATAAGCATTTTTAAGCTCGAGGGAAAGCTTATAATTATCAAAATCGGCGGCAACTTCACTTGAACCATAACGAATATTGAAATCGCCCTGGAAACCGCTCTCTTGCTCGTGTCCGTTAAGCGTTGGTGTGTTATGATAATTTGATGAATAGCACCAACCCCGCTCACTCGTGAAGGACTTTGCATTATATCTTTCAACGCCGGGGTCAATAAACAACGGTTTTCCTTTATAATAAACCGTAAACTGACCGACATCGTTATGACCATGTGGCTCATGGTTATTACCTGCCTTGAAGAAACAAACGAAATTGCCATCACGCGCTGTCATAATCTCAACGCTTTCCATATAACTTGATGGTAGCTCCCCACTCTCATATTCATCAAGGCATATATCCTCAGTTTGATTAAGAAGTGTGCGGAAGCAGGCAGTATAATCAAGTTCAGACAACGCTCCGCTCTTCTTTGTATCACAATTAAGCTTTGAGAGAAATTTAGATATTTTCTCACTTTCGAGTGTTTTGTTTGCTCGCTTTAAAAACTTAATGGTTTGGGCGCTTATCTTGCTTGTTGTTTTGGTATAATCACTCATTGTGAAATAATAGCCATTATCGGCATACATATTAGGCAGATATTCGATAAGCTTTTTAAGATACGGGTCGGAAAGAAGATTTATTTCGCCTTCACTCAGATAGAAAAGAAGCTCGAAAATATCATAAACACAGCAGTTTGATTTTTCAAAGTATGACGCTCCTTCTATACAAGCACCATCATCAAAGGTATACTCAAAATAATGGTTAAGATACTCTATTGCTTTTTTAACAACAAGCCTTCTCGTTTCTAAATCCTTAACCGTTAAAAGCGCAACCGTTAAGGCGTTTGAGACTATCCAAGGGTTCCAGTTGTTAACATACCAATTATCAAGGCCCTTCCATGAATGATACTTATAAAAATCGGATATAAAGGGGGCAATAATTCTTCTGTTAAGTTCAAACTCAATTCTTGCGTTAAAATATTCCTTTATCTCGGATTCAAATTCATCCTTCAAAAGATAATACACTACCGAAACACAGGCTCCATCCGCCGCGGCGAAAATATCCACCCAATCAAATTCTTCTCCGAATTCGTGAGGAATGTGAGAGTCATATTTTGTATCGTTATGAGCAGGTAAAACCCAGGTGGTTTCCTCGCATATAGCCCACAGCAAGTCCATTATCTTTTCAAGATATTTTCCTTTTTTGCCATCTATAATCTCGGCAAAAGCAAGATACAATAAATCTCTTCTTCTCTTAAATTCAGGCTTTTCAAATTTTCCGCGGTCTCCCTCAGTATCATATTTGCGATAGAGGGATAGTGGCAAGATTTCGATATTTTCAGAAAGTGCTTTTTGGGCTCCCTCTAATATAAAATCATAGTTGTCGGGTGCGATTTTGATATTTTTAAACCTATCGATAACCTTATATTCTTTAACCGCTGAAGAAATTTTTTGTTCATTTAGTTGAAACATAAAACCACCCACTCATAAATTCATTATAATATATATTTCGAAAATTACTACTCTTTTAGTATATATTTTTATTTTCTCTAAACTTTTGCCAAACATTTTCAAAGAAATCATCACTTTTAGGAATTTCTCTAACACTTCTCCATTCGGCAACAAATTTGCCGCTATCATAAGAAACGGTTTGCACCTTATCTCCTGCCGCCACTTCTTCTTTGCAAGAGAATCTAAATTCCTCGCAAAGCTTCTCCCTAAGAGAGCCTGCCGCATCATAATAAAGAGCCGAGCCTCGCGTTGTGCCGATTTTCTCACAATAATCTATCATTGCACAAAGGGTTGCGCTTTGAACAAGAAGCATATCCCGAAGCTTATATGCCTTATAAAGATTTTTTCTATCCTTAACTCCATAAAGCTCACTGAAATTTTCAAGCTCGGTTGCTATTTCGCAGTAGAGCCTTTGCATATCCTTTTTAACCCTTATTGCACCGCCCGTTTCACTCATTCTTTGCCTTGCGGTTTCTATCGCTTTATCTATATTATCAGGGTTAGATAACATCTTAGAGCAAAACTCTTCCATTTCAAAGATTTTCTCTTTGAAATTATAAGCGCTTGCTTTTCTCTCACTTTGCGAAATAAACTGTGCCGCCCTAAGTGAGCCCACCTGACCCGAATTAAGCGCGCTACCTCCCGGCCTTGTAACACCATGCGTTCCTGCGCACTCTCCTGCGGCAAAAAGGCCTTTTATGTTGGTTTGCCACCACATATCAACCGCAATTCCACCGTTATTATGCTGAGCGCAAAGGGCAATTTCGAGCATTTCTTTTCTAAGGTCTACACCTTTGCTAAGATAAAGCTCAATTGCCGGCATATTCATTTTTTCGAGTCGCTCAATCGGTGTTCCGAAACTCGCATTTGCTCGGCTTAAATATTCATAAGCCTCGCTTGATAGTTTTTCATAATCGATTTTTTCAATACCAAAGGGATTTTTTCTATAATCGAGAAATACTCTCCTACCCTTTACCTTTATTTCATAAAACACAAGCAAATCTATAACCGATGAGCCATCTAACACCTTTTTGCAATCAAAGGGCCACTGATAGCCCTTAAGAAATACATTTGAAAGAGCCTCGTATTTATCCGAAAAGAAATCAAGCAAGAACTCATATTCATTGCCACTCTCATCCATTGACACAAACCTCGGCAATACCTGCATATATGTTCCCGAAACATTCCATCGGGGATTTACCGAAGCAAGACCATACTGCCACTCGGTCATATTTTGAAGCTTTGCGCCCGATAATAGTGCAAGACTTGTGGTTCCCGTGTGGCATTTAGGATAAACACTATCGGCATATATTCCTGCGGGGCCACCCGTTGCAAGAACGATATCTGCACACGAAATTTGTATAAATTCGCCGCTATCAGTATCGATGCCTAAAAGTCCGCAAACACTATTTTTATCGGTTATGATTTCAACTGCAAGAGTTTTATCGATAATCTCTATTTCAAGGTTTTTCGCTTTTTTCTCTAAAGCCTCGGTCATAAATTTAGAGGTGAGAGGTCCTGCTGAGGTTGCTCTTGCATATGGGTCGTGGTCGGTTTTATAGCCTATATATTCACCATAGCGATTAACGGGAAACGGAACACCGAGTTCACAAAGGTTTAAAAAGGAACGAGCCGAAAGCGCCGCTTCGCATAGGGCGGTATCTCCATCCATACTGCCGCATGAAAATAGGTTCTCTGCCATTTTAAGCACACTATCCTCACTGCCGCCCGCAAGCCCTAATTTATAATAGGTTTGCTTATCGCTCCCCGTATTTCGAGAAGTGCCGCATTTAATACCCTCGGTTACAATGCAAACCTTTTTATCGCTCATTTCTTTTATTCTGATAGCGGCATTATAGCCTGCCGCTCCCGTTCCGATAACTACTGCATCAAACTCAAATTTTTTCATATAAATCATCCTTTATATCACTAACAAACACATTCCTGCCACTGCAAGCAATGCCGAAATCACAGCTTTTTTATTGGGTTTCTTACCCTGTAAATAGTCCATCACCAAGGATATAACTATTACGCCGCCCGTAACAAGCGGATATTGAACAGATGCATCCACATGCAAAAGTGCATACAGTAAAAACAAATTTCCAATAGTGTTAAAAACCGCCGAGCCCGATGCATTAAATATTGATAGTGCTTTTCTTTCAAGCTTTGCATCTTGCTTATTTAAAACTAATATCAACACTATAAATAAACTTGCAATAAAATTAATAGTTTTGTGCATAAAAGTGTATGTATTAGAGGGTACTGCCGCCATACCTGACTGATGTATCTTTGCAATAACACCTACCATACCATTTGTAATAAAAACACCTATGTAGTACCAAAAGGCAATTTTGCTCTTTTTATTATCGCTTTTTGGTGTTCCCAAAATAAGCGCAGCAACCACCAATCCAACACAAAGCATTTTCGGTATTGTTAGTTTTTCATTATAAAAGGCAACAGAAAATACAAATGGTAACAGCATTCCACCGAGCATTGAAAAAAGTGAGAAAACCGTTAGATTTGCAACCGATAAAGCCTTGATACTAACCACTGAAAAAATTATTGAAACTGTTGCTGTGATAATTGCCAAAACAAAAGAAAAAACTGAAAACGAAAATTCAACCCCCATAAAAAGTGTTGTTATTATTCCGATAAAATTGCCTATAAGGGAAAATACCATTGCTTTGGTAAGTGTATTGCCTTCTCTTTCCTGAAACTTATTTTTATAATAAAAAGAAAATGAAAAAAGCAGGGTTGAAGCAAGTATTAAACCTATATACATTATAATCTCCTTATATGGAATCCACCATCTACATCAATAGACTGTCCTGTAACATAAGGCAAACTACCATTACAAAGCGTCCATACAGCATTAGCTATATCTTCCGGTTGTCCCCAACGCTTGATAGGCAGAAGTCCACCGTCAATAAGGGCGTCATATTTAGCCTTCACTTTATCGGTCATACCTGTTGCAATAATGCCGGGGCGAATTTCATTTACCATTATGCCGTATTCCGAAAGTCTATCAGCAAAAAGGGTTGTTATCATTGTAACTCCTGCTTTAGAAATACAATATTCGCCACGACTAACGGAACTTGTATAACCGGACATTGAAGAAATATTTACTATACTTCCTTCTTTATTTTCTTTCATTATGTTTGCTACAAGTTGAGTTAAAAACAGTGTGCCCTTCGTGTTGATATTCATAACAAAATCATAGCTTTCTTCAGTCATTTCGAGAATATCGTTTCTAACCTTTGGAGCCACTCCTGCAACATTTACAAGAATATTTATTTTGCCGTACTTCTTCATCGCAGTGTTAACATAGTCTTCTCTTGAGTCCTTTCTACTTAAATCACCTTGAAAATATGTAAATTCACCGGTTAATTCTTTAGGCATTTGTGGCAATACATCCATACCAACAACAGCTACACTATTTTTTAATAGTAGTTGTGCGGTTGCAAAACCAATTCCGCCCGCAACACCTGTTACTAATGCTACTTTCATCTTCATTCTCCTTTGCAGTATTTATTATACAATGGCATATACGTTTCTTTATCGTAAATTGGACAACCGGGCGTTCCACCTGCTCGCATTATCTCGGTACATTTACTGCAAGTGAGGCAAGTTTTAGAAATACCCTGACCCGATAAAATTTCCTTAGCAACATTTGGATTAGCAAAGGTCATTCTTCCATATCCCGCAAAGTCAAACCAACCCTTTTCAATACAAGCCGCCACAACATTTGCGCTAACATTACCGAGATATGAAATTCCCGAGCTTATAACCGCTATATCGGGAACCGCCTGTTTTATTTGCCTTATTCCATCAAGCATTCTGAAAACACCCTCAATGGGCTCTTCATCAGGCTCATAACCACCCTTAACAAATGGGCGATTAACGTGGGGGTTAAAATAGGGGTTACCCATAGTTATATTAACGAGATTTACTCCATTAAGTTTTAGTTCCTTTATCAGCTCAATCGGTTCGGTGTTATCAAATTCGATACCTTTATCCTTGCTAACTCCAAAGCCATAAGGATAAGGGAAACCATCATATACATTAAGCCGCGTGCTGACAATAAAATCGCTCGAAGTATTGGCAACAGCTCCCGAAACACTTTCTCTTAACAGCCTTGTTCTGTTCACAAAGCTTCCGCCATATCTTCCCTCTCGGTTATATGCCGATAAAAGTTCGGAATTAAGATAGCGATGACAACACTTAATATCAACACCATCAAATCCTGCTTTTTCGGCAAGGATGGCGCCCTTTATAAGCGCTTCTCTTACATCATCAAGATAATTATCCGAAACTATTCTATCTTCACTAATCGGGTTATCTTTTTCAAAAATAGGGTTATTATATGCTATAAGCGGTGCTGGAGTTCCCTCGGGCTTGCTATATCTTCCCGAATGTGTTGCCTGCATTATAACAAGCGGTTCATATCCGTTTTCACTTATACATATTTCTTTTATTTGCTCAACCTCTCGCTTGAAGTCATCAAGGTTTTTATCATTTATATAAAGCTGGCGCGGATTCGCCCTTCCTTCTCTCATAACAGCAGTTGCTTCAAACCAAATAATTCCTGCACCACCCCTTGCAAAGCGGGCATATCTTCTTTTGGTTAGCTCATCGGGAGAGCCGCCGCTCGTGCCATCGCACCCCTCCATAGCCTGATAGACTATTCGGTTAGGAGCAAGCCTTTTTCCAATTTTAACACTTTCTCCCAACACTTTAGTATCTTCAAGATATGGCAACGAAATGTTGCTATTTTCACAAGCAAAATCAAAACTTTTCTTATCGGTTATAAGTTTTCCTGCCAAATATTTCACCTCAATTATGTAAATTTTGCTAATCCGATTTTTTAATTTGCAAAGTTCACTATGGACATTTTATTAATTTTATTATATTATGAAAGAGCAAAAGGTTAAATATCGTTTTTTGCTCTTTGTTATGTAAATATTGTTGAGGTGATAAAATGAGCGCTTGTATTGAAAATATAACGTACAGTGAAGAAATCTCGCATTTTTCCGCCCACAAGCATAATGTTTATCAGGTTCTTTATATAACCGAAGGAGCTGTTGAGCTGAATATATCCAATAAAACCTACAATATAAATGCTCCCGCAGTTGTTTTTATAAGCCATCTTGAAGAGCACGACTTTAAGGTTAAAAGCAAGACCTATAAGCGCTATGCTTTATACATAAACCCCGAAAAGCTAAAGGGCTTTACAAGGGACAATAGGCTTATCTCAATTTTCTCAAACCGACCCGAAAATTTCCAGCACTATATTTCGGTTGATGAAACAAATAATCTGATACGCTCTGTGTTTGAAATTTTATATAGTGAATTCAATTCTAAAAATGCAAGCGCCGATATATTAAACGGGCAATTTAAATGCCTTTTGCTTATTTTATCAAAAAATTATCCAAAGCATTTTTCGAGCGCTAACTGCACAATTGAAAATATCGTTGCAAAAATAAAATATGAACTCGAAAGCGATTTTTCGCGCGAACACTCGCTTGAAGCTCTTGCCAAAAAGCATAATGTTAGCATTTATTATCTTTCGCATGCTTTTAAAGCAACCACAGGATACGGAATTAAGCAATATTTAATTCTATGCCGAATATCCGCCGCCAAGGAAATGCTTACATATACAGAGTTAAGCATCAGTGAAATTTGCTTCTCGGTGGGCTTTAATGATTTAAGTAATTTTTCTCGTATTTTCACACGAATAACAGGGCACTCCCCCTCAGCATACCGAAGCATAACAAAACAAAAGGAGGCAGAATAATGAAAGCAATTTTTTTAGGTGAAGAAAGAACAATAAATCAGGTTTACACAGCCTTTGCTCGCGAAAAATTATGCGAGAAGGCCGATATAGACACTTCGGCCATTTTTTCAAAGGATGACCTTGCAACCAAAAACCTCAAGGATACCGAGTATATATTCAGCACCTGGGGTATGCCAAACCTTGCCGAAGAGGAAATAAAGGAAAGCTTTCCAAATCTTAAAGCTGTTTTTTATGCCGCAGGAACTGTTAAAGAATTTGCAAAAGCCTTTCTTAATTGTGGTGTTCGTATTTTCAGCGCCGCATCTGCAAACGCAATACCCGTTGCCGAAGTAACACTTGCTCAAATTCTATTAGCAACTAAAGGCTTTTTTCATCACACCGCATTAGGAAACAAGCAAATTGCCGATTTAAAGAAAACCGTTAATGATTACTGCGGAAATATGCGAGCTAAAATCGGTATAATCGGGGCAGGCGCAATAGGAAAGCTCGTTATCGAAAAGCTAAGAGGCTTTGATAATGAGGTTCTCGTTTTTGACCCATTTTTAACCGCTGAACAAATATCCTCACTTGGCGGCAAAAAGGCAACCTTGAAAGAGATTTTCGGTGAATGTATTGTTATTTCAAACCACCTTGCTGACAAGGAAGAAACCAAGGGCATTTTAAACTATTCCCTATTTTCACTTATGCAAAAAAATTCAGTTTTTCTTAACACGGGTCGTGGCGCGCAGGTGAATGAAGCCGACCTTACAAGAGCGCTTAATAAGGATAAAAGCCGCATAGCTGTTCTTGATGTTACTCATCCTGAGCCACCCGAAGAGAACCATCCGTTTTATACTATGGATAATGTTATTTTAACCCCTCATTTCGCAGGAAGCTCGGGCAACGAGGTTGAACGAATGGCAATATTTATGATAGATGAATTTGAACGAGTTAAAAACAACGAAGCTCCTCTATATGAGGTCACACTCGATATGCTTGAAAGGATGGCTTAAAAGATGTTTAAGTTAGGTGTTGCTTCAATTTCATTCAGAAACCACACCCCAAATGAGATAATAAAAGAAGCCACTAAAGCTAAATTAGATGCTATTGAATGGGGCAGCGATGTTCACGCACCTTGCACCGATAAAAATACTCTTAAAGAGATTGTTAATCAAAGCCGAGAAAATGGCATAGGCATTTCTTCCTATGGCTCATACTACCGAATTGGAAAAGATAAAACCGAAGAAATCATTCCCTATCTTGAGGCGGCGGCACTTCTTGGCACTGATACTGTTCGTATTTGGTGCGGAGAAAAAGGCAGTGGTGATACAACCGAAAGCGAGTTTTCGGCTATGATTGAGCAAGGAAAAGAAATTGCCGAAAAAGCAAAAGAATATAACATCAAGCTTTGCCTCGAATGTCACCAATGGACTCTTACTGATGATTATAACTCGGCGCTCAACTTTATAAATAGGGTTTCAAGCGATAACATTAAAATGTATTGGCAGCCGAATCAATTTAAAAGTTTTGAATATAACATAGCATCGGCAAAGGCATTACTTAACTATACCGAAAATCTACATGTTTTTAATTGGGATAGCGAAAACCGTTATCCGCTAATTAAGGCAAAGGAAACCTGGAAATCTTATCTTGAAATTTTCAAAGAAAAGCCCCGCTTTGCGCTACTCGAATTTATGCACGATGATAGCCTTCAAAGCCTTTCTCAAACTGCTAAAGAATTAAAAGAAATATGCAAGGAAATATAAAAGGAACGAGTTTAAAACTCGTTCCTTTTCTTTTATAATTTTTGATATTTTTCTTGAACTGCGAAATATGAAGCTTTTGGTTTTCTATATTCATTTAGAATTCCCTTATTATTGAAGCCTCTCGCCCTATCGGTTACAGGTCTTATAGTTCTTGCATCGGCAAAATGCCAAACATAAGTGCCACAAACCATACCCGATTCTATAAAGGCATCAATGCTCTCACTTAAGAGATTTGCCTGATATTCCTCGCTCCATTTAATATTATCGAAGGTATGATTTCCGTAAAGCGCGGCGCCGCCGAATTCCGACATAATAACTGCCTTTTCTTCGACACCCTGTTTTTTGAACCAAACCTTAAGCTCATCAAAGAAGCCTTTCCAGGCATCAGTTCCGCCGCCATACCAACCGAAATATTTATTTATACTTATAAAATCGCAATATTTAAGACAAATATCCTTTTCCGCTCTATCGGTTGCATAGGTTATAAGTCTTGAAGAATCAAGGCTCTTTAAAAGCTTGTATATCTTTTCAGTTATATCTACTGCGATTTGCTCCTTGGTTTCAATCTCATTATGCATACCCCAAATTACAATGGAGGGATGGTTAAAATACTGATTAACCATTTCGGTATGCATATAGAGTGCTCGAGAGAGCAAAATTGGTTTCTCAAGAGTTTCAACGCTTTGCTCGCCCCACATTGGAATTTCGCTCCAGAAAAGAATTCCGTTTTCATCAAGCAAATCTAAAAACTCTTTAGAATTCGGATAATGCGAGCCGCGAATTGTGTTGCAACCGAGATTCCTAATTATATCCAAATCCTTTTGCATTAACGATACCGGGAAAGCATTGCCAAACTCGGGGTGGTCCTCATGGCGATTTACACCCTTTAAGAAAACACTCTTTCCATTAAGGAAGATTTTATTTTCCTTGGTTTCTATTCTTCTGAAACCAATGCGGTCGGCAAGGTCATCATCGCTTGTGGCGATTTTGACTGTATAAAGATTAGGCGCTCCTATATCCCAAAGGTTGATATTTTCAGCACTAAACTCAAATTCAACCGCATTCTCATCACCGAGCGTTATAGTTTTCTTTGCAATTTCTTTTCCATCAAAATTCAGGGTTATATTTTCTTGCCTTTCGCCAATAAGCGAAGAAATATTTCCCTTAACAAAAACCCTTGCACTATCATTATTTTCCGACAACTCATGGCTTATATGCATAGAAGAAATATAAGTGTTACCAAGGTTATGAAGTTTAACATCACGAATGATACCGCCATAGCGATACCAATCGGCAACATCGCTTGGAAGGGTGGTATCATCAGCAGAATTGTCCACCATAACGGTTAATGTATGGATTCCGATTTCCATATTGGTAAGCTTAAAAGCGAATGATGTATAGCCACCGTAGTGGTCGCCTAAATATTCGCCATCAAGCCAAACCTTTGCATAGGAAAGCGCACCTTCAAACTCTAAAAGAGAGTTCTTTGAGGTTATATCAATTTCTCGCTGATACCAGGCGATACCGAAATATTCGAACTTACCAAGACTTAAATTCCAACAGGAAGGAACGAACATTTTTTCGGTGTTTTCAGGGAAGTTTTTGAACCATTCTTCGCTTTCTCCCTTACCTTCGGCATCCTCAATAAAACGCCAAAAGCCGCCAATAGACACAACCTGCCTTTTATCGTGTTCTTTAAATAAACGACCCATTTTTTATCACACTATCCAATATCTCTTTTAATATTCTTATAGGATATTCTTGCGGCGAGTTCAACTGCGCTATCCTTATCATACTCGCCCTTTTCTACCCATTCGCCTATCTTATTGCAGAGAATTCTTCTGAAATAATCGTGGCGGGCATAGGAAAGGAAGGAACGACTATCTGTGAGCATTCCATAGAACGAGCCGAGAGAAGAATTTTCGGCAATTACCTGAATCTCGTGTTCGATACCACGCTTATGGTCGCAGAACCACCAAGCCGCACCGCAGCAAACATTCGGGAATGCACTTGTGATGGTGCCGATTTGCTCTGCATTTGCAGGAGTTAGTGTATAAACAATAGTCTTAGGAAGACCTGAATTTTCGTTTATTGCATCGAGCATAGTGAATAGCGCAGGGCCGCTTATTGCATCGCCCATACAGTCAACACCGCAGTCAAGACCTAAACGCTTATAGAGTGCTGTATTGATATTTCTATCCGAAGCCAAATGCCACTGCATAATGAGATTTCTCTCTTTATAAAGCTTGCCGAGGAATACATATACATTACCAAGGAAGCCTAAATACTCTTCCTTCTTTAATTCATCGCGGCTTAAAATTTTCTTGAAGGTTTTAGCGCAAACAGTATCACTCGAAATTCTATCGGGGAAATATGCAAGACCTGTATCAGTAACTCGGCATCCCATCTCAACAAAGAAATCAAGTCGGTTTTCAATAGCTACCTTAAAGGACTTATAATCCTTAATCTCAACACCCGACATTTCGCTAAGCTTTGCTAAATATTCAGGATAATTTTCCCTTTCAACAAGCAATAAATTATCCACTCTGAAGGAAGGCAAAACCTTAACATCAAAGGTTTTATCCTCAGCAATAAGCTTATGATATTTTAAATCATCGATAACATCATCGGTTGTGCAAATACATTCAACCTTTGAATCCTTTATAAGCTTTCTCGGTGACATTTTTGTTGCTTTAATATGCTCATTCGCCTTAGCCAAAATATCCTTTGCATTCTTACTATTGAGTGGTGTATCAATACCAAAATATTTAGAAAGCTCCATATGAGACCAATGATAAAGCGGGTTTTCGGGAGAAAACTCGATAGCCGAAGCGAAGTTTATAAACTTGGTATCCCAAGGAGTATCTCCGGTTATTTCATCCTCGTTTATACCAACAGTTCTCATAAGGCGCCATTTATAATGGTCACCGCCAAGCCAGATTTCAGCAATGTTTGTGAAAGGCTTGTCCTCATATATCATTTGCGGAGATAAATGACAGTGATAATCTATAATAGGCAAATCTTTTATTTGGTTATAAATCTTCACCGCAGTTTTATTTCCTAACATATAATTCTTTTTCATTTAAAGTACAACTCCATCCTTAAAAATTGAAATTTCACGGTAACCGTTTTGCTCATTTTTTGTTTCTTCGCCATTTGCGAAGGCGATGCACCTACTAAGAAGCTCTAATGCAAGACTATCAAAATCACCTGTTTTCAAAACGGGCGATGCATCAAAGTCTATCCAGTTTGCCTTTTTGCTTGCGAGAAACGAATTTGTTGATATTTTAACGGTTGGAACGGGGGCACCGAGAGGTGTTCCCCTACCCGTTGTGAATAAAATCATATTGGCGCCGGCAGCGGTTAAATTGGTTATTGCAACAATATCATTGCCTGGGCCATTAAGCAACGATAAGCCGCTTTTTGAAACCCTGTCACCATAATCAAGCACATCGCGGACAATGGCGTTTCCGCCTTTTTGGACACAACCAAGTGACTTTTCTTCAAGTGTTGTTATTCCGCCTGCCTTATTGCCTGGCGATGGGTTTTCATAAACCACCTGATTATGCGCAGTGAAATAATCCTTGAAATTATTTATAAGCTTAACTATTTTCTCAAAAATCTCTTTATTTTCGGCTCTATTCATAAGTAGCTGTTCGGCGCCAAACATTTCGGGCACCTCGGTTAGCACCGCTCTGCCGCCGCTCTTGGATAAAATATCAGTAAATCTACCAACGAGCGGATTAGCGCTTATACCACTATATCCATCGCTGCCTCCGCATTTAAGACCCACAGTTAATTTGCTAATCGGCAATTTTTCGCTTTTAAAGGTTTCAGCATATTCTTTCAATTCATCAATAAGCTTTATTCCATCGGCAATTTCATCCAAAGAGTCCTGAACGTTTAAAAACTTAACTCTATTTTCATTTATTTCGCCGAGAACCTTTTTCATCTCGCCGATATTATTATTCTCACAACCAAGTCCCAAAACAAGCACACCGCCTGCATTTGGATGGTTAATAAGACCCTTTAAAATCTTTTGGGTTGTGGCATTATCTTCGCCAAGCTGCGAGCAACCAAACGGATGCGGAAAAGAAAATGCGCCCGTTAGCGCCGATAGTCTTTCGGAAATTTTATTAACACATCCAACAGTGTTGACTATCCAAATATCGTTTCTAATACCAACGCTTCCATCCTCTCGAACAAACCCGTTGAAATATTTTAATTTCTCGGGAATTTCAGGGAGTGTTACATTTGAAAGCTCAGGAGTATACTCATACTCTACTTTTCCGCCAAGGTTGGTTGATATATTATGGGTGTGAACATGTTCGCCTTTTTTTATATTTGTTATTGCCTTTCCTATTGGAAAACCATATTTAATAATGTCCTCACCCTTCATTATATCACAAAGAGCATACTTATGTCCATCATCAAGATTTATTTCAACATTATCTTTTTTAGTTATTATCATATTTTGAAACCTCGGCTAAAAGGAAGCTTATATCTTCGCCCCAAAGAGCTTTATCGGCAAGAATTTCTTCTATACTTCCCGACTTCATTTTTTCAATAACCTCCGCATCATCATCAATTTCCATAGTCTTATAGAGTTTGATAAGGCAAGCGAGTGCAAAGGTAAGCCTTTCGGGAGCTTTGCCGAATTTTGAATGATACTCTAAAAGCGAAGGAAGCACGCGCACCTTGAATTTGCTAACGGAATTAAGAGAAATTGAACGCCAGAAGTGGCGGATATATGGGTTTTTAAAGCGGGTTAAAACGCTGTTTGCATAATCTTTTAATTCTTCAATAGGCAGTGTGAGCGTTGGAATAATTTCATCGAAAACTGCAGTTTCAAGATGCGATTTTGTAAGGTCATTTTCCATAGCATCCTTAACTGTTTCGATATTGTTTAGCATTGCAAAAGCAACAGTTGAAGTGTGGGCACCGTTTAAGATACGCACCTTTCTTGAACGATAATTTGTGAGATTATCGGTATAAACAACATTTAATCCTGCCTTTTTAAAGGGAAGAAGCGCCGAAACATCTCGGTCGGACTCAATTACCCATAAGTGATAATACTCGGCGGTGTTAACCATATTATCTATATAAGGAAGGTCGATTTTTTCATCTCTTGGATAACCTGTAACAATTCTATCAACAAGAGTGTTGCAGAAGATATTATCATTTTCAACGAAAGATATAAAATCTTCGCCTAAATTCCAATCAGCCGCGTGCTTTAAAACGCAAGTCTTAAGATTTGTTCCGTTTGCCTCAATAAGCTCGCAAGGGAGGAAAATGAAACCCTCAAGCCCGCATTCGAAACGCTTTTTTAAGAGCGCCGTTACCTTGGCGGGAAATGTTTTTGGAACACTTTTCTCGTTATACTCAACATATTCATAAACTATTCCGCTCTCGGTGGTATTTGAAACAACAATTTTTGCATCCTTGTTTTCGGCTAATTCAAGAAAAGCGTTATAATCCTCATAGGGATTAACGCATCTTGAAATAGATGTTATAACATCCTGTTCAACACCCTCAACGCCGCGAATTATATTGGTATAAAGACAGTTTTGCTCGCTAAGCTTATCGCAAAGGCCCCTTTCAATTGGCTGCACAACTACTGCGCTTCCATCATAAACGCCTGCATTATTGCATTTTTCAAGCATCCAATCGAAAAAGCCGCGAAGAAATCCACCCTCACCGAATTGGATAATTCTTTCGGTTCTGTTTGGCTTTATGTAAACCTCGTTTATTGACTTCATTTATAACACTTCCTAAAAATTCTTCATATCTATAACGCAAATTTCGCGCTTGTTATTATGCGTTGCATCAAAGGAAATTTGATTTCCCGTTCTATCAAACCTTGCATGAAGGTCAGCTCGGATATCCCAATTAGCATCAGCGGTTGAGAGGGATGCGAGCATAGGCTCAAAGGTCCCCTTCTCGCAATCATAAACCATAAGGTTTCTATAAGGATAATCTTGTTCGGGATAAGCATCGCCTATTATGTACTTTTGGTCGGGCGAATAAAGACAATGGATATCTCTCCCATCAAGACCGGGCATATCGATAAACTGTGCTTCACCCGTATATGTATCAAAAAGCCAACAGCCCTTTTTATCCTCATTATCGGATACAATAAGCAGTTCCCTATCATTCTTCCAGCAATAGTGAGAATTAAAACGATAGTTAGTGAGCGGCACCATATTTCCCTCAAGGTCACTTGCGATAAGCATAGTTTTCCAAGTGTA
This sequence comes from Clostridia bacterium, assembly GCA_017439845.1. GTDB lineage: Bacteria > Bacillota > Clostridia > Oscillospirales > Acutalibacteraceae > UBA737. Next base: position 236 of record JAFSIJ010000005.1, on the reverse strand, counting down.
GCCTTCGATAAGAAAATTGCGAAGGAGCATAACAAATCTATCTCCCTTAGGGTTGAGGTTGAGGTGATTAACAAGCAGCTTTGCCGATGCATAAGGCTCTTCGGGGAACTGCTCGATTAAATCCTTATAGGAAATAATAAGGTGGCTCTCACCTGTTTCGAGGTCAACTGTGAAAACTCCATCCTCGGCGGGCGCTTTAACATCCGCAAACTCATCGGGGATACCTGCATATCCAT
>JAFSIJ010000004.1 GCA_017439845.1 Clostridia bacterium | reverse complement strand
GGTGCGGCTTTTTGCCGACACCGATTTTAACTCTTGGAAACTCACTCGTTCCGCAAAGGTCGATAATGTTGCGAAGTCCGTTGTGACCGCCGTGGCTACCATTTCTTCTAACTCTTAGGCGCCCCGCATCGAGCTCGATATCATCAGATACAACGATAACATTTCCCATCGGTATCTTGTAAAATGCGGTTATGGCTTTTACCGCCTCGCCCGAAAGATTCATAAATGTAACCGGCTTTGCCACAAGACAACGTTTGCCGCCAATTTCACATTCGGATATTTGCGCCTTGAATTTTTCCTTGTAGGGCTTAAAGACAAACATCTTTTCAAGCTCGTTTACACATTCAAAACCCACATTATGCCTAGTGCCGTTGTAACGAGCGCCGATATTTCCAAGACCTACTATCAAGTAATCGTAACTCGAATTATTTTTTCTAAAAAACATTATTTAATTCTCCTTGATGCCTTTGCAAAACCAATTCCCACACAACCGCAAAGGAAAGAAATAGCAGTGGGCGAAATGAAGTTCATTATAAAATTGAGAGTATAACTCACTCTTGCTTGAGGCACTCTGACAATCATAGTTATAAAATCTTCAAAGCCGCCGTTAATCATATATTGCGCAATATAGCAAAGGTAAAATGCAAAAACAATAAAGCTTACAATAGCAAGAAGAATAGGGAAGAATTTTCTCGGCTTGTTATTTCTTGAAACACTTGCCGCAGAGAAAAATGCGGCAGTCAATGTAAAGAAGAAAAGAACCAATACAACAGTTAAAACAATATATACAATATTTAGGTTAAAGAAATCGGTTTCGACATATCTTGAAGGCATTCCACCGCTATGAAATATGTTTATAAAAAATGATTCGGCTATACCAAAAGCACCGTAATATAGGTTTAAGGTAATGATATGTATTCCCGCCAAAAGAGTAAGAATAGCTGCCGCAGTAAAGCCACCCGTCGGTAAAACGGTATCTTTATTTCTCGCAGATATATAAATAATAAAAAAAGATATACAAGGCAAAATAAAGAAAATAAAACGGCTTGATATTTGAATTAAAGATTCTAAGGTTGGGTTGGATAATAAAGAAGATATAAGCCCCCAACCCAAAAGAATCGGATAAACCGCAAACAAAATTCCGCACCAAAGAACTGTTTTGCTGTGAGCGATTTTGCGAAGCCGTAAAATCAAGGGAGTTTCAAAATTGAATTCCATATTTAGTTGCCTCCTTTTAAACTGCCGAAAGCGGAGCTTTTCTTTTAGCCCCGTGTAATTCATATTTTGTAATTTGATTATATATTATAAATATATATAAATCAAGAAAAACTTGACTTTATAAATTTTAGGTTATATAATATTAAAAAAATAAAGCTGTGAAGGGAAGAGTAGCACTCCTGATGCTAAAAGAGAGAGGCGGCCGTGGCTGAAAGCCGCTTTGAGATAGGGAATGTGAAGACCACCCCCGAGCGTTGCCGATGAGGTAAACGGTGTGATGCTCCGTTACAGGCATCTAAAAGTGGCAGTTTTACTGCAATTTGGGTGGAACCGTGGAGTAACAGAACTTCACCCCAATTTTTTGGGGCGGAGTTCTTTTTTTGTTTATCGTTACTTTTCGCCATGAGATTTTGAATGTTGCTTTACACCATTCGATCCTCGTTTCGCTCGGATTTCGACCTTGCTCGGAACGACAGAGCGAAAAGTCAAATTGTCATCCTGAGCGTAGTTCGCCTTATGTCATTCTGAGCGAAGTCGAAGTGCGAAGCACCGCCAAAGGCGGAATCTATAAGGCGGACGTACTATTCATCGCACCCAACAACCAAATAAATTAAATCCCAAAACGGAGGATATAATATGATAAAAGTAACACTTAAAGGCGGAGTCGTCCGCGAGTATGAAAATGGAGTTTCGGCTTATGATGTAGCCGCATCTATCGGTGCAGGTCTTGCAAAATCTGCCTTTGCCGCAACACTTGACGGCAAGGTGGTCGATATTCGCACAACACTTTGCGGTGACTGTGAGCTCGGAATTCTCACCTTTGATGATGCCGAGGGCAGAGCGGCCTTCCGCCACACAGCATCTCATATTTTGGCTCAGGCAATCAAGAGAAAATATCCCGATGCAAAGCTTGCAATCGGCCCCAGTGTTGATGATGGATTTTATTATGATATAGATATCGAAAAGCCCTTAACCCCTGCCGACCTTGAGGCGCTCGAGGCAGAAATGAAGGCAATAGTTAAGGAAAACCTTGCAATAGAGCGCTTCACAATGGAAAGAGCCGAGGCACTTAAATTCTTCGAGGAAAAGGGCGAGGATTACAAGGTAGAACTTATAAATGACCTTCCCGAAGATGCCGAGCTTTCATTATACCGTCAGGGAGAATTTGTTGACCTTTGTGCAGGCCCTCATATAATGTCAACAGGACTTGTAAAGGCATTTAAGCTCACCGCTG
>JAFSIJ010000080.1 GCA_017439845.1 Clostridia bacterium | reverse complement strand
GTTGGTAAAAACCGCAGTCAGAGGATTATGATCCATTACAAATTCATTGGGTATATTGAGATACCCGAATGCGGAAGTAATTACAAGGCAGACACACGAAAAGGTGTAGCCGTCGAGTATATTACCAAATCCGCATAAAAAAAGAGCAGGCTTCAAAACCTGCTCAGTACATAACGAAGAAACTCTAAATTACAAAAAAATCGAGTGTCCATAACTCAAATCCGTTATGAACACTCGATATGGTGCGAGTGACGAGACTTGAACTCGTACGTCAAAGACACACGCCCCTCAAACGTGCCTGTCTGCCTATTCCAGCACACTCGCAAATTTATCGTGCCAAATTATTATATCACCAAGTATCATATATGTCAACTAAAATTTTAACTTTTTTCGAAAAAATTTTAACCTCAAAAAAAGGCACTAAAACAAAACGCCCGAAGATTTTCTTCGGGCGTTTTACTATATACTTTTTATTCTCGAATAATGGCAGGAGATGAATGTTAAATCTTTGAACTTTTCATTTAAAAGTTTGCAAAGGGGGTCAACTATAACATCCTCTGTATCGAAGTGGCCTGCATCGAAAACTGCTATATCGAGATTTGCGGCAGTTGTGAAAATATTGTGCTTCACATCGGCGGTTATAAGCGCATCAAGACCTAACTCTTTTGCAAGATAGATATAGTCGCCGCCGCTTCCTGAACAAACAAGAACATTTCTTATTTCTTTACCATTATCACTATATTTAACTGCGCCGCCAAGAGCCTCTTTAATTTGCTTTGCAAGAGCATCGCAAGGCAGGGGAGCAATTTCGCCTTTGCGGAGAATAAAACCTTCGTTATCGGTTATTTTAGCGATATTTTTAAGGCCTATTTTTTCGCAAAGCGCATCGTTAACTCCGCCATCGCCCATATCGAGATTTGTGTGCATCGAGATAACCGAAATATTGTTTTTAATGAGAGAGTAAACAATGCTTTCATCGGTCACACTCTTTAAACCATCAAAAATAACAGGGTGGTGAGTTACTATGAGATTACACTTGTTTTCTATCGCAATATTAACAGTATCAAAGGTGCAGTCAAGCGCAACAAGAACATTAGTGATTTCATTTTCTCCGCTTCCAACAAGCAATCCCGGATTATCAAAGGGGAGAGCAGTATCGCACGGATAAAGTTCGTTTAAGAAACTAAAAATATCATTTACCTTCATAGCTTATCCCTTTTTAGCAAATGAATCTTTAAGCGCAACCGTTCTGTTGAAAATAACCTTTTCGTTAGTTGAATCGGGGTCCACACTGAAATAGCCCTGGCGCATAAATTGGAAAACACTACCTGTTTCCGCAGCCGCTAAATCGGCTTCGATTTTGCAGTTCTCAAGAACTGTTAATGATTCGGGGTTAAGGTTATCAGCAAAGGAGGAAACACCCTCTTCATCGCTCGGGTTCGGAACATTGAAAAGGCGCTCATAAAGGCGAACCTCGGCATCCTTACAATATTTTGCGCTAACCCAATGAAGAGTGCCCTTAACCTTTCTTCCATCAGGGGTTTCGCCGCCAAAGGATTCGGGATCATAGGTGCAGTGAACTGCAGTTATATTACCATCTTCATCGGTTTCGTGCGAAGCGTATTTAATATAATATGCGCCCTTTAATCTAACCTCTTTTTCAGGGCAAAGGCGGAAATACTTGCCAACAGGATTAAGCATAAAGTCATCCTGTTCGATAAAGATTTCCTTAGTAAAGGTAACCTGCTTTTTGCCAAACTCGGGTTTGATGGGGTTGATATCAACACTGATAATATCCTCTTTATCCTCAGGATAGTTATCGATAATCACTTTTAATGGGCGGAGAACTGCCATAGCTCTATCGGCATTGGTGTTGAGATAATCTCTAACACAAGATTCTAAAAGAGCATAGTCAATAACGCTGTATGCCTTTGAAACACCGATTTTATCAACAAAGTTGCGAATAGCCTCAGCGGGATAGCCTCTTCTTCTCATACCGCAAATGGTTGCCATTCTTGGATCATCCCAACCGCTAACAAGACCATCATTAACAAGCTTTAAGCATTTGCGTTTACTTGTTAGTGTGTAATTAAGGTTCATCCTTGCAAACTCAATTTGTCTTGGAGCTTCGGGAATTTCAAGAACCTCCAAGAACCAGTTATAGAGCGGTCTATGATTTTCAAACTCAAGAGAGCAAAGGGAGTGTGTAACACCCTCTTTTGCATCGCTTAGAGGATGCGCAAAGTCATACATCGGGTAAACACACCACTTGTCACCTGTGCGGTGGTGATGCGCCTTCATAATTCTATAAATAATCGGGTCACGCATATTGATATTAGAAGAAGCCATATCAATCTTTGCTCGAAGCACCATTGCACCATTATCAAACTCGCCCGCAGTCATTCTTGCGAACAAGTCCTTGGTCTCCTCAATAGGTCTGTCTCTATAAGGGCTAAGTGTGCCCGGCTCGGTTAAGGTTCCGCGCATTTCCTTGATTTGTTCAGGTGTTGACTCATCAACATAGGCAAGACCTTTATCAATAAGCTTCAGTGCGCATTCATAGATGAAATCAAAATAATCGGATGCAAAATAAACATTATCCCACTTAAAGCCTAACCATTCGATATCCTCTTTTATAGCATCAACATACTCAACATCCTCTTTGGTGGGGTTGGTATCATCAAGACGGAGATTACATTTACCACCGTATTTCTCGGCGGTTTCAAAGTCAATGCAAATAGCCTTGGCATGACCGATATGGAGGTATCCGTTAGGCTCGGGAGGGAAGCGGGTTTGAATTTTACTGTAAACCCCTTCGGCTAAATCCTCATCAATAAAATCATGAATAAAGTTGCTGACTGCAACCTCATTGGTTAAAATTTCTTCACTCATTTTTCATCACTCCGTGTGAATTAGTTTTTAAAAGCGTTAATTGCGCGCTCAATTCGGTTTTGAACTTCCACTTCACCTAAAATTTGCATTATAGCGCAAAGGTCAGGTGTGTTGGTTCTCGAAGTAATCGCAATGCGGATAACGGTTGAAACATCTCCAACGTGACCCTTGAATGCATCGAGATTTTGCTTATATTCTTTAACATTAGGAGTAAATCCAAGCGGCTCGCAAAGCTCTTTGATTTTAGCAAACCATTCTTCTTTAGTATCATTCGGCGAATAAACCTTTTTATAAGCCTCAAGAATTGCAATCGCATCCGTTTTCGAGATATTTTCGGGAAGAGTGAAATCTTCACTATAATATTCGGGGTAAAAGTACGAGAAGTAGCTCTTAACCTCATCCCACTTTGCAATATCTTTACGGGGGTTTTTGCCCTCGCGGTCAAGGTTTATAATGCTCTTTTGCTTATTGGTATCGGTTGTAAGAATTGAATAATACTCGCTATCATAAGCCTTTGCCCATTCGCAAACTCTGTTATAAACCTCATCAGCGCTCATAAATGCAATTTTGTTCTTGCTTATATCGTTTAGCTTGTTCATATCGAAAAGCGCACCCGAGATGGACATCTTCTTAAGGTTATACGGGAACTTCTCAATCGGCTCGGTTTTGTTTGTTTTGCGCCAATCCTCAAAGTTAGAGTTAAGAAGGGTTAAAAGATATTCAATAACGCATTCAGCAGGGTATCCCTTTTCAACGAAGTAGGAAACGGCTGCTTCAGGGTCCTTTCTCTTTGAGAGCTTGCGCTTGCCTCCGTTTTCCTCCTTCATAACTGCAGAGGTGTGGGCAAATTTCGGAATCTTAAATCCGCAAGCCTTGAAAAGCTGAAGATGAATAGGAACACTTGCTATCCATTCATCACCGCGGATAACGTGTGTTGTTCTCATTAAGTGGTCATCAACAACATGGGCAAAGTGGTAGGTGGGAATGCCATCGGTTTTAAGGAGAACAACATCCTGTGTGTTTTCCTGCATTTCTATTTTTCCTCGAATAACATCCTCAAAATAACATTTATTATTCTCGTTGCCCTCCGATTTAAAACGAAGCACAAAGGTTTCACCGTTTGCAATTCTTTGCTCGGCTTCTTCTACTGTGATATTGCGGCAACAAGCCCATTCACCATAGTAGCCCTTATTAACACCCGCCGCTTCTTGCTTTGCTCTTATTTCATCCAACTGCTCAGCCGAACAGAAGCAAGGGTAGGCAAGTCCTTTTTTAATAAGCTCTTTTGCGAAGCATTGATATATATCCTTGCGTTTGCTTTGTGTGTATGGTCCATAGTCACCAACCTCAGTATTAAGACCTGTAACGCCCTCGTTTGGCACAACACCAAAAGAGGAAAGACCCTCAATAATTGCAGTAACGCCATCTTCGATTTCGCGTTTCTTATCGGTATCCTCAATTCTTAAAAT
>JAFSIJ010000079.1 GCA_017439845.1 Clostridia bacterium | reverse complement strand
TGATTTTGCTTCCCCGCCTTGCGTTCATTAACAGGCTTTAACAAAATAGATTCTTTATCTATTGCCGAGAAAAAATCAGTTCTGAAATTTATCGCAATTCTATCATATTTGTAGTTCGGGTTAATTTCTATATAGTGCGCTTCCGATGGGCGCATAACAAGAATATCGCCGCTTTCAAGTTTATATTCACTACCCTCAACGTGATATGTGCCTTTACCGTTTATAAAATAAAATATCTCGGTATCATCGTGGGTGTGCATCTGATAATCGGTAAGCAGTGGTTTTTTCGTGCTTGTAAAACTAACACCAAAATCTTCATCATAATAGTGAAAAAGTTCCTTCATTTTCATCACCTAAGCATATTATATACGCATTTGATAATATTTGCAATATATTTTGCGAATATTAACAATATCATTGCAAATGTTTTTATAGTAAAATATAATCATAAGTATAATTATATTGAAATGAGGTATATTTATGAAACTTTCATTCAGATGGTATGGCAAGGATGACCCCGTAACTTTGCAGAATATCAGGCAAATTCCTAATATGCGCTCGGTTGTTAGCGCGGTTTATGATGTTAAACCCGGTGAGGTTTGGCCGGAGGAGAGCATCGCCGAAATGAAGAAAGAGGTAGAAGCTAACGGTATGCTCTTTGATATCGTTGAGTCGGTTCCCGTTCCTGAAAATATTAAGCTGGGCGCACCCGATGCCGATAAGCTCATTGATGTTTATTGTGAGAATATCCGCCGCTGCGCAAAATATGGAATTAAGTGTATAACCTATAACTTTATGCCTGTTTTTGACTGGACAAGAACCCAGCTCGATAAGGTGGCGACTGATGGCTCAACAAGTCTTGTTATGTATATGGATCAGCTTAAAGGTCTTGATCCGCTTAAGGATGATATCCACCTTCCCGGTTGGGACTCGAGCTACACTCAAAGCGAGGTTAGAGATTTAATCGCGGCTTACGGTGAGCTTGGTGAAGAGGGGCTTTGGAGAAATCTCGAACACTTCCTTAAAAAGATTATCCCCGTTGCCGAGGAATGCGGAGTTCAAATGGCAATTCATCCCGATGACCCGCCATATCCTATTTTCGGTATCCCGAGAATTATCACTAATGAAGCAAACCTTGACAGAATGCTCAGCATTGTTGATAGCCCTGCTAACTGCCTCTGCCTTTGCACAGGCTCACTCGGTTGTGCCGCTTTCAACGATATTCCAAAGATGGTTCGTAAATATAGCGCAATGAATAGAATTGCATTTATGCATATCCGCCAGGTAACACTTATGGAGGATGGCAGCTTTGAGGAAAGCGGTCACTTATCCGCCTGCGGTAGCCTTGATATGTATGAAATCGTTAAAGCTCTTGTTGAAACAGGCTTTGATGGATATGTTCGCCCCGACCACGGAAGAATGATTTGGGGAGAAACAGGAAAACCGGGCTATGGCCTTTATGATAGAGCGCTTGGCGCCGCTTATATTAATGGTTTATTTGAGGCTTGTGAAAAGGAGAATAAAAAATGATTAAAAATGTTTTAAACACTGATTTAACAAATAAGGTTGCAGTTGTAACGGGCGCAGGCGGTGTGCTTTGCTCGGCATTTGCAAAAACACTCGCTCGCGCAGGCGCAAAGGTAGCGCTTCTTGATTTGAATGAGGATGCCGCAAAGGAATTTGCAGCCGAGATAGTAGCCGAAGGCGGAATTGCCAAGGCTTATAAGTGTAACGTTCTCGATAAGGCAATATGCGAAGGTGTTGCCGCCGAGGTTGAAAAGGATTTTGGCAGCTGCGATATTCTTATCAATGGTGCAGGTGGAAACAACCCGAGAGCAACAACTGATAAGGAATATTTCGAAATTGGCGATATTGATGCCGATACCAAGAGCTTCTTTGACCTTGATGCTGATGGTGTTAGCTTTGTATTCAATCTTAACTTCCTTGGAACTCTTATCCCAACACAGTGCTTTGCAAAGCAAATGGTTGGTAAAGAGGGTTGCAACATTATAAATATTTCGAGTATGAATGCATTCACTCCTTTGACTAAGATACCCGCATATTCAGGCGCAAAGGCCGCCATTTCTAACTTTACACAGTGGCTTGCTGTTCATTTCAGCGGCGTTGGGATAAGAGTAAATGCTATTGCTCCCGGTTTCTTCTCAACCAAGCAAAATGCAAAGCTTCTCTTTAATGATGATGGAACACCAACCGCAAGAACAGGCAAAATCCTTGCCGCAACACCTATGGGTAGATTCGGTAAAGCGGAAGAGCTTGATGGAAGCCTTTTATTCCTTTTGAATAATGATGCCGCAGGCTTTATAACAGGTGTTGTGTTGCCTGTTGATGGTGGTTTCTCAGCATATTCGGGGGTTTAATTCAAAGTGGGAAAGATAACAAGAACAGACCTTTTTGTGCATGACCTCGTGCACGATAACCCTTGTCTTAATAAATACACATCGGATTATAACAGCCCCGAGTTTTTAAAAAAACGCGGATATGATGCTAAAACCTTTGACCTTTATAACTGCGCGCAGTATGGTCTTTTGTGGGATGGTGTTGGCGAAAAATACGGAAGAGCGCCGATATTCCCCGAGGGCAGTGAGTCAAGAGCTTGGGTTGAAGCAAAGAGAGCCGAGCTTACAGAGCTTTATACTGCAATGAACAAGCAGGGGCTTGGTGTATCCTTTATGATGGATATAATTGTTTTTCCGTTGGCTGTAACCGAGATTTTCCCCGAAATTCTTAATGAAAATGGCGAAATTGATATTATGAAGCCGATGACCAAGGCACTTATCGGCGAAATGTTCGATGAGATGTTTACTGCATTTCCGCAAATAACGGGCATCTATATCCGCTATGGCGAAACCTATTCGGGTGAGCGTTATGGTTTGCCTTATTATAAAGGTAACAACCCCATAATAGGCGAGGGTGAAGAGTATCATATTTCGCTTATAAACACACTGATTGAATCGGTTTGCAAAAAGAATAACCGAGAGATTTATTATCGTTCTTGGGGCTTTGGTGATTTCCAACACGATAAGAATATCTATCTTAGAATTAGTGAAAAAATCGAGCCGCACGAAAACTTCTATTTTTGCATTAAGCACACAACGGGTGACTTTATGCGTTGCACACCGTTTAATCAATCACTCGGTTGTGGAAAGCATAAGCAAATCGTTGAGGTTCAGGCGGCAAGAGAGTATGAGGGCAAGGGCGCATTCCCCGATTATATCGCCGATGGTGTTATAAACGGTTGCGAAGAGTTCAAATGGCTTATGCAGGATGAAAGACCGAGATGCCTTCGTGATGTTGTAAACACTGAAGATTCCATTATTAAGGGTATTTGGACCTGGTCGCGTGGCGGCGGATGGGATGGACCCTACATAAATGGTAAAAACGGAATGAACGGTGAGGTTGAGGTAAAGGGCGGCAGCGAGCTTTGGTGCGATATAAACGCCTATGTTATCTCTAATTGGGCTAAGGATACCGCAAAGTCGGATAAATACTATGCGCTTCAGTATGCCCGCGAAATTTTGGGAATGAGCGAAACCGATGCCGCAAAATTCTATGAAATATTAACCCTTTCAGCGAAAGCGGTGCTTTTTGGAAGGGGTATGAATAATGGTAATTTCAAGTGGGAGTCTTGGTGGACTCGCGACCAAAATATTGACCCGATTCTTTTCGGCATAAATATTGATAATGCTATTAAAACCGATTCCTATGATGTTCTCTTGTGGGAGAAGGAATATAGCGTTAAATTGTGGCAGCAAATGATAGAGCTTGCGGATAGTATAACCACGGGCAACGCAACCGAATATATAAGGGTTACCTGTCGTTACGGATATTATTTGTTCTCCTTGTTTGAAGCTATGTATACCGCAAATATCTATGCAAGGCTTGAAGGCGGAGAAGAAAAGGTTGACGATGCGAAACGCCGCTATGATGCGCTTTGGGAAGAGTGGAAAAAATTAAAGGAAGAAAATGAATTTTGCCCAACTCTTTATGTTAAAGAAGATGTTAATCAGCAGCTTATAGGTTATGAGGGTAACCGCGGCTTCGATGCTCTTGTGAATAAAATCTAAAAGAGGGTTAATATTATGGGCTTTGTATTTTCAGCATTTGCTGATGAAAGCGATGAAAAGCTTAATGGTCAAATAGATGCGCTTATTCGAAATGGATATACCCACCTTGAAATAAGAAATCTCGATGGGAAAAATGTTTCCGATTTAAGTGTGAATGAGGCTCGGGAAATATCCAAAATATTATCGGATAGCGAACTAAAGGTTTGGTCAATCGGCTCGCCGATAGGCAAAATAGAGATAACCGATGATTTTGAAAGTCATCTTGATAAGTATAAGCACACATTAGAAATCGCTAATATTTTAGGTGCAGATAGAATAAGACTTTTTAGCTTTTTTATGCCAAGGGGGGAGAACCCCGAAAATTATAAAAATCTTGTTATTGATAGAATGGGTGCATTTAGTGAAATAGCAAAGGAATATTCGGTTGTTCCTTGCCACGAAAATGAGAAGGGTATCTATGGAGATATAGCAACCCGTTGTGCTGAAATTCATAAGGCGCTGCCCTATATCAAGGCGGTTTTTGACCCTGCAAACTTTGTTCAAGCAGGGCAGGATACTCTTGAAGCCTTTGAGCTTTTGAGTAGGTATGTAGACTATATGCATATTAAGGATGCCTTAAAAAGCGGCGAGGTGGTTCCCGCAGGAAAAGGCGCGGGTAATGTGCCACAGCTTATAGGAAAGTATAAAAATTTAGGCGGAAAGGTCCTAACGCTTGAACCTCACCTTTATGAGTTTGTGGGACTTAAAAATCTCGAGCGTGAAGGTGAAGAAAGTATTGTTGGGGGTTGTTCTTTTGAGACACCTAAAGAGGCTTTTGATGCCGCAGTAAATGCTTTGAAAGGAATAGTGAACACATTATGATTTTAGGCGCACAATTATACACAGTAAGCTCTTTTTGTAAAGATTTAGATTCTTTTTCCGAAACACTTAAAAAAATTGCAGATATAGGATATACAACCATTCAAGCTTCGGGTGTTTGTGATTATGAACCCGAGTGGCTCCGTGATGAGCTTAATAAAAACGGACTAAAATGTGTACTCACTCATAAGTCCATAGAAGCCCTTCAGGATGCTAAAAAAACCTGCGAAGAGCATAGAGTTTTTGGTTGTAAAAATATTGGTCTTGGGTTTTATGGGTATAATGGTGATGAAGAACGCTGGACCTATGAAAATTTCAAAAAAACCTTTCTCCCAATAGCGAGGACTATTAAAGAAAACGGTGGATACTTTATGTATCATAACCATGAGCAAGAATTTATGAAAATAGATGGAAAAACCGTTTTGCAAAAAATTGCCGAGGATTTTCCCGCCGATGAATTGGGTTTTACCCTTGATACATATTGGGTGCAGGCAGGTGGCGCAAACCCCGCCGATTACCTTGAAATGCTCTCGGGTAGAGTTCCTTGTATTCACCTTAAGGATTTTGCTTATGGCAAAAAAATGGCAGTAGTCGGCGAGGGTAATATCAACTTTGAAAAGGTTGTTGCCGCCGCCGAAAAAGCAGGGACCGAGTATTTGCTTGTCGAACAGGATGACTGCTATGGCGAGGACCCTTTTGAATGTTTAAAGCGCAGTTTCAATTATCTTAAAGCTATGGGGTTGAAATAATATGAAAAAGATTAAACTTGGTATAATTGGTATCGGTAATATGGGCGATGGCCATGCAAAAAACATCAAAGAGGGAAAATGCCCCGAGGTTGAGCTTGTGGCTATAGCCGATATAAACACTGAGCGACTCGACTGGGCAAAGCAACAAAATTATAGTGATAACATCGCTTACTTTAAAACGGCCGAAGAAATGCTCGATAGTGGACTCATTGATTCTTGTTTGGTTGCAGTTCCTCACTATGACCACCCAAAATATGCAATGGAATGTATGAAAAGGGGAATTCACGTAATGGTTGAAAAGCCTGCCGGGGTTTACACTAAGCAGGTTCGTGAAATGAATGAGGAAGCAAAAAAGCATAACGTTGTTTTTGGTATGATGTTCAATCAACGAACAAACCACGTTTATAGAAAAATGCGTGAGCTCATTCAGTCGGGCGAGTATGGAGAGATAAGGCGTACTAATTGGCTTATAACCACTTGGTATCGCCCTCAAGCGTATTATGATTCTGGCGATTGGAGAGCAACCTGGTCAGGTGAAGGCGGCGGTGTATTACTTAATCAGTGCCCCCATCAACTCGATTTGTGGCAGTGGATATGCGGAATGCCTGTTTCGGTGAAAGCCGAGTTAAAATATGGAAAATGGCACGATATCGAGGTTGAGGATGATGTTACAACCTTTGTTGAATATCCTAACGGAGCAACAGGCGTATTTATAACCTCAACAGGAGATGCTTGTGGAACAAACCGATTTGAAGTTCAGTTGGATAAGGCAAAAATTGTTGTTGAGGATGATAAATTAAGCGTTATTGAATATGATGTTAGCGAGCCTGAATTTACTAAAACTAACACAATTCCGTTCCGCCACCCTGAGTTTATAGAAAAAGAAATAGAAACCGATGGTAAGAACGAACAGCATATTGGCGTTTTAAATGCTTTTGCAGGCGCCATTCTTCGAGGTGAACCTCTTGTTGCAGATGGAAGTGAGGGCATAAACGGATTAACCCTATCTAATGCTATGCATCTTTCTTCCTGGCTTGGTAAAACGATAGAGCTTCCCTTTGATGAGGAGTTATATTATAACGAGCTTATGAAGAGGGTTGCCACTTCAAGAAGAAAAACAAATGTTAAAGCAGTTTTTGCCGATACAGCGGATACCTATAGCGGAGCAAAATAAAGATAAAGAAAAAGCAGATGCCAAGCATCTGCTTTTTTTATTCAAATATTCCGTATGATTCGTGGAACTGTGTGGTTTTAGAAGCCTCTAAAACCTTTTTGGCAAGGGAAGAGGTAGGCACCCGTTGATATAAGTTTTCCATATTCGTATCCCAAGAGAAAAGGTATCTGAAAATCTCATTTGAGTTATCATCTTTAATAATGTTGAACATTTTTTGGAACTTTATTATATTGCTATCATCATCCAAGAACTGTTCAAGAGTTCTATCAAGCAACCAGGAATGGCAGGTGAAGAAGCGATAAGAATAGTCAGGGAAGTGGGACAAAAAGAACTCTTTAGCTAATTTAACCGATTCCTTGCAGTCTTCTTCTCTCATAGGCCCCGTTGCAGGGATATGCACTTCAAGGATATTCTCTTCTTTTTTAAGTCCAAAATTTTCAGCATCGTGTTCTGCCTTTCCAAAGCAGTATTGAAGTCTGCCAATTTTAAAAAGCTTAAAGGTAAGATGACGTTTGAGCCAAAACAGCTCACCTAAGAAAAGGCAACCCTTGATATCGCTCCAGGTGATGCACCAGCGAACTATATCGCGAAGCGTATCAATTAAAATATCCTCGCTAATATTATTTTCTTCATATTTTTTCTTAACAGCCTCGCAAAAATAAAGATAATACAGAAGGTTTTTTGTTCCTTCTTCACAGTCGGTAGGGTAGTTGTCTATTGTTATAGAAGTATCTATCTCATAATTTTCAAGAGCCACTAAAAATTCCTTATCAAACCTTGAAGGAAATTCAAGCGCATAATACCACTTTTTTATAATATCCTTTGTTTGCATAGCTTTCACCTCTTATTAGCCAAAGTATATCATATAAGAAAAATTATGTCTATATGATTTTGCTTTATCAAATCTTTTTACTTTTATAATTTTTGTAGCAGAAGTCGAAAATATCTTGTTTAACGCGCCCAAAGGTTTTGTTTTTATGATAAATGAGGTAGGAGTTTCGGGTAAACTCATAATCCGTTACAATTATTTTGCGAAGGCCGCCATTGTTAAGCTGACGAGTTAGAAGGCTTTCAGGCATAATTGTAACACCAAGGTTTTGCACAGCCGCCGAGATAAGCGCCTGATTACTGATAGATTCCATAACAGGAGTTACAACAATATTTTCAAGAGCAAATATGTGGTTTAAAAATTCACGCGAAACACTTTCATCCTCTCGGAGAAGTAAATCGTGTTTGCAAAGCTCTTTTAGTGTTAACTCGTTCGGTATGTCGTATTTTTTTCCACAAACAGCGATAAGCGTATTGCAGTCAACAAGCTTTGATTCAATATGCGGACTCGAGGGTTTACCCTGAATAAATGCAAAGTCTAAAACGCCGTTTAATATTTTATTTTCAATAATTGAGGTTTGGTTGATAGAAACCTGAAAGTCTATTTCCTCATAGTTTTCCTTGAGATTTCGCAATAACCAAGGTAATTTTTGTTTACCTATGGTAAGTGAAGAGCCGATTTTTAAAAGCGGCTTTTTCGAAGCGTTCAGTGCTTGTTCTTCAAATGCATCAAATGCCGAAACCGCCTCTTGTGCCTTGATTAGTAATGCCTTGCCTTCATCGGTTAATAAAAGGCGTTTATTTATTCTTTCAAATAACTTTATGTTATAGTTCTTTTCAATTTCGGAAATAGTATTACTAACAGCAGGCTGAGCGATAAATAATTCTTCGGCGGCCTTTGTCATATTCTCGTGCTTGCAAACGCAGATAAAAACCTTTAAATGTCGTATAGTCATAATGAACTCCATATATAATGATTTAGTTATGATAACGATAATATTATACTATTTTACTTATCGATTGTCAACTGCTATAATATATTTGCAAAATAAAAAAAGGAGAAAAATGGTAATGGGTATTACAGAAATTTTAGGATTGCTTGGAGGACTTGCATTGTTTCTCTATGGCATGCAAATGATGAGTAGCGGTTTAGAGGATGCCGCAGGAAACAAAATGAAAAAGATTTTGGAGAAGCTAACATCGAATAGGTTTTTAGGTGTGTTGGTTGGCGCGGGAATTACAGCAGTTATACAGTCTTCATCGGCAACAACGGTTATGGTCGTTGGCTTTGTAAATTCGGCTATGATGACCTTAAAACAAGCGGTATGGATTATAATGGGTGCGAATATAGGTACCACAATTACAGGACAGCTTATAGCGCTTGATGTGGGAATGATAGCGCCGCTTATGGCATTTATCGGCGTTGCTATGATAGTTTTTCTTAAATCACCAAAGGTGCATCATATAGGAAAGATTTTAGCGGGCTTAGGTGTTTTGTTTATTGGTATGGGTATGATGAGCGATGCGATGGTACCCCTTCGAGAGTCACAGGCTTTTATAAGTCTTATGACAAAATTCTCAAATCCTATATTAGGTATTTTAGCAGGCGCGGTATTTACAGCGATTATACAGTCTTCTTCAGCTTCGGTTGGAATTTTGCAAGCATTAGCAATAGCGGGGCTTATCGATTTTAAAGCGGCAGTTTTTGTGTTGTTTGGTCAAAATATTGGTACCTGTATAACAGCGGTTTTAGCTTCAATCGGCACAAACCGTGCTGCAAAGAGAACAACAATTATACACCTGCTTTTCAACTTGATAGGAACAACCGCGTTTACAGGCGCTTGCCTTTTACTACCGATTTCTGATTGGGTTGCTGCAATCACTCCCGATAATATGTCACAGCAAATTGCTAATATGCACACGATTTTTAATATCACAACAACAATTCTGCTTCTTCCATTCGGCGCATATTTAGCAAAGCTTGCAGAAAAACTATTGCCGGACCATCAAGCGAATAAAACAACACTTCAAAGTCTTACGGAGGAGTTCCGTCGCGGAAATATCAGCCTTGGTTTAACTGCGGTTCATACAGATGTATTAAAGCAGGAAATCTCAAGAATCATCACACTTTCAACTGAAAATCTAAAAAAGGCATATAGAGCGGTGCTTGAGGGCAACAACGCACTAATAGAGGAAATCACCTCAACTGAGGAAAATATAGATGCACTTAACAAGGATATTTCACAGTATATATCGAAAATTCTTGTTCACAACAATAACACTGAAAATGTTGCAGATATTGAACAGTATTTCCTTATCACAGGCAATGCCGAACGAATTGGTGACCATGCCCTTAATATAGCGGGATACACTCAGGTTATGAAGGAGCATAGAATTGAATTTTCAAAGGGAGCGCAAGAAGAAATCTTGAAAATGAGCGAGCTTACTGCCCAAGCACTTGGAAAAGCGCTCAATATTGAACAGGATAGGGAAAAGTGGATGGCAAGTGTTGAGGAGATTGAGGAAACTATCGATAATATAACAGATGATTATCGAGAAAGGCATCTTGAACGTATGCGAAAAGGTGAATGCTCAGAAGAGGCTTGCATACTTTATTCCGAACTGCTGACCGATTTTGAACGTGTTGGCGACCATATATTAAATATAGCAGAAGCATTTGCAAAAATTCCTGCATAGGGTGACAAAAGTCGAATCGGTTACGATTTCGCTTGCCACCTTTTACCGCCTTTCTTGCGCTCATTTTTGTAAGGCGACAGCCTTACTGCAAATTTCACGCTGCGCCTTTCAATAAAAGGTGGCTAAGAG
>JAFSIJ010000078.1 GCA_017439845.1 Clostridia bacterium | reverse complement strand
GAAAGCTTAAAACTCTCTACGAGGTTGGACTTGGTTATGTTAAAATCGGTCAGCCTGCAACAACGCTTTCGGGCGGTGAAGCTCAAAGAGTTAAGCTTGCAACCGAGCTTTCAAAGAGAAGCACAGGCAAAACGATATATATTCTCGATGAGCCCACGACGGGACTTCATTCTGCCGATGTTCATAAGCTTATTGAAGTTTTACAACAGTTGGTTGAAGCGGGCAACACAGTTCTCGTTATTGAGCATAATCTTGATGTTATTAAAACTGCTGACCATATTATAGATTTAGGTCCCGATGGCGGAGATAGGGGAGGAACCATTGTTTGCGAGGGAACTCCCGAAAAGGTTGCAAAATGCGAAGAATCGTATACAGGTCAGTTCTTAAAAAAATACTTGTAATTTAAACATTGTTCACCAAAGTGCAATTATTTTAGTATAGAATGTGAATAAGAGGTGAGAGAAGAAGTGTTTGGCTATGTTAGAATCTATAAGCCCGAAATGAAGATTAAGGAATATGACACATATAAGGCTATATATTGTTCTCTTTGCAAACAGCTTGGTAAAAAATACGGTATTCTCTCACGCCTTACTTTAAGCTATGATTTCACCTTTTTAGCATTATTGGAAATGGCCTTAAAAGAGGATTGCCCACAGTTTGTGCAGGGTAGATGTACTTTTAATCCTTTGAAAAAATGCAATTACTGCAAGGATACTTTAAATTTCGATATGTCTTGCGCTGCGGCGATGATTATGTTATATTATAAGGTGCTTGATAATATTGCTGATGAAAAGGGAATAAAAAAGCTTTTCTTTTTGTTATGTAGGACTATATTTAAAAGACCTTACAAAAAGGCGGCAAGGCAATTTACAAACATTGAAAAAATTGTTAGTGAATATATTGGTGAGCAGAATAAACTTGAAAATGAAAATAATCAAATTCTTGATTTGGCGGCACAGCCAACCGCAAATGCAATGGCAAAAATATTGGCACTATGCAGTGATGATGAAAATCAAAAAAGAATTCTTGAGAGAATTGGATATTGCCTTGGAAGATATATCTATATTCTCGATGCCGCTTGCGATTATGAGCAAGATTTAAAATCAGGCTCATATAATTGCCTTAAATTCGATAAAGAATTTAGTAAAGAAGATATATTTTCGAAGCTTTATTTTTGTATAAATGAGGCAACTCTTGCTTTTGAATTACTTGATTTAAAGAAGTTTAAGCCTATTTTGGTTAATATACTTTATGTAGGACTTGAGGAAACATTTAAAAAGGAGTTAAATAAATGAAAGACCCATATTCCGTTTTAGGTATACCTAAGAATGCCACTGATGAGCAGGTTAAAAATGCTTATCGTGAGCTTGCGAGGAAGTATCACCCCGATAACTATGCCGATAACCCGCTTGCCGATTTGGCAGGGGAGAAGATGAAGGAAGTTAATGATGCTTATGATGCTATAATGAATGAGCGCAACTCCCGTAAATCAAAGGGAAGTAATGCTAACTATAACTCGGAGCCATCATCTTTTCCTGAGGTTAGAAACCTTATCAATCAAAATCGTTTGGAAGAGGCTCAAATTTTACTTGATGGTGTTCCCGTTAGCTCGAGAAATGCCGAGTGGTACTTCTTGAACGGAACGGTTTTATATCGCAGAGGTTGGTTTGATCAGGCATATACTAACTTTGCAACTGCCTGCCGAATGAACCCATCTAATCCCGAATATCAAAATGCCCTTCGCAATGCGCAACGCAGCGCAGGAAGACAGCGCAATCCGTATAATAATTATTCAACCGGAGGCGGTTGTGATGGTTGTGACTTGTGTTCAAGCCTTATTTGTGCTGACTGCTGCTGTGAATGTATGGGCGGCGACCTTATTTCTTGTTGTTAGGTGAAAAAATGCGAAATACAACAAGAATAACCTTTGGTGGAATAATGGCGGCATTAAGCGTTGTTTTTATGCTTCTTTCATATTTCCCGTATTTTACTTATGCGGCACCGGGAATAGCAAGCCTTGCTATAATGGTGTGCGTAATTGAAAGCGATAAAAAGCTTGCTTTTTCGGTTTATATTGCGGCTTCAATTATCGTTTTTTTGCTTGCCGAAAGCGAAAGTAAATTTGTTTTTGTTCTCTTCTTTGGTTATTATCCAATAATAAAAGCTGTTTTGGATGGTAAATTAAAGGGAATAGTTCTTTGGATTACAAAACTCGTTATTTTCAATATTAGTGTGTTTGCAATATATTTTGTAACTTCAAGAACGTTAGGGATAACATTTGAGGAATTTAATGACCTTGGCAAATACGGAATAATAATTATTTTATTAGTATTAAACATAGCTTTTGTGCTGTATGATATAGCGATTTCAAGGATGGCAGTTTTCTATATTTGCCGCCTTCAGAAGTCGGTTAGAAAAATGTTAAAATTTTAACTAATTATATCGGAAATACTTTGCAGTGTTTCCGATATTTTTTATTAAAAAAATCTTGTAAAATAACACAAGATATTGTACAATGTATAATGATATGGTATGAATTATTGTGTTTTTGCATCTCAAATAGGAGGATATAAATATGAAAAAACGCGAAAGTATTCTTCGCCCTGTGCAGAGAATAAAAGGCGGAGTAAATCTTCCGCACCTTAAGGCAACCGCCGAAAAAGAAACGGTTGTGATGCCTGCGCCAAAAATTGTTAATATACCTATGTCTCAGCATATAGGTGCCCCCGCCAATCCTTGCGTTAGTGCAGGGGATAAGGTTTTTGTCGGAACGCTTATAGGTGAGGCAAACGGTTTTGTTAGTGCCAACATTCATTCAAGTGTTTCGGGAACCGTAAAGTCGGTTGGTGAGGTTATTATGAATGGCTTGCCTTCGGTTTGTGTTACCATTGAATCGGATGGCGAAATGGAAAAAGACCCAAATCTTAAACCATTTAAGGTTGAAAAGGCTGAAGATTTAGCCGAAGCAGCGCGTGCTTGTGGCCTTGTTGGTCTTGGCGGTGCGGGTTTCCCTGCAAGTGTTAAGCTAACACCCAATCCAAAACAAAAACTCACAACACTCGTTGTTAACGGAGCTGAATGTGAGCCTTATATTACAAGTGACTATCGCGAATGCATTGAAAACTATAATGATGTTCTTGAAGGAATTTATCTTATAAAACGTGTTCTCGGTTTAAAGCGCGTTAGGATTTGTATTGAATCAAATAAGGATGAGGCAATTAAAAAACTCTATGAAATCGCTTCTGACAGGCGCGACCCTAAGGATAAGGTTAAGCTTATGCGATTGCCCGAAAAATACCCTCAAGGTGCTGAAAAGGTTATCGTTTATTCTGCAACAGGAAGAAAGGTAGGTCCCGGAAAGCTTCCTTCCGATGCAAAATGTATCGTTATGAATATAACGAGTATCGGAACGCTTTATCGTTTTATTACAACGGGTATGCCACTCGTTTCTAAGCGTATCACTGTTGATGGCACTGCAGTTAGTGACCCTAAAAATGTTATCGTTCCTATTGGAACTTCTATTGCTGAGTTGCTCGATTTCGTTGGTGAAATTGATGAAAATGCAAGCAAGATTCTTATGGGTGGACCCATGATGGGTATAGCTATGAATGATAAGAATGCGGTTGTTGAAAAACGCAATAACGGTATTACTGTTATGAAAGAGGCAAAGCCGCTTAAAACAACACCTTGTATTCGTTGTGGAAGATGTGTGCAGTATTGCCCAATGAATCTATTTCCTGCAATGGTTGAGGCAGCTGCCTTAAAAAACAATGTTGAAACAATAAAGACTTTGAATGTGAACGCTTGTATGGAATGTGGCTCTTGTTCTTATGTATGTCCTGCAAAAAGACCGCTTGTTCAGTCAATGCGTTTAGCTAAAGCACAGTTAAGGAGGGAAAGTAAGTAATGAAAGATGTTTTAACCGTTTCTTCATCACCGCATCTTCGCCATCCTGACTCAACGGCGAGTATAATGGGCGATGTTATTCTTGCTCTTTCTCCTGCGGCAATTTTTGGTTGCGTTCTTTTTGGATTAAAGGCAGTTTTGCTTATTCTAACTTGTGTTGTATCTGCTGTGTTGGCTGAATATGTTTGGAATAAGCTTTTAAAGAAGCCGAATTCTATTGGCGATTTATCCGCAGTTGTTACAGGGCTTTTGTTGGCAATGAATCTAAGCTCTGCGGTTCCGCTCTGGATGGCGGCTATTGGTAGCGTTGTGGCAATAATTGTTGTTAAGCAAATGTTTGGCGGATTGGGCTTCAACTTTGTGAATCCTGCAATGGCGGCAAGAATTGTACTATTAGTTTCTTTCCCCGCTGCTATGACGGTTTTTTATGAACCCGTTCGTTATGATGCAGTTACTTCGGCAACTCCTTTGGTAAATGCCGCTGGTGAAATTTCTTTCAAAGAACTTTTCTTCGGTATGCATGGTGGTTGTCTTGGCGAAACCTCGGCGTTTCTATTATTGATTGGTGGAGTGTATTTGGTAATCAGAAGGGTTATCAAGCCAATAATTCCGCTTTGCTTTATTGGAACGGTTGCTTTGCTTTCCTTAATTTCGGGCGGTAATGTTATAACACAAGTGTTCGGTGGCGGACTTATGCTTGGTGCAATATTTATGGCCACTGATTACACAACCTCTCCAACCACCAATAAAGGAAAAATCATTTTCGGTATCGGATGTGGAATCTTAACCTTTGTTATTCGTGAGTTTGCAGCATTAACAGAGGGTGTTTCCTATGCGATTTTGTTGATGAACATTCTTGTTCCGTATATCAATAAGGCTACTATGCATAAGCCTTTTGGCGTGAAAAAGTGAGGTGCGGAATATGAATAAAATATTTAACTTTTTCAAAGCTAATTGGAAAGATATTTTTAAGCCAATTATAGTTTTAACAAGCATTTGCATTATTATACCCTTGGCTTTGGCTTTAACAAATTTTGTCACTGTTGATAAAATTTCAAAGCTTGCCAAAGAAAATCAAATCAAGGCTATGGAAAGCTTGGCTTCGGCTGAAGAATTCCTCTCTCAAACAATAGCAAAGGATGATGGCACTGACCATGAGTACAATGTTGCTTTAAATGGGGGAAATCCATCGGCATATATTTTCACCCTTTCTTCAAAGGGATATGGCGGCGATGTTTCGGTTATGACCGCTATAGATGTTTCAGGCAAGATAATCGGTGTTGATATTTTAGATGCCTCGGGTGAAACTCCCGGTCTTGGTCAAAATGTGACAAAGGAAGGCTTCTATTCTCAATTTGCCGAGAAGAACGGAAAGATTACAGTTGTTAAGAACGGAGCTAATGCTTCAAGCAATGAAATTAACGCAGTAACAGGTGCTTCTATCAGTTCAAGAGCTGTTACAAATGCAGTTAATGAAGCATTAGAGCTATTTGAGAAAATTTCAGCGAACGGAGGTGCGGCAGAATGAAAAAAGGTTATTTGAGCTATTTAACCAATGGTTTTATTAAAGAAAACCCAGTTTTGAGATTGGTTCTTGGAACTTGTCCCACACTTGCGGTAACAACTGCCGCAATCAACGGTATTGGAATGGGTGTTTCTGCAACGATTGTTCTTGTTTGTTCGAATATCGTTATTTCGTTGCTCCGCAATGTTATTCCCGATAAGGTTAGAATTCCTGCATTTATAACTGTTATAGCAGGATTTGTTAGCGTTGTTCAAATGCTTGTTAAGGCATTTCTACCTTCGATTGACACAGCACTCGGAATCTATCTTCCACTTATAGTTGTTAACTGTATCATTTTGGCAAGAGCCGAGATGTTTGCTTCTAAAAACTCGGTTGTTCCAAGCATACTTGATGGTCTTGGAATGGGCATAGGCTTTACTGCGGTTTTAACGCTTATGGGAGCTATTCGCGAGCTTCTTGGTGCAGGAACTGTTTTCGGCCTTAGTGTTACTTCGCAGTTCATAAGCCCCATGATAGTTTTCCTTTTGCCTCCGGGCGGCTTCTTCGTTTTCGGTATTTTGGTTGCGGCTTCTAATGCCATTGCAAAGAAAAATGGCAAGAAAATCGTTGAGCATTTGGGTTGTGAAAACTGTCCCTCTAAGGCTATGTGCCAAAATGCCTCAAAGTGCGAGGAGGTGACGGCAGATGAATAATACAACCTCTATAGTCGCCATCCTTCTTGCCGGCATCCTAACGGATAATATGGTGCTTTCAAAATTCCTTGGAATTTGTCCCTTCCTCGGCGTTTCCAAAAAGCCGGGAACCGCATTTTCAATGAGTGTTGCGGTAACCTTGGTTATGGTTGTTGCAACTGCGGTTACTCATCCAATTTATACCTATTTGCTTTATCCAAAATATACCTATCTTGAAACAATAGTATTTATTCTCGTAATTGCTGCTATTGTTCAGCTAATCGAGATAGTTTTAAAGCGTTTTATCAAGCCGGTTTATAATGCACTTGGTATATATTTACCGCTTATCACCACTAACTGTGCAGTTCTTGGTGTTACAATGCTTAATATAACCGAGAATATGAATTTTGTTCAGTCATTATTCAATGCACTTGCGGCAGGTCTTGGCTTTATGCTTGCAATGTTGCTTTTTGCAGGTGTTCGCTCAAAAATTGAGAATGCCGATGTGCCTGAATTCCTTAAGGGACTGCCGATAACCTTGATTGCGGCGGCACTCGTATCCCTTTCATTCTTAGGCTTTGCCGGAATAGGAGGGTAATGATATGGAAATTTTTATTGCTGTTGTTATTGTTGCTGTAATAGGT
Organism: Clostridia bacterium; assembly: GCA_017439845.1. Classification (GTDB taxonomy): domain Bacteria; phylum Bacillota; class Clostridia; order Oscillospirales; family Acutalibacteraceae; genus UBA737. The sequence goes on along the minus strand of JAFSIJ010000078.1, from coordinate 1,764 downwards.
TTAATTGCCGGTGTCGGTCTTGCGCTTGCTTCAAAGTATATGGCGGTTCCTGTTGATGAAAAACAGGAAAAAATTCGCGAGGCTTTGCCGGGCGCCAATTGTGGTGCTTGTGGTTATTCAGGATGTGATGGATATGCCGCAGCTGTAGCGGCAGGGGAGGCAGAACCGAATAAATGTGCTCCCGGTGGCGAAACTGCACTGTCCTTGATTTCTGAAATATTAGGCGTTGAGCTGACAAGTGAGCCAAAGGTTGCGTTTATTGCTTGTAAAGGTAACTGCGAAAAAACTCTTAATAAATACAGCTATGAAGGCCTTATGAGCTGTACTGCTGCATCGCAGATTTATGCAGGTCCCGTAAGCTGTAGCTATGGTTGTATCGGGTTTGGTGACTGCGTTAAGGAATGTCCCTTTGATGCAATAACACTTGAAAACGGAAGACCGATTATTTGCGAGGATAAGTGTATGGCTTGCGGTAAGTGTATTCCGGTTTGTCCTAAATCCTTGATAAGCCTTATTCCTAAAAAGCATAGCGTAACGGTTAACTGTTCTAACAAGCAAAAGGGAGCTCCCGTTGTTAAAAACTGCAAGGTTTCCTGCGTTGCTTGTAAACTTTGCGAAAAGGCATGCGAAAGCGGTGCAATTAAGGTTGAAAACAACTTAGCAGTTGTTGATTATTCACTTTGCACCGGTTGCGGAAAATGTGTTTCTGCCTGCAAACGAGGAGTTTTAATTTAATCTAAAAAATATCCCGAGAAAAGTTCTCGGGATATTTTATTTTTTCTTGTAATAAATTGTAACTTTTTTGTGTATTTTCGAATATAATGCTTGCAATATGTTGCGTTTTTGTGTAAAATAATATTATCTATGATTATATATAAAATATAGGATGTGTTCGAATATGTCTAATCGTCTTTTTCAAGGTGTAATTCATCAAATGAAGGATGCTGTTGACCGTACCTTTGGTGTGGTTGATGAAAACTTTAGTATTATCGCTTGTAGTGAGCTTTCAAAAATAGGCGAAGCCTTTGATGTTGTTGTTTCATCAGGGGAGAGCTTTAGCGCCGATGGCTACACGTTTAAGACAATAACCGGAAATCAGGGTACTAACTATACTGTTTTTGTTGAGGGTAATGATGTTGTCGCTTCTAAGTATGCAGGAATACTATCGGTTGCTTTTTCAAATATCAAGTTCTATTATGATGAAAAATACGATAGAAGCAATTTCATCAAGAATGTTATCCTTGATAATATTCTTCTTGGAGATATTCATCTTAAAGCACGTGAATTATTCTTCAACAGTGATGTTTCGCGAACTGTTTTCCTAATCCGTTCAAATGATTCAAACGATATTTCAATTTATGATATTGTTCAAAACCTTTTCCCTGATAAGTCAAAAGATTTCGTTATCAGCATAAACGAGAATGATATTGCTCTTGTTAAGGAAACCAAGGCAGGTATTGATTCTAAAACTATCGAAAAATTAGCATCAACCATCGCTGATACAATTTCCGGTGAGTTCTATCTTCACGTAACAATTGGTATTGGAACAACCGTTAGCAACATAAAGGACCTTGCTCGTTCCTTCAAGGAAGCGCAGGCAGCTTTAGAGGTTGGAAAGGTTTTCGATACCGAGAAAACTATCGTTTCTTATGATAACCTTGGTATTGCAAGACTTATTTATCAGTTGCCAACAACACTTTGTGAAACCTTCTTGAAAGAGGTTTTCAAGCGCGGCTCTATCGATAGTCTTGACCAGGAAACTCT
>JAFSIJ010000077.1 GCA_017439845.1 Clostridia bacterium | reverse complement strand
AGATGAAATACCATATAGATAACGAAAGCTCGAGTCCTGCCTATTTGCAGTTATATGAGCAAATGAAAAATGATATTGTTTCGCAGATGTTTCCTTTTGGCTCAAAACTGCCCTCAAAGCGAACTATTGCCACAGAAACAGGTCTTAGTGTTATCACTGTTCAACACGCGGTAATGCTTCTTTGCGATGAGGGATATATCGAGGCTCGTGAGAGAAGCGGATATTTTGTGATATATAGACTAAAGGATTTCAGTGCAAGAGCCGAAATGCCAATAAACTATGAAATGCCCGAAATTCACACTCATTCGTCATCGGGCGAATTTCCTTTTTCGGTTTTTGCAAAAACAGCAAGGCGTGTTTTACTCGATTATGGAGATAAAATTTTCGTTAAATCTCCAAACCACGGAACTGCGGAGCTTCGCGGTGCTATTAGCTCATATCTTGCGAGGAATAACGGGATAGTCGTTTCGCCCGAGCAGGTGATAATCGGCGCGGGAGCCGAGTATTTATATAGTCTTATAGTTCAGCTTTTCGGCAAGAATAAAATTTATGCCTATGAGAGCCCGTGCTATGAAAAAATTCGCCGAGTTTATGAGGCGAATGGTGTTATGTGCGAAGCCTTAAAAATGGGAAATGGAGGCATTAAAACAAGTGAGCTTGAAAGAACACAGGCGAACATTCTTCATATAACCCCCTTTAACAGCTTCCCAAGTGGTATAACCGCCAATGCAACCAAGAGATATGAATATATTAAATGGGCGCGTGAAAGGGATGCCTATATAATCGAGGATAACTATGATTCGGAATTAACCGTTTCGAAAAAGAATGAGGATACAGTGTTCTCGCTCGATAACGAGGGCAGGGTTTTATATCTCAACACCTTTTCTAAAACGGTTGCTCCTGCGATGCGTGTTGGCTACCTTATCTTACCTAAAAATTTACTTCGTGAGTTCGAAGAAAAGCTTGGCTTTTATTCCTGCACAGTGCCTGTTTTTGAGCAGTATGTTTTATCTCAACTTATTTTAAGCGGAGATTTTGAAAGACATATAAACAGAATAAGAAGGAAAAGAAGAAAAGAACTGAAGTGACCTATCACTTCAGTTCTTTGTATTTTTCCTAAAACTTAAATAATCCTCTAAAATTATAACCGCCGCAACTGCATCAACAACATTCTTTCTCTTTTTTCCGCGGGTATTGGTTGCATTAAGAGCAGTGTGAGCGCTAACGGTTGTGCAGCGTTCATCCCAAAGAATGATTTCCTTGCCGCTTTTTAATTTTATTTTTTCGGCTATTTCTTTGCATTCCTGCGCGCGCCAACCTTCGCTGCCATCCATATTTTTAGGGTTACCAACAACGATTAACTCGGCTCCAAGTTCTGCTGCTACAGAGCAAATTTTATCAATCAGCTTTTCGGAATTATATTCATTTATAACCACCTTTGGAAAGGCGAAGCTCTCAGAAATATCGCTAACTGCAATGCCTGTTCGAGCCTTCCCCAAATCAACCGACATTATAATCATTTTTTATTATCTCCTGATGTGGCATAGGAATCAAGTCTTGAACGCTGCGGAATTAACTCTTCGGGAAGATGAGATGCATCGTTATAAAATTCAAGTTTAAAATTAGAGTAATCATCCATGGTAACAAGGCTTATTGCGGTGTTATCACTCCAAGGAACATCCTTCAAGCGTTTAATATCATTATAGATTAAGCGGCATAAAAGGCATCTTATAACGCCGCCGTGAGCCGAAATGGCAAAGGTGGTGTCTTTATTCTTTTGCGCAAGGAACTTAAATGCTTCAAAAATGCGCTCATAAGCCTCACGCATCGGCTCGCCCTTATCGGGAGCAAAGTCTTGCGGATGGTTGTTCCATGTATCAGCTAAATCGGGGTTGTTGCCAAAGACTTCTTCAAAAGGTTGGTCTTCAAGAACACCGCCGTTAAGCTCAATCAGATTATCATAAGGTATAACCTCAAGGTCGTGGTATCTTGCTGCCGCCTCGGCAGTTTTCATTGCTCGCAAGAGCGGACTTGAATATATTTTATCAATATGGATATCGCGGAAACGCTCAGCTAAAACATCAAGCTGTTTTGCACCGAGCTCGGTGACATCGGTATTTATATGCCCCTGAAAAACGCGGCGGTGGTTACCTTCTGCTTCACAGTGGCGGATAAGATAAATTTTAGTCATAATCATCCTTCTTTCGAAAATGATTATACCACAAGTTTTATCTGTTGACAACTACTTCATTTATAAGTTCTTTGCCCGAAAAATAATCGGTTAGATTTTGAAGTGTGGTCTTGGCTATTGCATCAAGTGCTTCTCTCGTTAAAAAGGCTTGGTGCGATGTCACAATAACATTCGGCATAGATATCAAGGTTGATAGTTTATCATCAAGCAACACCTCTTCTGAATAATCTTCAAAGAAAAGTGTGGTTTCTTCTTCGTAAACATCAAGTCCTGCCGCACCAACCTTACCTGTTTTAATGCCCTCAATGAGAGCCTCGGTGCTAACAAGTCGACCTCTGGAGGTGTTTATGATATAAACTCCTTTTTTCATTTTTTCTATCGTTTCTCGGTTTATAAGATGGGTGTTTTTCTTAGTTAATGGGCAGTGAAGCGATATAATATCACTGCTTGCAAGAAGTGTATCAAGGTCCACATATTCACCCTTAAAATTTTCGTTAGGGTAAGGGTCAAAGCCTAAAATATTCATTCCAAAGCCTTTGCAAATATCGGCAAAAACACAGCCGATTTTACCCGTTCCTATAATGCCGACCGTTTTATCCTTAAGGTCAAAGCCTGTTAGCCCCTCGAGAGAGAAGTTATGGTCGCGGGTTCTGATATATGAGCGGTGAAGCTTGCGGTTAAGGGTTAGAATTAGACCCATAGTATGCTCGGCAACCGCATAGGGCGAATAAGCGGGAACGCGCAAAATTCTGATTTTTCCGTTTGCGTGCTTTAGATCAACATTGTTGTAGCCTGCGCAACGAAGTGCAACAACCCCAACTCCATACTCCTCTAATTTATCAATAACAGTTTTATCAATGCTATCGTTTACAAATGCGCAAACACCATCGCAGCAAGCCGCCATTGAAACGGTGTCAGCATTGAGCTTATTTTCGAAAAAACGGATGTTAAGATTTTCATCAGCAAGCCTTGAAAAACTTTCCCTGTCATAAGGCTTTGTATCAAAAAAAGCAATAGTCTTCAAAGTATATTCCTCCTATTAAAATAATTATTTGCAAAACATTATTAGATATACTTGCACAAATATATAAAACATTGTATAATAAATCAATAAAAAAGGGAAGTGAAAAAAGATGAAAAAATATTTTAACAGACTTTTTATCGATGGACTTTCAGGTATGGCGTATGGTCTTTTTTCCACACTCATTATCGGAACGATTATATGTCAGATAGCGAAGCTTATCGGCGATAATCAGGTTGCGGTTTATCTGAATGCTATGGGAAGCGTTGCCAAAACCTTAACGGGCGCAGGCATCGGCGTTGGTGTTGCTTGTAAATTAAAGTCATCACCGCTAACAACCGTTTCGGCGGCTGTTGCAGGTCTTATCGGAGCTTTCCCGAATGTTTCTATTGAAAGCTTCGCGGTGGGAGCCCCCGGAGAGCCACTCGGCGCATTTATTGCGGCTTATGTTGCAATAGAAATCGGCGCTTTAGTTTCGGGTAAAACCAAGGTTGAAATTCTTGTAACTCCGCTTGCTTGTATCTTAACAGGTGCGGCGGCAGGCTACTTTGTTGGCCCTTATATTTCTTATGCTATGAAATGGATAGGAAGCCTTGTTAATATAAATGTTGAAAACAGTCCTATTATCGGCGGTATAATCGTTTCGGTTGTTATGGGTATTTTGCTAACCCTCCCGATTTCCTCCGCAGCTATCGGTATTTCTATGGGATTAACAGGTCTTGCCGCAGGTGCGGCAACTATTGGCTGTTGCTGTAATATGGTCGGCTTTGCGGTTATAAGCTATAGAGAAAACAAGGTCGGCGGTCTTATTGCACAGGGTATTGGAACATCTATGATTCAAATGCCAAATATTGTTAGAAAACCGATTATCTGGGTTCCTGCTATTCTTTCAAGCGCAATTTTAGGGCCTATTGCTTCGGCGGCGCTTGGTATGGTTAGTAGCCCTGTTGGCTCGGGTATGGGCTCTGCAGGTCTTGTTGGACAGTTTGCCGCATTTGAGAGTATGACTGCGGGTGGTATGTCGGCAGGTCTTGCTCTCCTCGAAATCGCAATTATGCACTTTATAGCGCCTGCAGTTGTTTCACTCGGTATCGCCGAGGCTATGAGAAAATTAGGACTCATAAAGAATGGTGACTTAAAGCTGGTTGATGCTAATGCGTAAAAAAGAATTAGCGCACTTTGCAATAGAAAGCCTCGAAAAACTTTATCCCGATGCGATTTGCTCGCTCCAATATGATGATGCCTTTCAGCTGCTTATCGCAACTCGCCTTTCGGCGCAGTGTACTGATGCGAGGGTGAATATGGTAACACCTGCTCTTTTTGAGCGTTTCCCCGATGCCGAAAGTATGGGAAAGGCTGAAATAAGTGAGGTTGAAGAGCTTATTAAAACCTGCGGCCTTTATAAAACAAAGGCAAAGGATTTGGTTGGAATAGGGAAAATGCTAACTGAGGAATATGGCGGCATAGTTCCTGATACCATTGAGGAATTAACTCGCCTTCCGGGTGTTGGGCGAAAAACAGCAAACCTTGTTTGCGGAGATATCTATAAAAAAGCGGCAGTTGTTGCCGATACTCATTTTATAAGGCTTTCTAACAGGCTCGGCTTTGTTGATACAACCGACCCGCTGAAAGTTGAAATGCAAATGCGAAAGATATTGCCAAGCGATAAATCAAACGATTTTTGCCATAGAGCAGTACTTTTCGGCAGAGATATTTGCACAGCGAGAAAGGCATTTTGCGAAAGGTGCCCTCTTGCCGAGCATTGCCCTAAAAAGATTAAAAAATAAAAAACGGTCTTGAGGTTTAACCTCAAGACCGTTTACTTTTAATATATTACACCTGTTAAGAAAATTTCAATTCCGATAAGTATTAAGATAACGCCGCCTAAAATAGAAGCCTTGCCGGCAAGTTTTGTTCCAAACTTTTTGCCAAGCGCTATTCCGCCAAGGCAAATAAAGAAGGTAACGATACCGATTATAAGGCAGGAAACTATTGCCATTATGGTATTGTAATTTGAAATAGTGAAGCCGACTGATAGCGCATCAATAGAGGTTGCAATACCTTGAACTATTAGTCCACCAAAGGTTAATGCCTTTGTTTGCTCGTTGCATTCTCCCTCTTTATTCTTTAAACCCTCTATCAGCATATTACTGCCAATAAATGCAAGCAATACAAGTGCTATCCAAGGGATAAATTTTTGAAAGACCGAGAAATAACGCGCAATGTTGTGAACACAAAACCAACCGATAAGCGGCATTAGGATTTGGAATAGGGCGAATGTGCCTGCTATAAGCGACATCTTTTTCCACTTGATGCAGGGAGCATTAAGCCCGTTAGCAAGGGATACCGAAAAGGCATCCATAGCAAGCCCAACACCTAAAAATATACTGTTGAAGAAAAAAGCAAACGTGAAGAGCATTTAATTATTCCTCAGGCATTTCCCAGTTATGCCAAATGTTTTGAACATCATCGTTCTCTTCAAGCATATCGATAAGTTTTTCCATTTTAGTAACTGCCTCTTCATCATCAATGGCGGTCATAGTTTGGGGAACATATTGCACTTCGGCAACAAGGAATTCATATCCCTTTTCTTCAAGCGCATCTCGAACTGCGCCTAAATCATTAGGCTCTGTAACGATTTCGAAAACATCACCATCAAAGGTAAAGTCCTCAGCGCCTGCCTCGAGAGCAGCCTCCATAACGGTATCTTCATCCTTGCCCTCTGCCTCGATATCTATGATACCCTTGCGGTCAAACATAAACATAACCGAGCCGGATTGACCTAAATTTCCGCCGCATTTATCAAAATAGTGGCGCATTTCACCTGCGGTGCGGTTACGGTTATCGGTAAGGGTTTCAACAACAACCGCAACACCGTTCGGTCCATAACCTTCGTAGATTAACTCCTCGTAGTTATTAGCCTCACCATCGCCAGCCGCCTTTTTGATAATTCTTTCAATGTTATCGTTAGGAACGTTTGCCGCCTTTGCTTTAGCAATAGCATCCTTTAATTTGCTGTTCTCATTAGGGTTTGCGCCGCCCATTTTAACTATAACAGCAATTTCTCTACCAACCTTGGTAAACACCTTTGCCTTTGCGGCATCGGTTTTTTCTTTTTTTCTTTTAATGTTGTTCCATTTGGAATGTCCTGACATAGTTTATAACCTCTAATTTCAAAATTTTACTAATAAATTTTATCACAATTATATGTTCTCTTCAAGTGCTTTTTCGCAAATTCTATCAATATCCGAAAGGCTTGATATTTCGCCGCACATTCTTCTAAGCTCGGCAGCACCGTGAAGACCTTTCATATACCAAGCAGTGTGTTTTCTTGATTCTAAAATTGCGTTGTGCGGGTCCTTATATTTATGCATTAAGGCTATTTGTTCTTTCATAACTCTAAATCGTTCTTCGAGGGTTGGCGGAGTATAATGCCTTCCCTCAAGAAAAGCATTTATCTCGCTAAAAACAAAGGGATTTCCTTGAGCGCCGCGGCCGACCATAACGAAATCGCAGCCTGTCACTTCATACATATATTTGGCACTCTCGCCATCGCAAATATCTCCGTTTGCAATAACGGGAATTTGAACGCTTTTTTTAACTTCGGCTATCGTTTTATAGTCAATCCCCGGGGCATACATCTGCTTTCTTGTTCTCCCGTGAACAGTAACAGCCGAAGCGCCTGCCGCTTCACAGCGTTTTGCAAGCTCCACCGCATTTATGCTTTCTTCATCCCAACCCGTTCTGAATTTAACTGTTACAGGGACATCGACAGCCCCTACAACCGCCCTCACGATTTGCTCTGCGAGGACAGGGTTCTTCATAAGAGCGCTTCCGCCTCCGTTGCCGGCAACCTTTGGAGCAGGACAGCCCATATTTATATCTATGAAATCAGGGGAGAATTTAAGACCTAATTTTGCCGCCTCGGCAAGAACCTCTGGGTCGGAGCCGAAAAGCTGGGATGCGCTCGGTCGTTCTTTTTCACCAATGCTCAAAAGAGCTTCGGATTTCTTATCCCCAAGGCTTACACCTTTAGCGCTTGTAAGCTCGCCAACAGTGAAGGCGGCTCCATATAAGCGACATATTTCGCGCATAGCCCTATCGGCAACCCCTGCCATAGGAGCAAGAGCCGCAAAGCCCGAAATTTCCAAATTTCCTATATTCATCATCACACCTCTACTAACATAATACATATTAACATATATTTATAAAAAGTGCAAATGTGGAAAAAGGGCTTTAAATTTCAAAAAAATTGCCGAAATTTGAAATTTTTTATTGACTCGAAATAATTTTAGT